>CAYYLB010000051.1:0-1072 GCA_964472345.1 uncultured Methanosarcinales archaeon
TCTGGACATCCATATTTGCAGGCGAGACTGCGACCGTCACCGCAACCAACACCGGCACGGTAACAGGCGTCGAAGACCTCAGCTTCAGCCTGGATCGCACGCGCTCGGGCGTTGTCGTCGAGGTGCGCTCTGCGACTGTTTCACAGCTGCCGGCGGGGGCTCCAAAGCCCGCTGCCAATGTGTACAGCTACATCGAGATCAAAGCGTCCGGAATCGAGAGCAGCGACCTCTCGGCAGCGGAAATGACATTCACCGTCCCGAAGGCCTGGCTCATCGAGCATGGTGCGACCCGCGAGGATGTTGCGCTCCACCGCCTTGTCGGCACCGAGTGGACGGCGCTTCCGACACGTGCGTTCACTGAAACGGCAACGGGTGTGACATTCAAGGCGACGCTGCCCGGCTTCAGCTTCTTTGCGATTGCGCTGAAGGGAGCTACTGCGGCTGTCCAGCCAGCGCCAAGCCCGACGCCTACGGAGCAGCCTGCGCCGGCCCCGACGGAAGCGCCTCAGGAGCCAACGAGGGCAATGGCGGAGAAGCCTTCGGCCAAGTCGAAGACGGGCACGATTGCGCTGGTTGTCGTGCTGGTCATCGTCGTGCTGGCGGTGCTCATCTACATGATGCAGCGGAAGAAGTAGGCTTTTTCAGCTTCTTTTTCAATTAATTTTCTTCAGTTTCTTCTTCATTCCATTATTATACTGAGCATTCTCATCTTATTCTACCACTATTCTGCGGCTGCCACACCATTCTTTCACCGTCCCTTATCGTGATGGTATGGGGCGTTTCGATGAGATAGGATGCGTTACGCTGCGCAGCATAGTAGGAGAACGGCCTGAGGCGCGTGCTCTCGATGACGCGCCTGCTGCTGTCAAGGAAGAGCAGGGTGAGGGGGAAGAAGACGAACCAGCTGTGGATGCGCATACGGCGCGGCCTGCGGAAGACAAAGAGGAGCGTCCGCCTGCGGGAGAACATGAGGCCGATGGCCTGGCTCAGGGGGGTTGCGCATATGCGGTCAACGGCAATCTTCTTCATTCAGTCACCATCTCCTTCAATGTAATCCTCTCCTGGCCCTCTT
>CAYYLB010000051.1:1172-9441 GCA_964472345.1 uncultured Methanosarcinales archaeon
CCCCATCAGCCAGCCCTATCCTGATCAATCAGGCGATTAACAATCGGCCTGACCAGGTCGCTTTCGAGCGCAAAGCCAATGCTCTCAAGCCGCGAGGCTTTCAACGTGTTCACGCCGATCACATCTCCTGCGGCGTTCACCAGCGGGCCGCCGGAGTTGCCTGGGTTGATGGGGGCATCGAGCTGGATATAGGTGTTGCCGCTTGCGTCTTCCCTGCCAACGGCGCTGACGATGCCCTGAGTGACCGTGAAGTCGAGCCCGCCGGGGTTGCCTACGGCAATGACCTTCTCGCCGACACGGACGGCGCCCGAATCGCCGAAGCGCAGGCGCGTGAGGCCGCTGGCGTTGATCTTCATGACCGCGATGTCCGCGTTCCGGTCGAAGCCCACCAGGCGGACGCGGTGCGTATCCCCGTCAGACGTCGTGACGCCGGCGGCCGTCGCGCCCTGCACGACATGGTAATTCGTGACGATGTAGCCCTCGCGCTCGATGATAAAGCCGCTTCCGCTGCCCGTGTCGGTGCGGATGCTGACGACCGCCGGGATCACCTGCTCGATAATCGCGGAGAAGTCCTCGTTTTGCAGCTTGAGGCTGGCGATGGTCTCTTCGAGCTGGGCGACCTGCTGCTCGCTCTGGGTGCGCAGCGTGTCGAGCTCGCCGCTGAGGCTCTTGATGGCAGATTCCTTCTTTTCGAGCTCGATGTTCAAGCCGGAAACAGCAGCCTGGAGCGCCTCTTCAAGCCGGCTGATCTGCCCATCGAGCTGCTGCTGCAGTGCGGTGAGCTGCTGCCCGAGCTGCGCGGCCTGGGACGCAAGGAGCTGGCGCGTCTCCGCTGTCTTGTAGTCCTGGTACAGCACGAGGCCGGCCACGGCGAGCAGGATGACCACGGCGTAGAGCAGGTGCTGCCGCATCTCCTTCTTCATGTGCCCGGAGAAGGCTGCCTGTTTTAAATAGGTTCGTTTTTCATGGGTTGTTTTTCTCCTGCATGTTTTTTGCCCACTGCTCCGCGCCAGCTTGTTCCGCGTGATTTCCTCCCGGAAAGCCTGCTGGCGCTTGTGCGCGTCGCGGGTCGTTGCGAAATCCCATCTTTGCTTCTTGTAAGAATAGAAACCTTTTTATATTATTGGTCATTTTTCTAACCATCTGGTCAAATAATTAACCAAGTGGCCAACATGGATGAATTATTCAAAAACAACACCTACAAAATACTTGAACTTTTTATAGAATTTCCGACCAAAGACTTTTCTGTGAGAGGCCTTGCCCGAAACCTGAAGATTAGCCACGCCACCGTATTAAAATACATTGCTGATCTTGAAAAACTAGGCTTTATCAAAAAGAAAGAAGCAACTCTTTACCCCACTTATTTTGCGAATACTGAAAATCAAAAATACAAATTCTATAAAAGAAATGGGCTTATTTTCAAAATTAATGAATCCGGACTTGTGAATCGCATCCAAAAAGAAGCTTTACCCTCATCCATCATCCTTTTCGGCAGCGGAGCAAAAGCGACTTTTACCGAAAAGAGCGACGTCGATATTTTTGTAGAAGCCAACCAAACAACATTCGATCTCACCAACTATGAGAAAAAACTACATCGTAAGATTAACCTCCTCTTTGAGCAAAACATCAATCATCTCTCTAAAGAATTGCGGAACAATATTATTAATGGTGTTGCTTTATATGGTTTTATCAAAATCAATAGAGGCTGACGATGGCAAACGAAATGAACTGGAAAGAATGTGTTGATGAGGGAATAATCACTCAAACAGTTCCTGATGAAGAGCGATCGAATCAAATGCTATCAATGGCAAATCTTCGGTTGAAATTCTTGGATACGAAAGTAGCAGACGAATTTATTGTCTTGAAGGTGGAGGCTTATTATGACATTATCAAAGAGCTTCTTTTTGCTCATCTCTACAAGAATGGTTACAACTGCACAAATCATCTTTGCCTTATTGCCTATCTCAGAGAGAAGATTAAAGACTTTGATTTTGAAATCCAAAAAATAGACGAGCTACGAAAAGTACGAAACGAAATCAATTACAGGGGATTAACCATCAAGAAAGATTATCTTGAAAGAAACGAATTGGAGTTCAAGAATATCATTAAAAGACTGAGCGAAGAACTGTGAAAATAACGCCTTCTCCCGTTTAATTCAGAAGTGCAAAAGATTGAAAGCAAAATCGCCATGCCGAACCTCCCTGCTTCGGAAATGGGGGTAGGGGGAGCATGGGAGCATTCGCGCCAGCGCTGTCTTTCGCAACAACCCTTGCCTCCCAGAAATGTTTATAAAGTTGCTTGGCGCGTTCCGGAGCACAGCCCCGTAGTGTAGCGGACAAGCATAGGGGACTTTGGCGTGATCCGGAGATATCCCTTGACGCAGGTTCGAATCCTGCCGGGGCTACTTCATTTCGAGATGTTGAGGCGCTGCTGCGCGCGGCTCTTTCTCCAGCTCTCGTCCACCCAGAAGCCGAAGATGCCCTTGTCCGTATGGCGCTCGGCGAGATAGTAGGTGCGGCCGCCCATCCGCCTGGTCAGATCCTCGCGGACGACGATCCTGCCCTCCTCGAGCCAGTCCTCCATCCCAGGGGCTACGGCGGCGGATTATTTAAGCTTTAAGGAAAAGAAATGGCCCACCGCACTGTAGCAGAACGCACAAACGTTCCATTATTCATGCGTTCTGCTCCTACTTCCTGCTGATATAATAAATCATGTACAGCGCAGAGAGGCCGACAAGCGCGTACAGGGCCCGCGCGATGAGGCCGTTGCCCAGCAGCGTGCTCACCACATTCAGGTTTGCGAGCCCCACAAGCCCCCAGTTCAGTCCGCCGATCACGACCAGGACGAGCGCGACCGTTTCCCAGACATTCCTTTTTGCCAATGGAATCACCTCAAACAGCTTGATGGATGGATAGGGCGGTGTGCTTAAAAAGGTTTCTGGGAAAAGGCGTTATTGAAAAGTTCCCGTTCGCTATGCGGAAAAGTGCGCTTTTCCTGAGCTCGTACCGAGTCCGAGCCGCTCGACCTGATTGTCCTTCGGACTCGAGTCGAGCTGGAGCCTGGCAGGCGTCCCGCTTACGCCGGCACGGAGAACGTGCAGCGTCCTCCTGAGCCTCGTACCGAGTCCGAGGCGCACACTGGCCGTCCGCAGAAGTGCGCTTCTGGGACCCAAATCACTGCGGTGATTTTAGGGCATTGGCGAACTTTTCAATAACGCCTGGGAAAAGATGGTGCAGGCGCAGAAAAGAAGTCCACGGGGAGGTTCACGGTGCGCCCGCACACAAGCATGAAGAGGTCACCGGGGCAGGGACGAGTCAGCAAGCGCGATTTCCCAGATCCGGTTGAGCAGGTGGTCAGTCCGGCTCATCGGCTGCCGTATCCCGAACCAGCCGCAGACAGTGCGGGACTGCTTATGATTGTGCATGCGCACCATAGTGCATCACCTCCGTTTGAGCGCGCGCGGCGCTTGAGCGCGGATAGAGTGGTGATTCCTTGCTGACGTACATCATAAATTGCTCGCATCCCTTGTAGCCACTGCCATAGTTGCCCCACACCATCCGCGGTTTGATTGAGACGAGGATGCCGCCATAAGCATCGCCGAAGTGGACACGCCGGCCACTCTCAGTCTTATAGAATGGCCCGCGCTCACCTTCGAACACATCACGGAGCATTCCATCCACCAAAATGGGTGTTCCCAGTTGATGCGCCCGGGGTGCCCGTGCAGCGATTCGTTCAAGCCTAAGCGGTGAATCCTGCGCCATTGGTGGTGGTTGCTCTTTCATGTTGGGAATAAGAGCACAAAGCTTATATATACTTTCCGTACTTACACCCATTAAAGAACGTTTAGTATATACAATGGACATCCGCCGCCTCGTCAAGTCAGGAGCCGCTTCGCATACCCTCGCGCTTCCGATCGCCTGGATCCAGAAAAACAGGCTGAAGAAAGGGGATCTGCTCTCCGTCACCGAGCAGGACAACAGGCTCGTGATCAGCACGGCGACCGATCAGCCCGCCGAGCAGAAGGCCGTCACGATCGAGCTTGAGAAAAAAGATATCGGCACCGTCCGCCGCGAGACGATTGCAGCCTACCTGAACAACGCGACGGTCTTCACCTTCACCGGAGACATCACCGCGCTCCTGCCGGAGATAAAAAAGGTTCTCGATAACTTCCTTGCGCTCGAGATCATCGAGCAGACGCCCAAGCGCCTCGTGGCGAAGGACTTCCTCAACCTCAGGGAGTTCTCCCCGCCCACCATCGTCCGCCGCATGGACATGCTCGTCCGCTCCATGCTTGATGATGTCACGCAAAAGCAGGCCGCTGCGCTCGAGCTGACCGATTATGAGGTGGACAAGCTCTACTTCCTCATCTCGCGCCTCTTCCGCGCAACGCTTGCGCAGGCAGGCAGCAGCAGCCTCGGGCTCTTCAGCCAGTGGTGGCTTGCCAAGAACCTCGAGAACATCGCCGATGCCGCAAAGAACCTCGCTCCGCACATGACCAAAGAAACCGCGAAGCACCTCGCAAGCGCACGCGCCTATTACCTCGACTGCGCAGCCGCCTACTTCAAGGGCGACAAGCGCGCTGCCGACCAGCTCATGGCAGCGCGCGCCGACCGCATCAGGGAATTTGACACCATCACCTCACATGGCCGCGAGCTGCTCAAGCAGATGGTCAACACGTCGAGAAACATCGCGAAGAGCGTGGTGGATAATTAGCGTTTCTTCATCTGCCGGAACGTCTCCTCGATATCAATCATGTACTTCCCTTCGCCAACGCGCACGATCACCGGGTCTTTCTTGAACAGGTGCACGAGGTCGATCTCATACTTCCCCGGCTGCGCAACATGGATGCTCTCGAAGTCCAGCACCACCGGCCGCTCCTCATCCGCCTGCACGTCAACGAGATCGAAGACGTCCCGCTCAATCTGCTTCTTTTCTTCGTCAGAAAGCGCACTGACCATGCTCCGCGCGTCATCGAGATGCTTCTGCCTGATGAAGAAGAACAGCCGCGCGCCGCACGGACAGCCTTTCAGGATCTCCTGCGCGCCGTCGCCATACATCATGCTGCAGCGCACGCACTGGTGGGGCATCTCAGCTCCGCCGGCGCGTCCGTCTGCGCGCCTCGTGCGTCGAAAGCTCGATGCTGTTGGGGTTCTTCCTGATGGCCTTCACCACGCTTGCAGGGCCGATGACCGTGATCCCCTGGCGGTTGCCCAGCAGCACGCTTGCGAGCCCGTACTTCAGCCGCTGCATGCCGCCCAGGTCAGCAAGCTGGGGATCAATCACCGCGAGCTCGATGCCTTTGAACCGTTCACCGATTTCCTCCATCGTGATCTCAATCAGGTCAGCCTCCTCCTGCTTGGTAAGCCTGCCTTCGAGCAGCACGATCTTGTTCTGCTTCACGATGTTCAGGAGCTTGTTCACGCGCTTGGCGCTGCTCAGCTCGTCAATCTCATGATAGGGGACAAAGTTGAACGTCACCATTGCCCCTCACCAGCCGAACGGACAGATTCCATGTGCTCACCGGACGAGCTTGAACAGATGCTCGTAAAACTGCTCGACATTTGCGCCCTTCCGCGCGCTGATCCCGACGACCTGGTACTGCGGGAATGCCGCCTCCACGCGCTGCACCCTCGCGCGCCGCAGGTCGGTCTTGTTCGCGACAATCAGCACGGGGATGTCCCGCGCCTGCAGGTTGCCGACAATCGTGATATTGACCTGCGAATAAGGATCCTGCGTCGCGTCCAGCACCACGGCGACCGCATCCATCTGGTCAAGCCATTTGATCGCCTCGATCACGCCCTTGGTCGCCTCCTTGGCGCGCTTCTTTGCCACCGACTCCTTCAGCCCGCGCCTGATGAAGTCCTCATAATCGATTTTGGTCGCGATGCCCGGCGTGTCGACGAGCGAGAAGCTGAGCTGCTTCCCCCGCTTGTTCTTGATCGAAACTTCTTCCTTCAGCAGGATCTCCCGCGTCTCGTGGGGAATGTTCGAGACGACCGACATCTCCTCACCAAGCCAGTCCTGGCAGATGCGGTTGGCAAGGGTCGACTTCCCGGCGTTCGGAGGGCCATACAGGCCGAGCTTGACGTGGTTCCGGTTGCGAAAGATGTTGCGGAAAAGGCGGTTGAACAGATGCGTGACGAGATTTGCCATGACTCCCTCATCCCGAAGTGCCTGCTGGCGAGTATATAAAGATTTCGGGGGTGCCGCGCGGGGAAAAAAGCTGCTGGCAACGTGAGCGCAGCCGTAAAACCAGAACCTTTTTTAAACCCCGCGAGCTTCCCACGGCGCATGCACGACGAGGTACGGAAGGACATCCTTGCCATCCTGCAGCGCGCGAACGAGATCCTTGAGCAGCGCGAGCCGAAGGATGTCATCGAGCTCAGGGGGCTCAGCGACCACACCCTGCATGATATCTCCACCTATCAGGACATTGACGCCGTGCAGATCGCGGTGCTCATCTATGCCCTGTACAAGCTCCTCGAGCGGGGCTCGCCATTCTCTGATGCAAGCTGCCAGCGGCTGCGGAAGGCCATGCAGGACGCCTACGCATCGCTGCTCGCCGGCAAGCTCGGCACCTACAACGAGCAGGTCGAGCTGATGTTCGCGCTCATCAGGAAAATCGACGAGCGCATGCGCACCTACCTTGACGAGGTGCTCGACAAGGCGCGCATCACGAAAGGCAGCAGGCTCTTCGAGCATGGGCTGAGCGCCAAGCGCGCCGCGGAGATCATGGGCGTGAGCGAGTGGGAGCTCATCAATTACACCGGCAAGACCAGGATTGCCGACCGGCAGCCCGCAGGCATCACGACCAAGCGACGGCTGGCGCACGCGCTGAAGCTTTTTGGGGTCTCATGAAATGAAAATCCCAATCACCGCAAGCGGTGGGATACCAACCCAGTGAACAAATGAAAACGCTCCTCTTTGACAGCGGCCCGGTCATCTCGCTCACCACCAGCAACCTGCTCGACATCCTCGAGCCGCTGAAGCAGCGCTTCGACGGTGACTTCTTCATCACCCCCGCAGTGAAAAACGAGCTTGTTGAGCGCCCCCTGAAGATAAAAAAGTTTGAGCTTGAAGCGCTGCAGGTCAGCAAGATCATCCATGAGGGCGTCCTGGCCGTCGCGGACGTTGACGTCGCCCGGCGCAGCGCCATGCTCCTCAGGCTCGCCAACCGCTGCTACCAGAGCAAGGGCAAGGACCTTCACATCGTCCACGAGGCAGAAGTCGAGCTGCTCGCGGCAGCCTGCAAATTCCCCGAAAGCACCCTGGTGATCGACGAGCGCACCATGCGGCTCCTTCTCGAAGATCCCGAGGGCCTGCGGCTCCTTCTCGAACAGCGCCTCCATACGGATGTGGCCCTGCACAAGGACGCGCTCGCGCAGCTGCAGCGGGAAGCAGGCACCGTGCGCATGATCCGCTCCGCTGAGCTCGCGGTCGTTGCTGTTTCCATCGGCGCACTGCAGGGGCTCGCGCCGCACGGGCGCTACGGAGAGGAGCTGCTGCTCGACGCAGTCCTGTGGCGCCTCAAGAGCAACGGCTGCGGCATTTCCGGAGAGGAGATCGAGGAGGTCAAGGCGCTGATGCGCAAGCGGGCACCGCGGAGGCAGCCGCCGGCAGGCAAGCCGCAATGAAACTGACGCTGCACCCCGCCATCAGGCTCGGCACGCTGTCCACATCAAGGACCGAACTGATCGACATCACGAAAGGCTGGATCGGCATCAGCATCGCCTTCGCCATCGCGGAGAGCGCACGCTCGCGCACCCCATTCTTCAGCACCCGGTTCGCTGAAGCGATCCTGCTTGCCGCGATCACCGTCGGCATCGGCTTCCTCCTGCACGAGCTCGCGCACAAGGTGCTTGCGCAGCGCTATGGCTGCTTTGCTGAATTTCGCGCGTATGACCAGATGATTGTGCTTGCCATCGCGCTCTCCTTCCTCGGAGTCATCATCGCAGCACCCGGCGCAGTGATGATTGCAGGCGACGTCACCCGGCGCGAGAACGGGCTCATCGCGGCTGCCGGCTCATGGGTCAATATCGCGCTTGCGCTTCTCTTCCTCGCGGCAGGGATCCTCGCTCCGGCGCTCAGCTTCATCGCAGGCTACGGCTTCGCAATCAACAGCTGGCTTGCCCTGTTCAACATGATTCCCGTCTGGATCCTCGACGGCAGGAAAGTTTTCACCTGGAACAAGGCTGTCTGGCTGATGACCATCCTGAGCGCTGCGGTGCTGGTCTTTGCATTCTGAGCGCAGCTGCGCGGGGTGAGCCTC
>CAYYLB010000052.1:0-9351 GCA_964472345.1 uncultured Methanosarcinales archaeon
TTTCATAACCCCAATAAACTTATCGTAGGGAAATAGTTTCGGGATAACACAGTTTGGGATTTAAGCGGCAGACTTATAAAGTCAGTTTCGCTCCATTTCCTTTATGAAAAAGCAGGGACTCAGTCCGTTGGGGTTTATTGGCAGCGCCGTCCTCATTCTTGTCATGATAGTATTGATTTTAACAGTCTTCCCGCCGAAATTTTTTAAAGGTGCGCAGCAGATTGGAGACGCCGGCGGGGTGACTGCGAACCAGCTGACTGTGTGCAAGCAGAAGACGCAGCTGCAGGAAGCCATGGGCAACCGCGTGACGGGGGATGACAAGGACAAAGACGTCGATAGGCTGCTCGATGAGTGCGATCCGTGCGTCTGCAAGGACGAGAAATGCGAGAACAATCTTGACAGCGACGAGCTTCCCGAGGGCTGCAGGGATGATGAAGATCCGAAGAAGTTCAGCGCGGCAAAGTGCCCACCGGAAAAGCTGAAGAAGACGGCGTTTGGGATGCAGTGCGTCGAGCCGACTCTTTCCTGAAAAAGCAGTATCTCCGCGCTGTCGCTTCGCGTGCGGTGCAAACCCGCAACGGCAAGCGGTCCGCCCGGAGTCAGGGACTGTCGGCGGCTGTGCACATCCCGCACCAACCCCCAATAAACAACAAACTAAATAAATCCATCCCGCTTCCTGCAGGGCATGCGAAAGAGGTGGGGGAAGCGCGGCGACGAGGAAATCTACTACGCCATCTATGCAGTCATCATGACGGCAATCGTGGTGGTTTCGCTCTTCAGCTTCAAGGACCGGTTCGAGCGCGCGCAGGTTCTTGACGAGCTGTTCCTGTCGCGCGATCTCGCGCTGGCGCTGGATGCGCTGTTCGCGTCGCCGGGCGCTGTCCAGCTTGCGTACGACCGCGCAGGCCTCAATGCGTTCTCGCAGCTTGACTACCGGTTTGATGGGGGGCGCGTCGCCATCGGGCGCTCGGAGCAGTATCCCTATGCGCGCGACCTTCGGTTTGCGCCGTACCGCACCGTTGCGCGTGATAAGCCGCCGGGCGACCTCGGCGCCATCTCAAAGCCCGCGGAGCTTTTCCTGAGCAACTCCGGCTGGGAGGTTTCCATCCTGCCGCAGCAGCCCGCCCGGCAGCAGGCGCTCTTCCGGTACCCTCTCGTGGATGGCAGTCAAACGCAGGACATTGTGGTTGCCTTTACCGATCCGCTCTCGGTGGGGGAGGATTCCATCCTTCGGATGTTTGCTGGTGCGCCTCCGGTGCTTGCGGGATTGCCCGACGCTGACATGCTCATCATTGTCCAGTTTACTGAAGCGAAGCAGGTGGAGGCGCTCATCCCTCCTGCCACCGCGGCGCGGAGCAGGAAGCTCGCGTCGCTGCTCGTGAACCGGATCATCGGCTCCGAGGACGTGCCTGCTGCCATCAGGCTGTCGGATGATCCGCGGCTGGCGCGCGCTCGCGAAGCGGCGGTGCTCGTGCGGCTGCCTGTGACGGCGCTCGCGGCGCCCGTGCGTGACGGCGGGAGCGCAGCGGCGGTTTTTGAGGAGTACCACAGCGGAGGGTCCCCATGAGCATCGGAAAGAGGGGATCGACGGTGTTCAACATCCTGATTCATGTGCTTCGCACCATCATGCTCATCATCGTCTTTGTCGCGATCACGGCAACGGCGTTTTACATTCTTGGGGTGACGTTTGCGCCTGAGCGGCAGGAGCTGCAGCTGCTTGCCTACCGGCTGCTCTATGCGCCTGGCGGCCTGTCGCAGTACGATCCCCTGACGAACCGCGTCATGCCGGGTGTTCTCGACCTGCAGCAGATGGAGACCGGGCAGTGGGCTGCGGCCCTGGATTTCGCGAAACCGTACCTTGCGGCGCAGGTGACGCTCCGTGACGCTTCCCAGCAGGAGCTGTGGCGCGGACAGTATGATCCGGATCATTACCGGCTCTGGGCCCCATTGCGCGGCATCAGCGGCAAGGGAAGCGTCGTTGAGCAGCGCGTGCGGCTGCCGGTGCTCATTGAGAAAGGGGCGCTCGATATCCTCGTCGCGGAGCGCGAGCGTCGTGCTGAGCAAGAGCGCCTGGGAGAGAAGCCTGCGTTCACGAAGCCATCGCTTGAGAAGCTGGAGGCTGCGCGTGCGGCTGCCGGAAGCAAGAGAGCACTTGTGCCCGCGTTCCTCGAAATCCACCTGGTGAAACAACGATGATGCCACGCATCCTGCCCAGGCACCGTCCCGTTAACGCACGGTGCCGCTCGCTCGGCCGAAATCCCAATGCCCTGCATTTTTGCTGCTCCGCCCTTTTGTCGCAGGGATTTCGGTTCCGGGGCCGTGCAAGCAGTTGCGCCCGCCTCGCCCGCAGGGGAAGGGCACCTGTTAACGGGACAGTGCCCCTCTCTTTGGGGAAGAAAGGGGCGTTCCTGCAGGTGCCGACCTCCCTCACGATACTCCTCTCCGTCGGCGTGCTTGTGCTCGTGTTCCTTGTCGTTTTTCTCCTCATCAGCCTCACGCGCGGGTCCGACCCGGATTCAATAACCATCGGCAGCGATGGAGCAATCCTGGAGGAGCTGCGGAAGATGGACGCGGGGTACATGCTTCCATTGTTTTTGCGCGCGCAGGCCGAGGTTGATACCCATAATGTAACGACGGCTGAGCTGCTTTCGCTCGTCGATCAGGAGGTCCAAGAGGGGCAGACCTGCTTTGGTACGGCGCAGAGCATGCCATTGCGAATCGGATCCGACTACTGCAGGCGCCTTGCGCAGCATGCGGAGCAATTCTTCAATGCCTCGGGCATTGCGCCGGATACGTGGCGCCTCTGCGCGGCATTTCGCGGCGATGACTGCTCTTCTCCAACGGATGCGCTTACCGTTGGAGGCGGCGACTTTCGCTGGGATTATGCAACTGCGGGGCTTCTCGTTCCGCTGCCCGGTTCGGAGGAGCCGGCGCTGGTCATGCTTGGTCTCGACTGGAGGGAGCGATGAAAAGCGCCCGCTCACGATCGGGAATCATCTTTGAGTTCGCGCTGGTCGTGTTCACCTCGCTGGTGCTGCTGACGCTGCTCTATTTCCTGCTGACGGATCCGCTCGCGCAGCGGCGCACCGCGCTCGGAAAGGTCGGGTTGGGTCTGCAGGCGATTGAACTCTATCAGGTTTATCAGGATGCAGAGAACGCGGCGTTTTACGCTGAGATGGCTGCACAGGATGCCGCGCGCCGCGCGCTCTTTGATCTCGCGGCTGCCGGCGGAGCTTCCGGCGAGGAAGCAGCACCATGCGGGGCGCTGCGGGCAGGGGAGGCGACGTATGCGGCGTGGAACACGCAACCCCCGCTGCTGGACTGCACGCCACCTTACCGCGAGGCGTTCCTGGCACGCATGTCCCCGCTGTTTGACGGCACTTATGCGGCCTACCGTGCCAGAAGCGTCTCCCTTGCCGGCTCAAAGCGTTTGGGCTCAAAGCGTTTGAAACGGCTATCCGTTGGGCTGCCTTCCGACAACTACCATCTCCTGCTCCATGAGCAGTGGCTCATCGGCGATGCGAAGAAGCCGCTGCATGTCACGCGAAAGAACATTGACTATATCCTCTGGCCGTCGTTCCGCATCCTGCTGCCGCCGTCGCTTGATGAGTACACGCATCTGACTGCCGGAGCGCGGAAACTGCTCGATGCGTGCAGCGGGCTCGCGGGCGATGCGCAGGAACTGTGCGTGACGGAGACGGTGCAAGCGCTCAGCACGCCCGGCGGCGAAGGGCGGAAATGGCATTTCGAGGAGTGCCGTGCGCGCGCGGCGCATCCCGATGCTGCTCCAGGTGATTCTCCTATTCGTGCGCCGCGCGCGTATTGCTTCTCTGTCGAAAGCGAGCGGGAGCTCTTCTCTGCAGCGTCAGGTGCAGCGGGGTTTGCGCGGCCCGTCTACCGGTTTGCGCTTCTCTTCGGATAAAACCCCGCGCTCCCGGGCATTGAGAGCTGAACGGCGGCAGACGTAACCGCTCGCGCGCTTCAACCTGCGCCGGAAAATGACTCTCATGCGACGCGAGCGGGGCCTTGGGCTGCGGTGCACTGAAAACCGAGCGGCGGCGAGCGTTCTCCATCGCGCCTCCGCCTGCGGCTCCGGCGCTGCCTGGGTGCGGCACCGTCCCGGAGCTTGTGGCGGCTCTTCCTCATGCTCTTTGAATAATGTTTTGAACATTGCGTTTTGACCACCAAAAATTATTTAAACTATCGGCCGCAGTTCTGTTGCGGGTGATTGAGATGCTGATGCTTCCTCTTGAACAGGTCAAAGAGCACATTCTTCAGAAAGGCAGCATTTCGGCTGAGGAGCTCGAGCAGCGCATCAGGAAGAAGATGCAGGAGCTTGCGGGCCTGATTTCCGAGGAAGGCGCGGCGCACATCGTCGCGAATGAGCTGGGCGTGCAGCTGCTCTCGGCGAGCATGTCGCTGAAGGTCGCGCATCTCAAGCCGGGGCTGCGGAATGTCGACCTTGTCGGCAAGGTGCTGCGGAAGTTCGAGCTGCGCGAGTTCCAGACGGCGCGCGGCCCGGGCAAGGTGGCCAGCTTCGTCCTCGGCGACGAGACGGGGACGGTGCGCGCGGTGCTCTGGAACAAGCAGGCGGAGCAGCTCGCGAAGCTGAACGAAGGGGATGTCACGAAAATCCATTCCGCCTACGCGCGCGACAACCAGGGGCGGCTGGAGCTGCACCTCAACGACCGCAGCGAGCTGCTGGTCAATCCCGAGGGCGAGAAGGTCGATGCGGTCGCCGCATTCACTGAGCCACTGCGGGCTGCAGCAGTGCGGAAACAGCTTGCGGAGCTGCGCGAGGGCGACGAGAATGTCGAGATCCTGGTGACCATCGTCGATGTGTTCGATCCGCACTACTTCAGCGTGTGCCCGAGCTGCGCCAAGCGCGTGATGGAAAGCGGAGGAAGCACGCAGTGCGCGCAGCACGGTGCCGTACAGCCCGCGGTGTCCTACGTCGTGAATGCGGTCGGCGATGACGGCAGCGGCACGATGCGCATCACGCTGTGGAAGAACCAGGCGGAGCGGCTGCTGCGGCTGCCGCAGGATGCGATGCTGCGCTTCCGCGACTCTCCGGAGCAGTTCCAGGACGTGAAGCACGGGCTGCTGGGCGAGACGGTGAAGCTTACCGGCCGCGTGCGCAACAATGCGATGTTCGGCCGCCTTGAGTTCACCGCGCAGCTTGTCATTCTTGATCCGGATCCGAAGGAAGAGCTGAAGCGGCTAGAGGAAGCGGCGTAGCA
Organism: uncultured Methanosarcinales archaeon; assembly: GCA_964472345.1. GTDB lineage: Archaea > Nanobdellota > Nanobdellia > Woesearchaeales > JAGLXL01 > CAYYLB01. Next base: position 5,241 of record CAYYLB010000052.1, read on the forward strand.
TAGCATTTTTTGGATACACCCACTTCATTTCTCCCCAAAATCAGCCGGCGAGGTGATAGGCAATGATGGGGCACACGCATCTGGCATTCGGGCTGCTTGCCGGGCTGCTTGCACTGCCGCTCGCTGAGCCGCGGAATGAGGTGCTGTTCGTCCTCCTGGCGGCGCTTGCGGGCCTGTTTCCGGACATTGACCATGAAAACTCGACGATCAACAGGCTGCTGCCCGTGACGCGGTGGTTCGCGAAGCTCTTCACGCACCGGGGCTTCTTTCACTCAATCTTTCCTGCGCTGCTGCTCTACGGGCTGTTCTGGTACCTGGCGCTGCCTGATGCCGGGCTGGCGCTTGCGCTCGGCTACCTGTCGCACCTGCTCTCCGACAGCGTGACCAAGATGGGCGTGAACCTGCTGCATCCGGTCGCGACGCTGCGCGTGCAGGGATTCATCACGACCGGCGGCGTGCTCGAACTGGCGGTGCTGGCGCTCATCGTGCTGGCGGCCGTGTGGAAGGTGTGGGTTCTGGCGGCTTAGAAGACGTCAGGTGCCGTCAGTCTCATCCGTTCTGCTGCGTTTCGCATTTTCTCCAGCGCCCGCGCTTTTCGTATACTTACTGTCCCCGGATCGATTTTAAGCATTTTCGCGATCTCGCCTCTTTCGTACCCCTGTCTTAGCAAGCCTATTACCTCCATTTCTTTTTTGCTGAGCGTGCTGCTTAACGCTTCCACAAGTTCTGCGAGTTCGGTGTGGCTTGTTGCATCTCCGTTCACCGGCGCGATGCGCTCCCACTCCGTGCGGCTTCCGCCGTATTGGTCGGGGTGGTATGCATGCTCCCTTTTTTTTCCGTGCCGCAGCAGGTCAATGGCGTGGTGCTTCATTATGCTGTACACATAGGTTATCAGCTTCGCTCTTTGATCAAATCCGTTTCGCGCTGTCATCCACTTCATGCAGAAATCACTCACAAGGTCACCGATCGTGTGGCCGTACCGAGCTAGAACAGGGTATCTGCGCAAGACCCGTTCCGCTGCGCTTTCTGCGATCTGAAGAGCCTCTTCGAGAAGACTTCCTTCCGCTGTCAGGTTTCCCTGCGGTGCGGGAAGAATGCCGCCGGCAGCGTTGTTGTAGCCGGCCCTGTTTCCGCCCGCTTGTGCGCCGGGTGCGTATGCCCTGCTTTCTTCTGCGTACGCTGTTGCGGTCATAGCGGTTGCCCCGCGCAGCTCACCTGTAATCACTATTTAATGGTTTTGCCTGCGCTTCTTACACCTTGCGGCTTTCCTGCCCATTTTCCCCCGTGCGCTGCACTTGACAACTGCCCTGCGCGGCGATCCGCGGCTTTTACGGCTTTAAACACAAGAATCCTGCACTCGACACACTCGACAGGCGCCCGCGTGACGTATTTAAAGAAGCGCGCCATCGCCCTTTTCGTTGGCAAAGACCAACAACCTCACTCCCCTGTTAATGGGAGCTGAAACAAAAACCGAAAGGAAGAGGTAACCGACATGGCATCAGGAAACATACCTGAAAAGAAGTACCGGGCAGGCGCTGTCAGCGTCACCGTGTGGAAGAACAGCGGCACGAGCGCCGCAGGCGAGGCGTTTGAGTACCAGACCGTCTCGATCGAGCGTGGGTACAAGGACAAGACGGGTGCTTGGCAGAGCACGAATTCTCTGCGGGTGAATGATCTGCCCCGCGCGAGCATTGCGCTGCAGAAAGCGTACGAGTACATTGTCCTGAAGGAGCAACAGCTCTTCGCGAGCTCCTAAACACATATTAAGAGGTGAGTGATATGAAAACGAAAATTGTCCAATTGACGAACGGCCAGGTTGAGGCCGAGGAAGAGATGGTTGAAGAAAAGGCCGAGCCTGCCGGAAAGGGCGAGCTCGCCGGAGAGGGCCGCGTGAGCGAGCAGGCAGAGCCGCGCCTTGTCGACCTGCCGGGAGTGGGCGCTGCGACCGCGGAGAAGCTCGAAGCAGCTGGCTTTGCGGACCTTATCAGCGTCGCGGTCGCGAGCCCGGGAGAGCTGGTCGAAGCAACCGGCGTGACGGAAGCGACGGCGCGCAAGATCATCCAGGCAGCCCGCGGAAGCCTGAAGATGGGCTTTGAGAGCGGCGAGGAGCTGCTGGCGCGCCGCGCGCGCGTCGAGCGGATCACCACCGGGAGCGCGTCGTTCGATGCGATGCTCGGCGGCGGGTTCGAGACGGGCGCGATCACGGAGTGCTTCGGAGAGTTCGGCTCAGGCAAGACCCAGCTTGGGCATCTGCTTGCAGTGAGCGTGCAGAAGCGCGATCCGAGCGCTGTCGTCGTGTACATCGACACGGAGAACACGTTCCGGCCGGAGCGCATCGCGCAGTTTGCGAAGGGCGCGGGCCTCGAGCCGGAGCAGGCGCTGCGGAACATAAGGGTTGCGCGGGCATACAACTCCGACCACCAGATGCTGCTCTCGGAGAAGGTCGATGAGCTGATCACCAAGCAGGGGCTGAACGTGAAGCTTCTGGTCGTGGACAGCCTGACGGCGCATTTCCGCGCCGAGTTCCTCGGGCGCGGAACGCTTGCGGAGCGGCAGCAGAAGCTGAACAAGCACATGCACCTGCTCCTGCGCGTGGCGGACAAGCACAACCTCTGCGTGTACGTGACGAACCAGGTCATGGCGAAGCCGGACGTGTTCTTCGGCGATCCGACGCAGGCCATCGGAGGGCACATCGTGGCGCACGCGAGCACCTACCGCATCTACCTCAGGAAAGGCAAGAAAGGCAGCCGCGTGGCAAAGCTCGTCGACTCGCCGTCGCTGCCTGAAGGGGAAGCATGCTTCTTCGTGCGCGCCGAGGGCATCGAGGACTTTGCGGCGTAGTTTCTTTCTTTTTTTCTTTTGTTCAACGGCTGCGTTTCACAAAAACAAGCCGAATTCTGAAACGCGGCCTTTTTCAGCCTGCCCTACGGAAACCCTCCTGCTAAAGCCAGGCACTGCAAGCTCACTCGGGTGCAACTGAGCGCCTCGTTCGCACCGAGCAGGCAGTGCATCGGGCTTCTGCGGCGCCATTCAACCGAAACTATTTAAATCACCCCCTCTTTTGGGCAGCTATTCCACGATTCCCATTGTTTCGTGGAGGAGGAAATAACATATGTATCAGGACACGACGCCCCCGGTCAGTGAGGGGCAGGAATTAGAAGTAACCATCGAGGCGGTCGGCGCCAAAGGCGATGGAATCGCAAAAGTGAAGGGATTTGTCTTATTCGTGCCCGGCACGGCGGGCGGCGACCGCGTGAAGGTCCGCATCACGAAAGTGCTGCACAATGTCGGGTTTGCCGAGGTCTTGCAGCGCGCCGGGGGAACGGCAGAAGCGCCTGCTGCGGAAGAAGCCCAAGCGACGGAAGAGACGCCCCAACCTCAGGCAGAAGACAGCGAGACGTTCGGCGACGAGTGAGTTCCGAAAGGCTTTAATCTTCTTCTTTCTTTTCCTTTTTCATGCGCCTCTTTGTAGGGATTCCGCTGCCGGAAGCGCTGCACGCCGGGATCCAGCGGCTGCAGGAGCAGCTTGCGGCGAGCGGAGCGGAGCTGAGCATCGTTCCTCCCGGCAACCTGCACTTTACTGTGAAATTTCTTGGGGAGGTTGCTGCTGAGCACATTGAGGAAATTGCTTTGCAGCTCGCCAAGGTCGCGGAGCGGCACGCGCGCTTTTCCGTGTCATTGCGGGGAGCGGGGGCGTTTCCGTCGCCGGACTTTGCCCGCGTGGTGTGGGTGGGCGTTGAGGACAATGCGGCGTTCGTTTCCCTGGTGCGCGATGTTCGGGAGCAGCTTGCGGCGTTCCGAAGCGAGGATCATGTCGCGCTGCAGATCCACCTGACGGTGGCGCGGGTGCGCCCGCCGAAGAGCAAGGAGCAGCTGGCATATGTGATCAGGCAGTTTTCGGCTGAGGGCTTCGGCAGCTTTGTCGCGGAGCGGATGGTGCTATACGAGAGCGTGCTCCAAAAGAGCGGGGCAGCGTACCGCGCGGTGCGGACTTTCCCGCTGAAGGCTGCGGTTCCTGATGATGCCGCTTCTTATTCATCGTCGGTTTCGGGCTCAAAATCGGAAAGTTTATAAAGAAGCGTGATTTTTCTTGGGGTTAAGAAAAGAGGCC
>CAYYLB010000053.1:0-9097 GCA_964472345.1 uncultured Methanosarcinales archaeon
TCGCTCCGCTCGGCAACCCCCGCGACGCTCCCGATGAGCCTTCCGAAGGAATTTTCGCCCAAGGCTGCTCACTCTTTTTCGGGATGCGGCCCAAGCCTACGGCGTTATTGAAAAGTTCCCGTTCGCTACGCGCGAGCTGCGTGTCCTCCGGACAGGATTCGCGCTAGCGCCTGGCGGGCGTCCCGCTCACGCCAGCGCTCACTGGCCGCCTTGGCGAACTTTTCAATAACGCCAAGCCTACACAACCTTTTTAAAGCTCGCGCCGTGTTCCGGGCGGGATGAGGAGAGAAGACGCGAGCACACTGCCGAAAAAGCTGTGGTACTTCCTGTGGTACGATAACAGCGTGTGGAGCTGGGTCGTCAATATCGCTCTCGCATTCCTGCTGATCAAGTTTGCGGTATTTCCGGGGCTTGGCTTCCTGCTGGGGACGTCGCATCCGATCGTGGCGGTGGTCTCCAACAGCATGGAGCAGGATGGATTGTTTGACGCATGGTGGGCGGAGCAGCAGCAGTGGTATCTCCTGCGGAACATCACGCGGGAGCAGTTTGCGGCATTCCCGTTCCGCAACGGATTCAACAAAGGCGACATCATGGTGCTTCGCGGCAAGGATGCTGAATCAATCGAGGTCGGTGATATCCTTGTCTTTGAAAGCGGACGGCCGAATCCCATCATCCACCGCGTGGTGAGGAAGTGGCGTGCTGAAGGGCAGGAGCTTTTCCAGACGAAGGGGGACCATAATGGCGACAGCATCGCAGGCGGGTTTGTCGATGAGATGGCGATCCGTGAAGAGCGTGTCATCGGTGCCGCGGTGCTGCGCGTTCCGCTGCTTGGGTGGATCAAGATCTGGTTTGTGGAGCTCATTGAACTGGTGAAGGCTGCGGCCGGCGGGTGATGATGATGTTCTGTCCGAAATGCAAGTCGCTGCTGAAGCCCATGACCGTTGCGGGCAAGCGGGTGCTTGGGTGCTCGTGCGGCTACCGGCAGGTGGGAGGAAGCATGAGCATCACCGAGAAAAACCGCGGCGCGAAAGAGGTGCATGTGGTCGAGGAGCGCGATACCAGGCCTCTGACTGATGCACGCTGCGGGAAGTGCGGCCACGGCAAAGCACACTTCTGGAGCATGCAGACGAGGGCGGCGGACGAGCCGGAGACACGATTTTTTAAATGCGAGAAGTGCGGACACACGTGGCGGGAGTACAAGTAACGCTGAAGGTGGCTGATGGTTTCTCCTGGGGAGCGGATTGCGGTTCGGGTGACGCCGAACGCGGCATGCGCGGCGCTTGAGCAGACGGGAGATGCGGCATTCCGTGCGCGCGTCACGGCTCCTGCTGACAAAAACAAGGCGAATGAGGCGCTCGTGAAGCTGTTCAGGAAAAAACTCGGCGTGCGTGTGCGGATTGTTGCCGGAGCACGATCAAAGGAGAAGGTCGTTGAGGCCTACTGATTCGCGTACTGCTCAAGCTCGTCATACAGGACCTCGAGCTGCACGCCCGCCTGCCTGAAAAGCTCGCGGCTGAGCTGGGCGCCGTGGTAGCGCTTCTCGCAGACCACACGCCTGATGCCTGCGTTGACGATCATCTTGGCGCAGACGTAGCAGGGCTCCATCTTCACGTAGAGCGTCGCGCTGTCGATGGGGATGCCGTATCTGGCTGCCTGGACGAGGGCGTTCTGCTCGGCATGCGTCGTGCGGATGCAATGCTGCGAGATGCTTCCATCTGCATTGACGACCGCATGCATCTGGTGACCGATTTCGTCACAGTGCTCGACCCCCACCGGCGAGCCAACGTAACCCGTGGTGAGGATGCGCTTGTCTTTCACGATGACGCACCCGGATCGGCCACGGTCGCATGTCGCGCGCTTGGCGACTTCCCGCGAGACGCCGAGGAAGTACTCGTCCCAGCTCGGGCGATGCGAAAGCCTGGGCTTCCAGTCAGCGAGCAGGCGGTCGAGCTTCCGGTACAGCTGGCCGAATGCACCATTGTTTGCGACCTTAATCTTTGCGAGAGCAGCCACCTTATGGAGCTGCTGCTCATTCGCGCTGGCGCTCTGCTCCTGCCGCTCCCTGGCGGTGAATTCCCCATAGGTCGCCGGATCATTCTCCCGCCGGCGCCTTTTCATGCGGCCGAAGCGGAGCTTCGCCGGAGCCTGAACCTCGATCAGCATGAAATCAGGACGCTGGCGGAGGAGCGCGACTTCCGCGGGATTCCGGATGGACGAGACTGCATAATTCTTGCCAGGCTCCATGCGCTGCAATGCACGCTCGGCGAGAATCCCTGCGCCAAACAATTCGCGCAGCTCATTGCCGAAGAGGATCATGCTTTCGCGGGTGACGGGCCTGCCGCGCCTCTGCATCTGCTCGCGGATGATGTCGGACAATGAGATATGGAGGAAGCCTTTCGTGACGAGATGGTTCGCAGCCGTGTCCTTCCCCGAGCAGTACAGGCCGGTGATGCCAAGGATCATGCCTGGCTTTTGCTGCGGCGTGTTTAAAATGTTTACTATTGTTGGATAGTTATAATCAACTCCCACCACGAAGCGCAAAAAGAAACTATTATAAAGTCCCTTCTTTTCTGCCGGGCTATGAACCTTCGGGGGATTGTCTCAACGAAGCGGCTTTTCTTCCTGTTCCTGTTCACGGCGCTCGTCTTCGCCGGAAACCGCGTCAATTTTTCCGCGCTCGTCGGGGCTGATAACCAGTTCTTTACGCTGTTCCAGTTCTTTGGGCCCATTGCGGGCGGCTTCTTGGGCGGCGCGCCTGGCGCGATCACGGTGCTGCTGGCGGAGCTGCTCGATGCTCTTGCTGCCGGCAAGGCGTTCACGCTGCTGAACATCCTCCGGTTCGCCCCCATGGCATTCGGAGCGCTCTTTTTCGGCATGATCAGCTTTCAGAAGAAAAAAGGACTTCGGAGCGCTTTTCCTGCTGTCGCCGTTCCTGCCGCCTGCATCGCGCTTTTCGTGCTGCATCCTGTCGGCAGGGAGGTGTGGTATTTTTCGCTCTACTGGCTGATCCCCGTCGCTGTCGCGCTTCTGCCCCACAAAACCCCGGGAGCGCTGCTGCTCAGGAGCTATGGAGCGACGTTCACCGCGCATGCCGTCGGCGGGGCTCTTTGGATCTGGACGGTCCCGATGAGCCCGGAGCAGTGGATTGCATTGATTCCCGTGGTTGCGTTTGAGCGGTTCCTGTTCGGCCTGGGGATTGGAGGATCCTACGTCCTTGTCAACAGCTTCTTGGACCTCGCCGCTGAAAAGATGCGCGTGCAACTGCCGGAGCAGATTGTCCGTGTCGACAGGCGCTACGCTCTTGGGCGGCTTTTTGCGCAGCGCGCCGGGCGCGAGTGACTGCCTCTCCCTTGCCTGAGAATCCGGCAGGCATCCCCCACCATGTACAGCGAGCCGGTGACGAGGAGCAGATCATCTTCTGCAAGCAGGCTGCGTGCGGCTCCGATTGCCTGCCGCACGTCGGGGAGTTCGCGGACGCCTGGCGCGTATTTCCTTGCTTCGACTGCGATGGTTCCTGTGGGCGCGGGCTTGTAGCTGCCCTGCGTGATGATGACTTCCTTAAAGAGGGGAGCGATCAGCTTCACCATTCCGGCAATGTCCTTGTCCTTGGCGATGGCGATGAGGAGCGCGCGGCGGTTCGGGAGCTTCCTGATAAATGAGGCGAGGGCGCGCATGCCCGCGATGTTGTGGGCGCCGTCAACGATGATGAGCGGCCGCCGTGAGACAATCTCAAGACGGGCGGGCCAGCGGGCGGCTGCAATGCCCTGCTGAAGGACTGCATAGGGGAGCGTGCCGCGGGTGAAGCAATGGACGGCGAGCAGCGCGGTGCAGGCATTGGCGAGCTGGTGGGCGCCGAGCAGCCCCGTGGCGAATGTCCCCTGCACGGTGCCGCTGAGCGAGAAGCGCTGCTGACCGAGCGTCACGGAGACGGGCGCTGCCGTGAGGTGCTCCTGGACACGGATGAGCGCGCTATTGTGCTCGGCGCATATCTTCCTGAAAGAGCTGAGGATGCGCGGGCTTGTTTCTGCGGTTATAAGCGGGATGCCGGGCTTGATGATGCCGGCCTTTTCCCCGGCGATCCGGCTGAGCGTGCTGCCAAGGTGCTCCTGATGGTCGAGGCTGATGTTGGTGATGACGGCAACTTCCGGCGTGATGACATTGGTGGCGTCGAGGCGGCCGCCCATGCCGACTTCGATGACAGCGACGTCAACCTTCTTTTGAACGAAATAGAGGAATGCGAGCGCGGTGGTGAACTCGAAGAAGGTGGGCTGGAGCCGGTGCTCCCCGGCGAGGGTGCGGATGCGGCCGGTGAGAATGATGAGCTCACCGTCCGTTATTTCCTTCCGGCCGACCCTGATGCGCTCGTTGAACGTGATGAGATGCGGGCTGGTATAGAGGCCGACGCGCATGCCGGCTGCCTGGAGGATGCTTGCGGTGAACGCGGCGGTGGAGCCCTTGCCGTTGGTGCCGGCGATGTGGATGCTCCTGAATTTCCTTTCGGGGTGGCCGAGGAGCTCCATCAGCCGCTGCATTGTTTCCAGGCCGAGCCTGATGCCGAAGCGCTCGAGGCCGTAGAGGTAGTCGAGGGTTTTGTTGGGCATGGCGGTTTTGGAGAGGGGTTGCTTAAAAATGTGGCGGGTGGCCGTGTGCTGCGTCTATTATCAGTCTCTCCATCTTCAAGAAAGGCGAAAGCTCCCGTGAAAAAACAACCATCTCCAAGCTGCAGCCCTTATCTCATGTTCCCTGCGTCTGCAATTTCAATCAATATTCATAATAAACCCCCCTTTGTTATCCAACAGCTTACGTGCTACCCGGTTCTCAAGCTTTTCTCCGAGCCTATCCAGTTCTTTCATATTAACCCCGAAAGACAGATGGTTATCATCAATCTCAAACTCCCCCTTGATGAAATGAATCTGGAAGTAGTTGCTTACCAAGCTGTATGTTTTTATCTTTCCTATGGGAGCCTCCACCCTCTTGGCATCCGTAGGTTCATGTATATCTTTCAGCTAACTCATGGGAGACTTTTTTCCAGATGAGTTTAAACGGGGGAAGTGTTGTAGTAAATCCTTTTAATTCCTTTTCCCATCTGTTTTCAAAGCCTTCCAGATTGAGGATTACTGTTGCTACATCAAATTGTTCATGGTAGTACTCCATCTTCTTTTCAATCAATTCTTTGCTACAAACCACCTTATTCTCAATTAAAAAATGAAGGTCGAACAGGTCTCTTGCCCGCTTTCTCGTGAGGAGAGCCCTTATCTTTTCAGCAAAAATTTCCTCTTTCTTCATGCACAATGAGGATACTGCAGCAATTTCCGGATACATAGATCGATACGTAAGGAATTCGGGCTCTAAGCTTACTTGGGATTTTATGTTTATGTCAATTCCAAGATTTGCGTAGGTTGTTGGCTTCCCTGCGTACAGCGGCCCTTCTATTCTCAATGTTACCAGAATTGAGTTATAGGGCTGTCTTTTTTTGTGTAGTGCTGACTTAATGCCAAACCTTTCAAAATCAAGCATAATGGAATCCACAAGCGAATTCACATCAATATGCTCTCGTGCACTAAAATCGATGTCTTCACTGAACCGGCCGAGCTTGTGGAATTTATAGAGACAGGTCCCGCCCTTAAACACGAGCTGCCTCTTTGTATGTTTTGAAATGCTCCACAACGCCAAATCAATGAGATAATCTTTCTCCGCATTCCCCAGGTTAAGCCCTTTCATCCGCGCAAAGTCCTGCAGCTCTTTTTTGTTTATCATAGGTCGGTGTTTATAATTAACCTCCATGAGCGGTCTTTTTTGCCTTTTTTCTCATTGAAGTAATCCAACGGGATGTAATTATGGTCTAATGCCTTCAAGCCGTAGCTTTTTTCTTTTTTAGCCTGTAACAGATAGCCTAACCTTTTTATCAAAGATATATTATTCGTTTTTTTTGCATATTCTGCGAGCTTTTCAAAGTTTAGCCCTTCACTGTCTAAAGCGTAAACAATATCTTGTAGGGGTATTTTAAATAAAAGCGCATCGATGATCGCTTTTTCTTTCTCAGCCATAAAGATGTCAAAATCCGCATATCTCTCCTTTTTATAGCCAAACGGGTGCTTTGTCTTGAAAAACATAATCTCTGTATTTTGAAAGCTCAGCTTTTTTTTATTAATCGCGGAGACTACAAATAACCCATAGGGCTGCTGCTGGGTCATATTGTAGAACCTGAAAGCGGTCCAGAGGCTAAAGTAGGAAGGCGTTATGATCCGGGATGAGAAAAGCATAGGATCATCATAAACGGTGTATTTGCCTTTTTCTATCCTTTTGATAAGGTTTTGTCTGTTGAGCCGGTACAGCAATGTCTTCACGTATTCAGGGCTTTTGTTGGTCATCTTTGCCACATCATTCTCGGTGAATAATGGAAATCTTTCAAGTTTTTTCAATAAGTGGATTGATTTCATGGATGGTGCTTGAGAAGAGCAAGTATATAAATATTTTGGTTTTAGATGGTAATCAAAAATGATTACTTTATTATACTGAGATAGTTGAATGAAGCGCCCGGCTGGAGAGGGCGAGCGAAAACGATAGGTTTGAAGGTAAGAAGATGGGAATGGGCAGGGTAGCGGGCGTGCATCGCCCAAGAACCGCAACATTTATATAATTAGAGTATAATTATACAACCTATGGCAGAAATCGAGGCCGTAACCCGCAAATGGGGAAACTCGCTAGGCATCACCCTGCCAAAAAGAGTTATAGAACAGGAGCACCTGCGTGAAAACCAAAAAATAGTCGTTGAAATCCATAAAGTCGCTGACATCCAAAGGTTACGCGGTCTCGTCAAATTCAAAAAACCCGCACAACAGCTTAAAGATGAGATGCGAGCGGGCTGGAAATGAGCACGTTCTTCTATGACAGCTATGCGGTCATCGAGTACCTTAACGACAACCCCCGCTTCCGGCCGTATTTCGAAGAGCACACCGGCATCCTTACGCTTTTAAACATTCTGGAGATCTACTACTCCGTTCTCAATGAAGCGGGAAAAGAAAAAGCCGGTACTGCCCTAGAGGCACTCTGGCCCCTCGTCGCTGAGCCGACGAAGGAAACAATAAAACGTGCAATGGCCTTCCGTTCCCAGAACAAAAGGCATGACCTTTCGTACGCTAACTGCCTGGGTTACCAGCTTGCTTTTGAGCGCGGAATAAAATTCTTGACAGGAGATACTCAGTTCAGAAACCTCAAGAATGTTGAATTTGTCAAATAAAGCATCGGTGCTGGTTGTTCAGGGGCGTTTGCGTTTTCTGGGTGTTCTTGCCCTTCTTGGGGGAGAAACTCATTTCGGGAAAAGACAGGGCAACTCAACCACCAAAATCTATTTAAACTTCATAACGGCTTGATGCCGGGGGTGGAAACAGGTGAAAGCCTATCTTGATATTGTTAAGAAAGTTCTCGCAGATGGGATTGTAAAAAAGAGCAGAACAGGAACCGATTGCCTGACCATTGCGGGCGCCATGTTCGAGCATGACATGTCAAGAGGCTTTCCGCTGCTGACGACGAAAAAAGTCCCGTTCAGGAACGTGGCGACCGAGCTGGAGTTCTTCATCAAAGGGATCACGGACAAGAAATGGCTCCAGGAAAGAAATAACCACATCTGGGATGAATGGGCAAACCCGCAAAAAGCGCCCTACGGCCATAGCGAAGATGCAAAGCAGCGCATGCTCAACGAGCGAGACCTTGGCCCCGTGTACGGCTTCCAGTGGCGGCATTTTGGAGCGCGATATGTTGATTATGATACGGACTATGCAGGACAGGGCATCGACCAGCTCAAGCGGGTTGTTGAGAAGCTGAAGACTGATCCTACTGACCGACGGATGATCGTGTGCGCGTGGAATCCTGTCGACATGGGGAATATGGGCCTGCCGCCCTGCCACTACGCCTGGCAAGCCGTTGTTATCAACAACAAGCTCAACCTGCTCTGGAACCAGCGCTCGGTGGACACGATGCTTGGGCTGCCGTTCAACATTGCAAGCTATGCCCTGCTGCTCCATCTTCTTGCAAAAGAAGCGAAGCTCGAAGAAGGCAAGCTTGCCGGTTTCCTCGCAGACGTGCACATCTACGAGAACCACATCGCGGGAGCGAAGGAGCAGCTTTCGCGGGATCCGGCGATGTACCCGCTGCCGCGTGTTGAAACCGCGAACTTTACCTCCCTCTTCCAGTGGAAAGCGGAAGATACAAAACTGCTCAACTACCAAAGCCATCCCAGGATCGAGTTCGAGATTGCGGTGTGAGCATGGCCATAATCATCATCGCCGCAATGACGAAAAAAGGGCACATCATCGGCAAGGACAACAAGCTCCCGTGGAGCATCCCCGAAGAGCTTGCACTGTTCCGCAGGCTGACAAGCAACGCGACCGTGGTGATGGGCCGGAAGACGTATGACTCCATCGGGCGGCCGATGCCCCACCGGAACAACATTGTCGTGAGCAGGAGCGTTGGCGCAATTCCCGGCACGGACGTCTGCGCAACGATCGGCGAAGGGCTTGAGAAGGCAAGGTCCTACGGGAAGGACATTTTCATCATCGGCGGCGCTCAGATTTATAAGCAGACCATCCCGCTGGCAGACAAGATGTACCTCTCATTCATCACGCAGGAGTATGATGGCGACACCTGCTTTCCGGAATTTGATGAAGCGGAATGGCGCATCAGCCGGCGCGAAGAGCATGGCTCATTCGAGTTTGCCGAATATGTGAGGAAACGATGAAAGCAATTGCGAAGGCGGATCCTGATGTCTACCAGCATATCACTGCTGAGCTGCGGCGGCAGCAGGATACGCTGAACCTCATCCCTTCGGAAAACTATGTCAGCAAAGCGGTGATGGAAGCCACGGGTTCCGTCCTGACCAACAAGTACAGCGAAGGGTATCCATTAAAACGGTACTACCAGGGAAACCAGCACGTTGACGCGGTCGAGCTGCTTGCCATCGAAAGGGCGAAGAAGCTTTTCGGCGCGGAGCATGCGAACGTGCAGCCGCTCTCGGGAAGCCCGGCGAACATGGCGATCTTCTTCGCGCTGCTGAAGCCCGGAGAGAAGTTCATGGGCATGCGGCTGGACATGGGGGGGC
>CAYYLB010000054.1:0-8749 GCA_964472345.1 uncultured Methanosarcinales archaeon
CGCAGGCGACGCTCACCTGGCAGGTACGCGACCAGCAGGGTGCTCCCGTATCATTCGCTGAGGTCATCATCAACGGGGCGCTCGCAACCTTCAGCGCAGGCAACGGCTTTTACACTGCGGTTGTCCACGCCGACGCCGACGGAGAAACCTACACCATTGCTGCCGCAAAGGCCGGCTACCTCGCCGATCAGCCGCAGACGGTGTCCGTCACGCTTGGCAGCACCGTCACGGTCCCTCTGGCGCTCACCGCGCTCGCAGGCGAATGTGTCTTTCCGGTGGCGCGCGCCGTGCCGAATGTTGCAGCCTCGCACGTAGCGGGAAAGCCCGCCGTCCTGCTCAGCTGGCGCAAGCCTTGTCCCGAGGTTCGCGGCTACATCATCAACCGCACGCTCATTCAGCCGGGCATCGGCCAGAGCCGCAGCGAGCAGCTCGCCTTTCTCGACGTCGTGCAGGGCCTCGTTGAGCCCGTTTCATTCACCGATGAAAACGCTGCCTGGCAGGCAACCTATGAATATGCGATCAGTGCAGTCTACACCGATGGGACGCCGCGGCAGTCGGCAAAAAGCACTGCGCGCATAACGACCGGCAGCCCGCTCTGCGAAGGCAGGTTCCAGTCAGGGCGCTTCATCGAGTTCTGCCAGCAGCAGGTCCTGCGGCGCACCTGCACGGCCGAGAACCAGCTCATGGCCGCGGGCGGCATCGACCCCGCAGACTGCTCGGTGCTCGGCGCGACCGTCTTTTGCGCCGGCCCCGATGTCGCAGGCAACACCTATTGCGCCGATGCAGGTGTCTGCTCCTCGCAGGCGCAGCAGGCAAACCCCTTTGGCCTGTACTTTACGCGCGCATCCTGCTACGGAGCGTTCAGCACGAGCACGAACCGCTTCCAGAACGCCTGCTATTTTGACCAGAGCAGCACCATCGTTGACGCATGCTTCTCCTGCCGGGGTGTGCAGTCCTGCTTCGACTACCGCGGCAAGGACGCCTGCCAGACGAACAGCTGCCTCGGGCAGCGCTGCCGATGGGTCGATGCCATTGTCGAGCTGGGCACCGGCTATTGCGCTCCCGAAGACTATGACAAGGCGGATCACTGCAGCGACTGCTCAAGGCAGGGGCAGCTCTTCGAGAACACGCAATGCACCAGCGGCATTTGCGATGCTCTCGGCGCCTGTTACGCGAACGCTGACCAGACCAGCTGCGTTTCCTGCTCTGCGGCGAGCAGCTGTTATGACTTCCTCACCGGGCCCGAGTGCAGCGGAGGCAGGAACGTGCAGTTCAGCTTCGGCACCATCGCGCCCTCCGCCGATTCGTGCACGCTCGGGCGCTGCAGCTGGAACGCAGCGGCCAGCAGCTGCTTCAAGGACGGCAACGGCGACGGCATCGATGACTGCAGCTCCTTCCGCGACAACGCGCTCCATTTCGCCCTCTGCCAGCGTGACAACATTCCCCCCGTAACAGCGATAAGCCCCGACGTGATCCGGATCAACGGCCAGGCGGGAATTGTTTCCTTCCGCGCCACCGATGTGAGCGCCATCACTCGCGTCTACTATTGTGTCGACCGCACCAATACCTGCCTGCCCAACGCAACCGCATTCGTCGGCTACGTCAGCGGCACCGCGTCGCTCAATCTCGTTCCCGAGCTGAAGCGCGTCTACAGCGGCGCCGGCGCCTATTTCATCCGCTACGCGTCTGAGGACATCTTCTTCAACCGCGAGGATCTCCAGAGCAAAAGCGTGGCTGCGGACCTCGCGCCGCCGGAGTTCATCCTGCTCAACTACACCATCGCGCTCAACACCACGGGATCGGATCTCACCTTCACCATTGCGCTGAACGAGCATGCCGTATGCTCCGACAAGCTCACGTCGTACAGCCGCCGCACGTCCTTCGCCGACTTGCCGCCGCAGCGCAATCAGTCCTGGATGATCACCTATGCAAAGCTGCCTGATGGCCTGTACCGCTATGACGTGCGCTGCACTGACGATGTGGGCAACAACATCACGGGCGTGCTCGATCTGATCGAGATCGATGCGCTTGCGTTCATCAACATCATCACGCCGCAGCGGGCGCTGAAGCAGACCACGTTTTCCTTCATCATTAACACCTCAGAGGACTCCCGCTGCGATCTCCTTGAGAACAGCGCAGCCGTCGAGACGCTCGCCACCAGCGACTTCACCGTCCATCGCTCGGGGCCGAAGACATTTGCGACCAACACGTTCTACACGGGCTTCAGCGTGCGCTGCACCGAGCTGGCGAGCGGCGAGGTGCACGAGAAGGTTATCCCGTTCACCATTGACGAGCTCGCCCCGCAGACGACGGTAAAGCTCACCTCCGTTGAGGGCCTTCTGCAGTCCTTCAACACCACCGGCTGGGAAGCGAACGTGAACAGCAACGCCTCGGTCAGCTTCCGGTGCGACGATCGCCCCCCGAACGGCTTCGGCTGCGCGGAAACGCGGTTCTGCCTTGCCGCTCCCCGCGGCACGTGTGAGCCGGCGGCTGCTGCTCCCGTTCCGACGATCGGCAACGACACCGGGCTCTGTTACCGCTCGCTTGATGCGGGCAGCAACAGGGAAGCGGCAAAATGCGGGACCATCCGCATCACTCCCGACTTTGGCATCGCGCTCGTCAGGCCCCGCTACGGCGTCAGCGACACGCCGCGCTTTGATCTGGCCATCAGCACGCAGGTCCCAAGCAGCACCTGCAAGTGGGGCGCTGCCGACTTCAGCTTCACGGATCTGGTCAGGGCAGCGAACATCTTCGAGACGAAGCATCCCTTCCTCTTTGAGAAGGCGAACTTCACCGACTTCGTGAGCGGCTTCCCGGTCCCGGGCCCTTCGCTCCAGCTCAGCGTGCGCTGCAACGCGAGCACCGGCAGGATTTCCCCCGCCCAGCGCTTTGAGATTGCGTACGACCCGACCCCGCCGCGGATCATCAGTGCCTTTGCTGACCCTGCGGTTGTCGTCGGAGGCAACAGCGTCGATCTCGTCGTTGAGACAGATGACCGCACGATATGCAGGTACGGCAAAGGCGCGGGCTTCACCGCACTTACAGGGATGTTTCCCGGCTTCCGCACCCCCGAATTTTCCGCTGTGCACCGTGCAACCATCCAGCTGAGTGCGAACGATGACGCCAGGGTGCATAGCTACAATATCAGCTGCATGAACCGCGCGGAAAACATCTCATCGCCCACCCCGATCAGCTTCACCGTCAACTGCGCGGCCGAAGGCGCGCTCACCGCAACAGGCCCCGCCGGCGTCACGCCCAATGCCACCGTGACGCTTTCCGCCGCCACAAACAAGGAAGCGGCCTGCGAATACCTCGACGGCATCTACCGATTCTTCGCCGTCACGGGACAGACGCAGCACCTGCAGCAGCGCGGCAACCTCAGCGAGGGGGCGCAGCACTTCCCCGTGCGCTGCACCTTCAGCTCCTCGGGCGCTGTCCGCGAAGGCAGCATCGCATTTATCGTTGACCGCACGGCTCCCCAGCTGAGCGCAATCCTCGACGGCAACGTTTCCTGCTCGCTCACCGAGCTGCACCCGAACTTCCAGGCGTCCGATGCGCATTCCTCCGTCGCAGGCTATGACTACCTCGTGCTCGAGTCGCTGACCGGCACCATGATCGCAAACGGCACCATTGCCGCGACTAACGCAACGATCACCGGGCTCAACCTGACCGAGGGAGCACGTTACCTTATCAGGGCGAAACCGCGCGACGCCGCCGGCAACCTCGGCGCCGAAGCCGCAAGCGACGGCGTGATCGCAACCCCCGTGAACAGCACCGCCTGCCGGGAAACGATCGAGCCGGCAGTTACCATCAGCACGAACATCACGCGCTCGGGCGTCAGTGTCACGCTGCGCTGCGAGGACGCGACCTCCTGCCGCGCGGTGGCCTACGGGCTGGGGGAGAGCGGCACCAGCTGCCCGTCAGGAATGCCCTATGCGGGAAGCGTGCTCGTGACGAAGCAGCAGTTCTTCTGCTATGCAGCGACCGACGGGGCAGGCAACACGAAGACGGGAAGCCAGCTCATCCTCGTGCCCGATGAGGACAGCGACGGCATCCTTGATCCATTCGACCAGTGCCCTGAAACGCCGCTTGGCGAAGAGGTCGATACCGACGGGTGCTCCGCGTCCCAGCGTTTCGTCGACACTGATGGGGATCAGCTTCCCGACGCATGGGAGCTTCAGCACGACGCTCCTGACTGCCTGTTTGATCCGCGCGAGCCGGACACTGATGGCAATGGCGTCGATGACGGTGAGGATGATTACAATGATGACGGAACGCCCAATGTGGAGCATTACCGGAATCGGGAAGATCCCTGTGCAGTGGCGGACACTGACAGCGACACGATCCCCGATGCAAAAGACAGGTGCCCGCGGACCCCGGCGCCGGAAATCACGCTCATCATCACCGATCCGGAAA
Source organism: uncultured Methanosarcinales archaeon (assembly GCA_964472345.1). Classification (GTDB taxonomy): domain Archaea; phylum Nanobdellota; class Nanobdellia; order Woesearchaeales; family JAGLXL01; genus CAYYLB01. The sequence continues at coordinate 4,417 of CAYYLB010000054.1, forward strand.
ACCCATTCTATGGCTGCGGCCCCTCGGAGCGTGACACGGACGGTGACGGCATGGACGACGCCTTTGAGACGCGCTACTGCAGCGGCGACTGCGCTCCCGGTGAGGATCCCGATGGCGACGGCCTGACGAATCTTGAGGAATACCAGCTCAAGCAGCGGTACGGCTCACCGACCAACCCGATGAAGAAAGACACGGACGGTGATGGCTGGGATGATAAGGCCGAGGTGCAGCGCAACACCAACCCGCTCGACGCAAAGTCCAGGCCGGGCGCGCGTGCGCTCGTCCTCGTGCTGATCATCACCGGCATCGTGCTCATCGCCGGCGGAACAGCCTATCTGCTCTACGCAGGGAAGCTGCGCCGCACCCCCCCGATGTCCACCCAGCAGCGTTTCGCTCGGCCCCCGCAGCGGCCTGTGCGTCTGCTGCCTCGCCCGCACGCACTGCCGGGGCAATATCCCGCGCGCCGCCGTGAAGCGCTGCGCCTTGCCGAGGAAGAGAAGCACAGGAAGCTCTTCGCTGCATTTGGGCCGCAGGCCCCGAAGCAGGCGCACGAGGCTCCCCTGCCTGACATGGCCCATCTCTTCCGCATCGCGCAGCCGCATGACTTCGAGAGGCTTGCTGCGCTTGCACGGAAATATCAAGGCAGCAAGCGCACCATCGCGCCCAGGCTCAGCGGGGATGAGCGTGCCGTCTTCGAGCAGCTCGGGCAGGTTGCGCGTCGCGCACGGGGCAGGAAACTGCACGAGATCCTCTCGCCCGCGCAGGAGCGCCAGCTCCATGACATCTTCGAGCAGCTCGTGCGCATCATCAGGGAGCACGGCGACGATTCTGTCTTCCGGCAGCTGAGGCAGATCACCAAAAAATGAGCGCGACGCGTGCCGAGGTGAGCCAGGTATTTGTCTCTATCATGGCAGTAATTGTCTTTGCAGTCGTCCTGCTCTTCGGCTACCGCGCAATCACCGATGTCATCGGCAAAGGCGAGCGCGTCGCATTCATCACGTTCAAGACGGATCTTGAGCGGGCAGTCCGCACCGTCGCTGCCGATTACGGAAGCGTCACCGTCTTCGGCGCGCAGCATCCGCTCACCATTCCCGCTCGTTACCGGCGCGCCTGCTTTGTGAACCTTGACCAGCGGCCGCCCGCGTCCTGCAGCACCATGCTCGGCCCCATCATCTGCGACGCATGGCAGTCGGCATTCGACGGCGGCGGCTACGCTGCAGGCGAAGCCAACGTGTTCCTCGAGCCGCTGGGCGAGCTGCCCATCAAGGTTGTGCGCATCACGCCCGATACCAACCGGAACCTGATGGAAGACGCCGCCGACGCCGGCTACCTCTGCATCCCCACGGCCGCCAACCGCCTCGATCTGCGTATCGAAGGCCGCGGCGATCATGCGATGGTGAGCCTCCCTTGATCGTGCAGCAGCAAAAGCGCGCCCAGCTCGGCGTTCCCCTGCATTGGATCTATGTGCTCATCGCGGGGACCGTGATCCTGCTCTTCTTCGTCGTGATAGTCGCGCGGCAGAAAGCGGTCGCGGAGCAGGAGCTTTCGCTTACCGTCGTCAACAAGCTCGAGAGCATCTTCACCGGCGCGGCGCTCAGCGACCAGACCGTCAATCTTGTCGAAGTTCCGGAGCTGAAGCTCGAGTTCCTCTGTGAAGAGAGCGGCTACGCCGCCTACCGCATCGGAAGCATTTCGCGGGAAATCGCCTATCAGCCCATCTTCGCTCCTGCAGCCCTCGAAACCGACAGGCTGATCACCTGGTCGCTTGAGTTCCAGCTCCCGTTCAAGGTCACCAACCTGCTCATGCTCAGCAGCCCTTCCGTAGCGTTTCTCGTCGTGTATGACCCTGCAGCCCCCGGCATGAAGGAGCGCCTCGAGCGCGCGCTGCCCGAGCAGCTGAATGTCCAGTACGTTCCCGTCGGCAGTCTGGGCGGAGCAGGCATCGCCGCCGAGCAGGTGCGGCTGGTCTTCACCGTGCGCCCCCCGCAGGCGCTTCCCGCAAGCCTCCAGCAGCTGCCCGATGCCAGGGTGAGCGCCATCGAGCTTGATGCCGGCGCGGTGACATTCTATAAGAAGCGGGGAAGCCAGCTCACCTATCAGGAAGCCGTCGCCGTGGTCGGCAGTTTTGAGGGGGACAACCCCGCGCTCCTTGCCGCGCTGTTCGCCGACAACGCAGTCTCCTATCGCTGCGCCATGGGAAAGGCATTCCAGCGTCTCGCGCTGCTCGCGCCAATCTACGAGGAGCGCACGCGCCGCATCACCGCGAGCTACCCGTCAGCCGACCGCTGCGCGCTGCTCGCCGATCCGCGCTCCTTCGCCAGGCTCGGGCAGCAGGCTGCATCCTGCACGCCGCTCTACCAGGACAGCTGCACGGCGCTCATCGAGCTGGCTCGTGCGATTCGTGACCAAAGCACCAACATGAGGCAGTCCAACTGCCCCGTGCTGTACTGAAATGAAAAGCGCCCAGATCCGCATGACGGAGACGATTGCCGTTATTTTCGTCTTTTTCATCCTCGTCGTCTTTGGCTTTCTTGTCTACAGCAGGTTCCAGCGCAGCGCCTTCCAGGAGGAGCAGGCCCGCCTCGCCGCAGAGCGGTCCGTTTCCGTTGCGCTGCGCGCCCTTTTTTTGCCTGAGCTGCGCTGCAGCCGTGGCGAGAACGTGCCGGTGCGCGACTGCATTGACCTCTACAAGCTTGATGCCGCCCGTACCACGATGCACGCCCAGCAGGACTACTACTTCGATCTGTTCGGCTTTGCAAAGCTCTCCGTGCAGGAGCTCTACCCCGGCCGGCAGCACTGGGTTCTTTACGAGAATCTGAAAGGCGGCGCTTCCCTGGCCATCACCACGCCCATACCTGTTTCCCTCCTCGAGCCTGTCCAGAAGAACTTCCGTTTTGGGGTGCTGACCATTGAAACCTACTCATAAAGGGCAGCTCGAGGTCATGGGCCTCGTGATTGTCGTCGTGCTCATCTCACTCATCATGCTCTTTGTCATCCAGTTTTCCGTGCTGCGCGCCCGCGAGGATACCCGGCAGGCCTTCACCCAGGAGCAGCTCGCCGCGAACACCGTCAACGCGCTGGTTATCACGACAACCCTCTGCCAGGGGCTCGACGTCACTGAGCTGATCCAGGACTGCGCAAGCTTCCGGCAGCTCGATTGCGGCGGCAGCACATCCTGCGCGTTTGTCTCCTCGCTCGCCGAAGGCATCTTCAACGGCACGCTCAAGCAGTGGGGCAAGGGCTACCTCTTCACAGTCACCAGCGGCAGCGCAGAGCTGATCCGCGTCGCGCACAGCGCCTGCCCCGCAAGCAAGGACACGAGCGTCTACCCGATACCATCGAGCGTCGGCGGCGATCGCATCTTTGTCAGGCTGGAAGTGTGCGGGGATAGTGGTTGAGAAACAGAAACATAAACAATAGTGGCAACTCGGTTGCGCTCCCACTTCGTTCGGGACAGATAACCGGAATTGCGATGTTAAGTGAGATTGAGGTTTTGTCTCAAACATATGAATCTTTGCGTTAATAAGTTAAGTTTTTAGGCAAAGATTCATATGAGAAATGCGTTATTTTTTACACCAATCAACGCATTTCTCTATAAATGAAACGGGAAGAAATTATGCTGCTGCTAGCAGGTTCTTTACACTCACTTCAGTAAGAGATTCAACCGGTATCCTTTTGCTGACCTCCAATAATTCAATGCCAAGAATGTTTCCCTCTTTATCTAAATCAATAATCGTAAAGTTGTCTATCTTTTTATTCCTACCAAATTCACCTTTACGAAACTCTATGTACATTGCATCAGCTTGTTTATCGTAGCTTATTTCCATTTTACAACCAATAGACCGTAATCACATTTATATTACTTTCTGTTTTTTCTGTCACAACTTCAATAGTGCCTCTATCAAGTTTCTTTTGATAATAATATTTTCCATGTTCTTTTACAGTCTTGTCGGGATGCTTGATGGCATCGAGAACCTCTTCATTTGATAACTTCCTTTTTCTCATTCTGAATTCTGCATGAGCAGTGAATATAATCCCCATCTTGCATCATGAGTATCTGGTTTATTAATAAGTCTTTCTTGCGTTTTCGCGATTTCCCATACTTCTTAAAAACTCCCCGTATCTTCTTGCTAGTATGGATAACTGCGCAGGATATATAGGCCGTGTACAAGAGGCGCTCCGTCCGCGAATAAACGGCGGAACCCGCAGGCAACCGGCTCAGGTGCCAGCCAATGGAAGCTGAAACCGCCCTCCCCACCCCACCCATCACTGTTTAGTGCGCGGCTGCGCAAGAACCCTGCGGGTTGAGCCGCAGCGAAACCCGCAGATGAAT
>CAYYLB010000055.1:0-8641 GCA_964472345.1 uncultured Methanosarcinales archaeon
TCGCAGGGGTTGCCGAGCGGAGCGAGCGCAACGAGAGAACAGAGCGAAGCGGAGTGACCTTACAGCCTTATTGATGACATAAGCGTGAATTTCGAAGGTGCTGAACAAATACCCTATGAATATAAACCCCCCGAGACCCAGCGAACCGGGCCTCGGCGGGAAAAAGAGGTGATAGACGTATCTCCTCGCGAGTAGTACTTGTATATATACTTTTCGGTATTTGAGTATTCAAGAGTAGTTAAACAAAGGTAAGCGGCGGGCCGCGCATGGCGCCGGCCGGCGCTTTCTGCCGATTCCTGATGCGGCTCTGGTGAAGGTCGCGGCTTGCCGCCAGCGAGCGCTCGCGTTACTCAGAGAGCATGCGCTTGCGCTAGGCTCATTCAGGCGCGGAGCGCAGGCGCGTGAGCCGTAGCGAGCGGGACTTTCACCAGAGCCCTTGGCGCAGAATGCTTATATAGCCTATTCCATTTCCGGCTTGCCATGGAGGAAAAGCTCTTCGGGCACTACCGGCGCGACGCAGGTGGCGCCTACCTGATTGAGGTATCAGTCCCCGATGTTGGCAGGCTGTTCAGCCCCCATGACGCGATGCCGTTCTACGAGCGCGACCTGAACCGGAAGATTGCCGATTCGATCCTCGAGCAGCTCGTCGTCTTTCCGGGGCATGTCCCTGTCCGGCTGGTCGTGCACCTCCCCCGGTCAGCGAGGAAGCGGCAGGTGGAGAGGAAGCTCGCGAAGGCGATCCGGCACCACTTCGAGTATGATTATCTCGACAGCCACCTCCACCTGAAGCGGCGGCTCCGGAAAGGCCGCAAGACGTTTCTCGTCGCAGCGCTCATCTTCGTTTGCCTCATTTCGCTCGCAACGCTCATCGAGCGCTTCTTTATGAGCAACCCATTCCTGGGCATTTTCTCACAGGGGCTGTTCGTGGGCGGCTGGGTCAGCCTCTGGCATCCCATCGAGACGCTGCTGTACGAGTGGCTGCCCCTGCACGACGAGAAGAAGAAGTTTGCGCGGCTTCTTGCCATGGGTATCAGTTTTGTCTACAGGAAGCGGTGATGTCCGGCTCTGGTGAAAGTCGCGGTTTACCGCCAGCGAGCGCAGGTGTTACTCGGAGAGCATGCCCTTGTGCTAGGCTCATTCAGGCGCGGAGCGCAGGCGCGTGAGCCGTAGCGAGCGAGACTTCACCAGAGCCGTAGTGCCCGCCAGCTTTATTAACCCGCTGGCGCTGATTTGCTGGCATGAGCTGCGCGTGCGGAAGGGAAGGTGAGCTCCAGCGTGGGAAGCAATCCTTCTGCATGAGCTGCTTTTGCGATCAGTTCGAGACGCGCGTGAAGAAGGCGCTGCGCCGGCGCGAGCTCAGGCGCGGCGAGCGCGTCCTTGCCGTCGGCGCTCTCGCAGCCCATATTATCAGGAAGCTGGTACGCCTCCCCATTAAGCTCACGGTCGCCGACATGCCCAAGCACGGCTCCGGCACCACGATCACCGACTGGACTATGGACGACGAGTGCGTCGCCTTCCTCGCATGGCTCGGCGGCGCCAGCGAGTTTATCCAGCACGAGCATGACATCCCTCTCTTGCTCTACGTCACCGACGAGGACGCTGCGCACTACGCCAGGCTCCATGGCCTCCCGTTCACCCCAAGGCGGAAAGACGCCATGTGGTGGAAATTCCTCCGGACGTTTGATGATCATCCCGAAATGAAGCGCAACCTGCTCAGGAACATAGGGGAGCTGCGGGAGCTGCTTCGCGAAAAAGGGCATTTCTCAGCACAGCAAAAAGAAACCATCATGGCGGATCGCGCAACATGAAGATGAAGACAAGCCTGATTCCTCCAGCAGTAATAGCAAATTGCAAAAATTTACAAACTTTTTACTTGCAATTTGCTATTCTAGCGAATCTCGCAAATGTTTGGTTATTAACGAGATTCGCTATAATTCCGCTTCTTATCCTGTTGCTTCTCCTCACCGGCTGCTCCTTCCCGCCCCGGGAAAACCTTGCCGCAGCCGCCGCCTCCCTCATCCAGGACCATGGCACCATCACCGTCCACTTCTGCCCTCAGGAAGCCTGCGAGCAGCTCACGCTCGACTTTATTGCAGATGCAGGTGAAACGCTCCACTGCGCCCTGCACGACCTCAACCTCGAGAGCCTCGGCAGCCTCCTCGAAGAGAAAGCGGCAACGATAGACGTCAAGCTCGTCATGGACGACCATTATATCAAGAAGGCGCCCAGCGTCCCCGTCGTTGCCGATTCGAGCTACGGGCTGATGCACAACAAGTTCTGCGTTGTTGACCAGCGCAAGCTCTTCACCGGCAGCATGAACCCCACGCTGCGCGACACGGCGCGGAATAACAACAATCTGCTTTTTATCGAGTCCCCCATCATCGCGCACTGGTACGAGCAGGAATTCGAAGAGCTCTGGAACAGGGAGCGCAGGGGAGGCGCCAACCGCGGCACCGTCCTGCTCGAAACTATTCCCGTTGCCGTGTACTTCTGCCCGGATGACGGCTGCGCCGACAAGGTCGTGCGCGAATTGCGCAAGGCGCAGCGCTCCATCCACTTCATGACATTCAGCTTCACGCATACCGGCATCGCAAACGTCCTCCTCACCAAGCACGACGCAGGCATTGAGGTGCGCGGTGTCTTTGAAAAGACGCAGCTCAGCGAGCACAGCGTCTTTGACGTGCTCAACTATCAGGGCGCAGACGTCCGCATCGACGGCAACCCCACCAACATGCACCACAAGGTCTTCATCGTCGATGGGCGCTGCGTGCTCACCGGCAGCATGAACCCGACCGGCGGAGGCGACAGCAGGAACGACGAGAACCTGCTGATCATCTGCGACGAGTCCCTCGCGCAGCAGTTCGAGGAGGAGTTTGAGAAGGTGTGGGGGGAGGCGGTGAATGCAGCAGGATCAGGGTCGGCAACTGACATCTGACTGAAGGAAGCGCGGGAACCTCGCCTCTATCCATCGGGGCGTTCTCTCGCTGTAGCCGGAGCAGACCGAAACGAGCGGACCATAGCGGCTTTCTGCAACCCGTTCTTGTGCTTTAATTCCTGCATCAAGGGTCTTACTGAGTAGTGCCAACTCCTCCCCTGTCGGAGGCAATCGCTGCTCACCTTGCAGGACGACATAATGGGTAATAATGATGTGCGAAAGCTTCAATTGTCTCGCTCGCCCATTGCCGGAAGCACCATTCGCTTCAGTAACTTCGACGGCGCCGGCGAAATACAGGAGCGCCCGGCGCTGGAAGAAGCCGTCGATTCTTTTCCATTCGGGCCCGTGCGTGAACAGCTCTTCGGGTATTTCCGGGAGGAAGCATCTTTGCACTCTATTACCATAATCATATTCCAGAACCCAGTCTTTGAGCGCTTCAGGGAGCTTTTCAAACCGTAACTTCCTGCGGACCACCACTTCATCCCTCCGTTTTAACCGGAACCAGACCGAACATAACTACCTTCATCAAAAAATCGCCCAACACCGTTACCCTCCCACCACCGCTCCAATAATCACTGCAGCAATCAGGATGAAGAAGAATGTGATCGCCGAAAGGATCATGGCCAGGACCAGCGGCACGGCGACCACCGCGGCGAACGCCCGCAGCGCGCTCAGCTTCTGGAAAAATGAGACGCCGGCGACCTGGAAATACAATGAGTGGGCCAGGTACGCGAAGAGGAGTATGGAGCCGAGGATCCAGTGTGGCAGTGGGACCGCCGTAACGATCTTGATGAGCGTATCAGCCTCGTCAAGAGCGGTGTAATTGATCGGGAACACAACGTCAAGCAGCAGCGAGAGGACTGCCGAGACAACATTGTACCAGGCAGCGATGAGCAGCGAGTACGCCATCGGCTTGAAGGTGTTGAAGAAGCCCTGCCTGCCGCGCACGGCAAGCACGCCAAGGTGCACGATTGCCGCGGCGATGAACGGCAGGACGAACGCGAGCACGATGCCGCCAAATATTCCTGCGAACGAGAACGCAATGGCTGCGATGACACCTCCGGACGAGCGCAGGAGCGCCGGAAAGCCGAGCGCAGTGCTCACAAGGTTGGTGATGGCCAGCGCCGCCGCCACGTAGAGGAGCACGGGCCAGTACGTCTTTTCCTCCGCGACCGACGTGAAAAACGCCGATGGGCGGAAAAACAGCGTCGTGAACTTCTTCAGGTAATTGGCCATGCAGCCTTGCCGATGAACGGGAAAAGTATATAAAGCTTCGCCTGGTGTCGCTCGGCCATGGATCAGGCCGCAACCTATCACGTCAAAGACCTTTCATTGGCCGGACAGGGCGCCAGGAACATCGCCTGGGCCGAAGCCGAGATGAAAGCCCTGCTCACCGTCCGCGACCGCTTCGCGAGAGAAAAGCCGTTCAAAGGCCTGCGGATCGGGATTGCGCTGCACCCGACAAAAGAGACCGCCGTTCTGGTCCGCACGCTTATCGCCGGCGGCGCTGACGTTGCCTTGTGCGCCTGCAATCCATTATCAACACAGGATGACGTCGCCGCCGCGCTCGCCAAGGAAGGCGTGCGCGTCTTCGCGTGGAAAGGCCAGTCGCATGACGAGTACTATGCGAACCTGCAGAAGGTTATAGAGTTCAAGCCGCACATCACCATCGACGACGGCTGCGATCTCGTCACGCTGATCCACCAGAAGCATCCGGAGCTGATTCAGGGTATCATCGGCGGCTGCGAGGAGACGACCACGGGCGTGCTCCGCCTGCGCGCCATGGAAAAGGACGGCGCATTGAACTATCCGATGGTTGCGGTCAACAGCCTCAGGACGAAGCATTTGTTCGACAACTATTATGGCACGGGGCAGTCATCGATTGACGGCATCCTGCGCGCAACGAACATCCTTTTCTCGGGAAAGACGCTCGTCGTCTGCGGCTACGGTCCCTGCGGCAAGGGAGTCGCCTTGCGCGCGAAAGGCATGGGCGCTGAGGTCGTCGTGACGGAGGTCGATGCGCTGAAGGCGCTGCAGGCGAGGATGGACGGCTATCGCGTGCTGCCGCTTGCGGAGGCTGCTGCGCTCGGTGATATCTTTGTCACGGTTACGGGGAACAAGCATGTGATCCGCACCGGGCACATGAAGCTGATGAAAGACGGCGCGATCCTCGCGAACGCCGGCCACTTTGACCTTGAGATTGACATTGCGGGGCTGCGGAGTCTTGCGGCGGCGGAAAAGCAGGTGCGGCCGTTCATGACCGAATACCTGCTTGGCGGAAAGCGCCTCTTCATCCTTGCGGACGGGCGCCTCGTGAACCTCGCCGCCGCGGAAGGCCACCCGAGCCTTGTCATGGCCATGTCGTTCTGCGGTCAGGCATTGTGCGTCGAATGGCTCGTCAGGGGCAAAGGCAGGCTCAAGCCGGGCGTCATCGACCCGCCCGCAAGCCTCGACCAGGACATCGCCCGCCTGCAGCTCGACGCCATGGGCATCAGCATCGACACGCTGACCGACGCGCAGAAGAGTTACTTGTCTGAGTGGAAGGAAGGGACGTGATGCTCGCGCTTGTGCTTATGGCCAATGCACAATAAGAAAACGCCGGACCCAAACGATCGTGAGATGATGTTCCATGCAGTCATCCGATGTTATCCAGCACCTCGTGCGCGTTCGCCGCGTTGAGGTACTTCCTTATCCTTTTCGCATCAGCCCCGAGCTTCGTGAAGAACTGCATCTTGAGCATCGCCGCTTCCTGGTTTGAGACCCGCGCCATCCGGTCCGTCCAGATAAGCCCATAGGGATAGCCGAGGAACACCGGGTCGCCGCTCTGCGCGGCAAGCGCCGGCAGCAGCTCGTCCTCGCTGCGCGCCTCAAAGCGGAACACATAGCCTGATGCGGCGTGCAGCTTCACGAGCGCGATCGTCCGGCCACTGAGCGTTGCGATCGGATAGGACCATGGCTGCGGCATTCCAAGCTCATGGACGACAGCGGCAGCCGCATTCCCTTGCGTGGTGAAAAGGGCAACCGTCTTGGCAAGCGCGGCGACCGTCGGAGGAAGCGCATCGATCCTCGCCTGCTCGCCGGTCACGCTTGCTTCCAGCGTGCCATCCACGACGACCTGCGCGTCCTTCGCGCTCCGCTTGGCAAGCTCCAGCTCTGCAAATCTCCGCGCAAGTGATGCGATCCGGCCGATCTCCGCGCGCTCCATCCCCGTGCGGATCGTCGCGTCCATCGAGTTGAATCGCAATGCGCCGAGCAGCGCCTCTCCGCGCGCCGGAAACAGCTGCGTCTCGTACGCCACCTCGCTTCCCGCCGCACGCGTCAGCACGTAAAACTCATGGCGCTGGCTCCCTCCACGCTTCGTGCCATGGAACGTGCACGCTGCAACGCGGACGAAATGCAGCGCGACATTTGGCGCTTTCAGCAATTCCGCCTGTCCGCCGTCAACAAAAGTGATTGTCGTCTCACGTGCCGCTTGCGGGATCGGAGCAAACCGCCGCGTGTCAACGGGATACTCCCCTCCATTGAGAAGGATGCTTTCCTGCTGCCTGATAATCGTGCACGCGCTCACGGCATGCGCAAGGGCGTCAAAGAGGGGCTGCATGCTGCAAAGGAGCTGCGGCAGGGATACAGTCGCCCTACTTCCTTCTCCCCCTCATCTCCTTCTTCAGCTTCTGCAGGTCGTTCTTCGTCGCGACGCCTGCAGCCGAAAGCGCCTTGCCCAGCTCGCGCCGCACCAGCCTCTCGAACAGCGCGGTGTGCTTCCTGCTCTCCCGCAGCAGCTCCTGTGCGAGCTTCTTCCCTTCCTTCTCGCTCAGCGAGCCGTTCTTCGACAGGTCGTTCGCCAGCTCAGCCGCTTTCTTCTTTGTCAGGCTCAGCAGCCCAAGCCCCATCAGGGTGCTTCGTTTCAGCCACGTGCTCATGTCCATTGTTTTTCACCTCGTTTGTGGATTGCAAAGAGCGTGCGGCGGATCAGCCAGACGCCGAGCGCCAGTGAGCAGGAAAAGCCGAGGAGGGAGAGCGTGGGGATGCCGAGCGTCCGTGGCGCATCGATGACCTGCATGATCAGGGCTGAGCTGACGATGAGCGCGGCAGTCATCAGCCCGATCGCGATATTGCCTGCGCCATGCTCAAGCTCGACGCGCAGCTCCCTGAACTCCGTCGGGACGATCTCCACGTCGAGCTTGCCCCGGCTGAGATGCTCAAGGGTTTCCTGCAGGTACAGCGGCGTCTTCTCCAGCAGCTGCTGGTAGGTGCGCACCTGCCGCCGCGCTCGCTTGAACACCACGGAAGGGGAGCGCTCGCGCAGAAGGATTTTCCTGATCAGGGGGGTGGTTTCCGCCATCAGCTTGAAGTCGGGGTTGTAGCGCAGGCCGATGCCTTCGAGGGTCAGCACGGTCTTCGCGAAGAGCACGAAGTCGACCGCAACGTCGAGCTGGTAGCGGCGCAGGATGCCGACCGCGTCGTGCAGCAGCTGGCCGACATTCAGGTCGCGGAGCTCGTCGGCGCGCACCTGCTCAATCATGTCATGCAGCTCCTGTTTCAGCCGTGGGATGTCGGTGCGCTCGCGCTTGCTCGTGATGCTGAGCAGCAGGTCGATAAAGCGCTCGGTGTCGTCCTCAAGCAGGGCGTCGAACATGTGCAGCAGTGTCTTGCGCAGCTCGTCGTCGATGCGCCCGACGATGCCGAAGTCGACGAATGCGATGCGATTGTCGTTTGTCACGAGGATGTTGCCCGGGTGCGGATCCGCGTGGAAGAAGCCGTGGACAAACACCATCTCGAGCATGGCTGTGTAGCCCTGGTCGATGATGGCGCGCACATGCTGCTTCTTGAGCCGCGGGATGTCATGCAGCGGTACCCCGTCGACAAAGCCCGTGGTGAGGACATGCATGCCCGTGAGCGTTTCGAACACCTCAGGGATCAGCACCTCGCGCGAGCGCTCGAAATTCTTGCGGGTAATCTTGAAGTTGACGGCCTCGTTATGGAAGTTGAGCTCGCGGAGCGTCCAGCGCTTGAACTCCTCGACAATGGATGTCACCGGGATCGTGAGGAGGTGGTGCTTGTCGATCCAGTGCGCAAGGACAAGCAGGATCTCGATGTCCTCGCGCACGGTTTTCTCGATGCCGGGGCGCTGGACTTTGACCGCAACCCATTCGCCGCTTTTCAGGCGCGCCTTGTGGACCTGGGCCAGCGAGGCGGATGCCAGCGGCTTGGGATCGAACGAGCGGAAGAGCTCGCCGGTTTCTTTCCCGAATTCCTCCCGGATGATGCGTGTGATTTCGGACAGCGGGACAGTGGGAGCATGATCCTGCATCTTTTCCAGTTCGGCGATGTACGGCGGCGGCAGGAAATCGGGGCGCAGGCTGAGCGCTTGCCCGAACTTGATGAATGTAGGGCCAAGCCGCTCGAGCGCCATGCGGAAATGGATTTCCGGTTTCCAGGCCTTTTCCCGCGCGAGCAGTGCCGCCTGCAGCCGCTTGGAGAACGGGACATAGTGATGGAGGTGCGCCCTGGTGATGAGGTAGTCGAAGCCCTCCTCAAAGAACACGGTGAGGATGTGCTGCAGCCGGTTGAGATAGTGCAGATTGTGGAAAAGCATGGTGCCTCTTTTTCGCTGTTTGAATCCTTTGAGGTTTAAGAAGGTTTCGTCCACAAGGTATGGCTTGGTTCCGCCGGTTTAATCAGTTCCGTAGGGTGGCCTTCGATGCG
>CAYYLB010000056.1:0-8234 GCA_964472345.1 uncultured Methanosarcinales archaeon
AATTTCATAACCCCAATAAACTTATCGTAGGGAAATAGTTTCGGGATAACACACTCCCCCACCAAAAGAGCGCAAAAGTTTAAATAGCCGTGAGCCTTCCGTGAACGGAAACATGGCAGAACTTATCACCATCCCAAAGGGCAGGTACGAGCAGCTCATCGGAGAAGTCGAACTGCTGAGGAACACGAAGCTCTACAGGCGCTTGCTCGAGTTTGAGGAAAACATCAGGAAAGGAAAGGTCTTCACCCGCAAGGATCTCGGTTTCTAGTTCCGGAACATCGCTCGTGTCTTTTCCCGCAGGCGCGCAATCAGCCGCTCTTGTTTCTTTTCGCTGGTCTTGAGATCGTACTTGCTGTGTTGCATAACCCAAGCGTAGCTTCGCCTATGCTTCGCCATAACGCTTAATTCTTTGGTAAGCCCAGAATTTTGCCTTGGATTCCTGAATCATGCCCAACTCGCTTCTGGCATGGATCTGCTCTCCAAATATGCGCTTTACTGCGCTAAACAGATACCAATAATTTTAAAAAGTAGGGTAACAAAGTAATCATAAAATGATAGAATATAAAAAGATGTGGGAATCGCACCTTATACCTTTGATTTATGTAGAATGGAATTTGGAAGCTGGTTCAGTAAATCTTAGGAAGTATCTTGGGGTAGGCCAGAAAGATCAAATAATTGTTGTCAAAAACCTCTGCTGCGAGACATTCTATTCTCTGGAAAGTATGAAAAGAGAAAGTATTTATGGATTTAAAATATTTTCAAGCAATATAAAATCAAGAAAACTAATAGAAATATCTGAAAGACTAGCAAAAGAAGGTTTAGAGTTCTCTACTAAACTATGCAAAACAAACTTAAAGAACAAAACCAGAAAGGAATTATTTAATTTATTCGAAGAAGTATACAACTGGAGTTTAGAATTATTTGGATTATATTATTCAACACAACCACAATGTTCAGAGCTTGTAAAACAAAAGTTGATAAAACATTTGGAGATTAAAAAAGTCAATGATTATGTACAAACTTTTTTAGATATCACAGCTCCCAAAACACCAAGTATAATCAAACAAGCTGAACTTGATTGGTACAAACTTATAGTATCAAAGAAAAAAGAAAAAGTAAAAGAATACTATGATAATTATAAATTTCTTGGAGCAGAAGAGGGAGTAAAACAAAAACCATTTGGCTATTTTACAAAAAAATTTGATAATGATGCCAAAATACAAACTAGTGAAATATTAAAAAAGATTGATGGAATAAATGAATCGTCGGACACTATAACAAGAATCCAATCAAAATTAATCAACGAGTATAATATTCCAAAAGATATTATAGATATGGCTGTTCATGTTCAAGAATTCAGTCATATAAGGCTTAAAGTGAGGCTTGCTTGGACAAGCGTAGAATGGGCATGTAAACATCTTTTTGATGGAATAGGAAAAAGATTTAGTTGTAATCCTAAAGATTTAGTTAACTATAGAAAGGAAGAGATTATAGCACTTTTTAAAAGTAATAGAAAAGTTCCGGCAGAAATAATCAAAGATAGAAAAAAGTTTTTTGTTGCTCACATGAGAGATTCTAAACCTACTTTTTTGGTAGGAAAAAATGCAGAAGACTTCATTAGAGTAAATAATATCTATAAGGATATATATGAAAAAGAATTCAAAGGTGATATTGCAAATAAAGGGCATGTTAAAGGTGAAGCAACGATAATAACTGCCGATGCCGACATATCCAAAGAAATGTTAAAAATGAAGAAAGGCAATGTTTTGGTTGTTACACAGACAAAACCTATTTTTATGCCTGTACTAAAAAAAGCCATTGCAATAGTTACTGATGAGGGGGGGATTTTGTCTCATGCCGCAATTGTTGCTAGGGAATTAAATATACCCTGCATAATTGGCACTCACTATGCTACAAAAGCATTCAAAGATGGCGATTTGTTGGAAGTTGATGCTGATAAAGGCATTGTTCGCAAGGTGAACGCAAATGGATAAGCTCCGCTTCGGCACCGGTTGGTCCTGGCAGCGTCCCACGCCTCAGCTCTCCTGCTGATCAGTTCAGTAACATTTATATACTAAAAGGTAACCAAATGGTTACTAAAGAGTAACATGGTGCTGCTTACCAAAACGCAGGCGAGAATACTGCAGGTCTTCACAGGCCGCATCACCGATGTGTTCTCCATACGGGAGGTAGGAAAGCTGCTTGGGATGAACCATTCGCTGGTGCACCGGGCGATAACGCCGCTCATCGAGAAACACGGACTCCTCGTGCGGAACAAGCGGGGTTCCCTTTCCATTGACTACCGAAGGAATCATGATATTCTTGCCTATGTCGAATGCCTGAGGAGAAACGACTTCTTGCGGAAGCCGCGAAACGCTGACGTTGCCCTTGTTCTTACCGAAGCGGTCAAGAGACTCCAGGAGGAAGCTTTCGTTCTGCTGGTATTCGGATCAGCGGTTGATACTGCCAAACCAAGGGACATTGACATCCTGCTGATCGTAAACGACGCCGGGAAAACAGAGCCATCAGAACTCTTCCTTCGGAACCTCTCCAGCAACTACGGGCTGGGTGAAAGACTCCATATTCTTTCCATTTCCTACGAGAGCGTCTACGAGATGCTGAGCAAGAGAGAGCAGCGAAATATCCTGAACGAGGCGCTTAACAGGCACGTCATCATCCATGGCGCAGAGCTCTTTTACCGCCTGCTTGCAAAGGGAAGAACATGATGCTGGAAGACCAAAAACTCAGGGAGATCCGGAAGAGGGTGCAGGGCTACATCGCAGAAGAGACCATCAAAACAAAGAACCCGCCAGCGTACGTTGATTTCTTCCTGAAGAATGCCGAAGATTCGCTCAACAGCGCCCAGTGCCTTTATGACATCTCTACGAATAAACGCTTTCAAGAGCAGACTGGTTACATCGGGCTTAACGGATTCCTGTGGGTGATTAATGCCAGCTATTACTCCATGTTTTATAACGTGCGGGCACTGATGGAGCGCTCGGGCATCAGGATACGATCAGACCTCTCGATTCATGCCCGAACATTTGACGTGTTTGTGCATTTCTTCTATCTCACGGGGAAGCTCCAGAAGGAGTTATTCCGGCAGTACGCTGAAGCAAGTGAGGAGGCGGCAGAGCTGCTCGGCAAGCAAAAGGCAGACGAGCTGGTCATGGGATATTTTTATGAGAAAGGAAAGAGGGCCGCACTCACCTACCAGACGGGGCAGATTGCACTGCAAAGCAAGGCAAAAACGTCCCTCGAAAGGGCGCAGCAGTTCAACAGGGAAATGAGGAAACTGCTGAAATGAGCGCGAGCGACAGCATCGCCGGCACGGTGAAGTGAATGGATAAGCTCCGCTTCGGCACCGCAGGCATCCCGATCAGCACGCCGGGGAAAGGGACGACGATTGACGGGATCCGGCACGTCCGCACGCTCGGCCTGGACGCGATGGAGCTCGAGTTCGTGCAGAGCGTCAATCTGACAGAGGCGAAGGCGGCGGAAGCGAAGGAAACAGCGAAAAAAAATGATGTTGTCCTGACCTGCCATGGGCAGTACTATGTCAATCTCAACGCACAGGATGCTGCAAAGCTGCAGGCGAGCGTCCAGCGCATCCTCAAGGCGTGTGACATCGCCAGCAAGGCAGGGGCGTGGAGCATCTGCTACCATATGGCTTATTACATGAACCAGGATAAAGAAGATGTCTATCAGCGCGTCAAGGCGCAGGCGAAAGAAATCGTGAAGAAGCTCAAGGACGCCGGCAATCCCATCTGGCTGCGGCCGGAGACCGGGGGCAAGCTCACGCAGTTCGCGGACATCGATGATCTCATCCGGCTGAGCCAGGAGGTGGAGCAGGTGCTGCCGTGCATCGACTGGGCGCACCATTATGCGCGGAGCAACGGGGCGGTGAACGATGCCGCTTCATTCGGCTCCATCCTGCAAAAGATTGAAAAAGGGCTCGGGACTGAAGCGCTGCGGAACATGCACATGCATATCGAAGGCATTGAGTACACGGAAAAGGGCGAGCGGAACCACCTCACGTTTGCCCAATCGGATTTTAACTACCGGGAGCTGCTGAAGGCATGGAAAGAGTTTAAGCTCAAAGGGGTCGCGATCTGCGAAAGCCCCAACATCGAGGAGGATGCGCTGCTGGCAAAACGTGTGTGGAGGGGCGGGGGGTTTTCTCAAGAAACAGGGCTTCGCCATGGGAGCGTTCTGCCGCAACGACCAAAAGGTATATAAACTGGTATGTATATATGTAAAATAAAATGGACATACATAAACTAAAGTGGACCATACTTGGACAGGACATCTTTTCGCTCCTCTGCCGCAAGGCAGGAGAGCGGCTGAGCCAGCGGGAAATCGCCAAACTGTTGCATGTGTCGCCAACTGCAGTTGCGAACGCTCTTCCCGCGCTTAAAGAAGGGAGCCTCATCAAGGTTGAGAAGACCAAGACGATCAATTTCGTCTCGCTGAACCGGGATGGGCAGAAGGCCATCGAGCTCAAGCGGGCAGAAAACCTCAAAACTATCTCTGTTTCCGGCTTATCCGATTATCTTTATCATGCGCTTGCGGGCGGAACGATCATTCTCTTTGGCAGTTATTCACGAGGAGAGGATACTTCCACATCAGATATTGACATTGCCGTCATCGGGAGGGATGACAAGGTGCTTGAGCTTGAAACCTACGAGAGAGCCCTCCAGCGGAAGATCCTGGTGAACTTCTATCGTTCATGGGCCGCAATCCACCGGCACCTCAGAAACAACATCCTGAGCGGCATCGTCTTGCACGGAAGCGTTGAGCTATGAGGCAGACCAAACGCTTTGAAGAGTTCGTACGCGAGGGGATTGTCCGAAGAGTCACCAGAGACCCTGAGCGGGCGAGGAGCCTCGTTCTCGAAGCAGAAAGGAAGATGCGCTCGTTGCATGAGCAGCTGGAAAAGCTCGGCGTGAAGGACGAAAACGCCAACGACTATGTCGAATACTGCTACGACATCCTGATGTACCTGCTGCGGGCAAGTCTCTATATGAACAGGTATGCTGCAGGCGGGCAAGGGGCGCATGAAGCCGAGGTTGCATATCTCCGCGTACTGGGGTTTGCCGAAGAAGAGGTCCAGTCCGCCAACCAGATGCGCTATTTCAGAAACGGAATCCTGTATTACGGCTCTTCCCTCGATAAGGAATATGCGAAAAAGGTCGTTGCATTTATGAAGAGAAAATACCCTCAATTAAGGGAGATGGTGGAACGCCATGGCACGCACTGATGAAAAGGCGGGCGGCGACGTCCGCAAGCTTCGGATTACGAAGCCGACACTCGCGGCAGATGCCGCATTCATCAAAGCAAGCTACGATACGTGGACGGAATGGAAAGAGGATCCTCTCGGCTACTGGCTGATCCGCGTCGACACGGAGAAGAAGCAGATCGAGGCGGGCTTCTGCAGATCAGGCAACGTCATCGAGGTCGTCGTCACCGGCAATGACGGAGAGGCGATCTACAACACCATCATCCGCAACGGGCTGGTGGGGAGCCTGCAGCATGCCGCGTACCTTGGCTATGAGCTGCACAAGGCGGAAATCGCGCTGAAGCTCGGCCTGCGCTACGTCCAGGACCGGCCGCATCTGGTGGGAGCGCACACTCATCCTGAAGCGGGGCACGCACGGAATGCCTCCTCGGCAAGCCACGAAGCCGCAGCCCAGGAACCTCGCCAACGGCGCCTCGCGCACGGAAAAAGAGATAAATAACTGCAGCGCACCCGGATTTTCTTATAAGTACCATGGCCATCCTGAACAAGACCACTGCCTTCATCGAGCGCATCACGCAGCACTGCGCAGACACCAAAAGCTTCCTCCTGAGGCCCGAGAAGCCGTTTTCCTACACCGCGGGCCAGTTCCTGATGCTCAGCATCCCGCACAACAACCGCATCGTGCGCCGCGCGTACTCGATCGCATCGCCGCCGGGAAGCGGGACGGTCGAGATTTGCCTCAACTACCTTCCGCAGGGTGCTGCATCAGAGTTCCTGTTCAACGCGAAGGAGGGCACGCCAGTTGAGGTTGACGGCCCTTACGGCGTCTTTACCGTAAAAAGCTCGTCCAGCGACAGGCTCTTCATCGCAACGGGGACAGGCATCGCGCCGATCCGTGCCATGATCATGGATCTCCTGCAGCAGCCGGTACCGCAGCGTATCACCCTTATCTTCGGCGAGCGCACGGAAACGGAGCTGCTCTACCGCAGGGAATTCGAGGCGCTTGCGCAGAAGCACCGCCATTTCCGCTATGTCCCGGTGCTCAGCAGGGCTGCAGAGGGCTGGAACGGCGGGCGCGGCTACGTGCAGGATGCCATGCAAAAGTATTTAAAGGCCCCGAAAGAGGTTGATGTCTATATTTGCGGCCTCAGGGACATGGTGGACGATGTCAAAGGCAAGCTGCTGGCGATGGGCGTTGACGCGCGGAGCATCCTCACTGAGAAGTTTGTCTGAGCTCTTCCGTGCGGCCGCTGGCGGTCACCGCCCAGGGGTTGGTGCGGAACTCCGGTCGCGCTGGGCGAAGACCCTCGTTCCGCCGCTCAGCTTCGGACTTTGCGGAGTCCTCAGGTCGCTTCGCTTCCCCTGCGTCGCCCGCGGCCGAGGTGATGGTCGCGCCAGCGCTGAATTCCGCACCAACCCCCACCGCCCCACAAAGGTATAAAATGGCCACACTTCTTGAGCGGCTCCCTGTTAAGCCTGTGCACTACTCGCTGGTGTTTGAGCCGGACCTGAAAAGGTCAACGTTTGCAGGCGAAGCGGTGATAACTCTCCATGCGGCGCGGGAGACGGACGTGCTGGTGCTCAACGCCGCAGAGCTTGCGATCCAGGAATGCACGATCCGCTGGAAGGGGAGGACGCTCAAGGCAGCGTGGACGCTGGATGAGAAGAACGAGGAGCTCACCATACGCCTGCACGAAAAAATCAGCGGTGAAGCAACCCTGCAGCTGCGCTTCACCGGCACCCTGAACGACCACCTGCTCGGCTTCTACCGCAGCGAATACAAGGACGGGCGCGGGACGCACCTGCTGGCAACGACGCAGTTCGAGGCGGCGGACGCCCGCAGAGCGTTTCCGTGCTGGGACGAGCCTGCGGCAAAGGCCACGTTCGACGTCACGCTCGTCGTTGACAACGGGCTTGAGGCGCTCTCGAACATGCCGCTTGCCGAACGGAAGACGGCGGGAAACAAGACGCTCTTCCGCTTTGCGCGGACGCCCGTGATGTCCACCTATCTGCTCTATCTTGGGGTCGGAGAGTTTGAGTTCCTTGAAGGGAATGAATGCGCGGTCGCGATCCGCATCGTCACGACACCGGGAAAGAAAGAGCAGGGAGCGTTCGCACTTGAGCTTACGAAAAAGCTCCTGCGGTTCTTCAATGACTATTTTGGCATACCCTACCCGCTGCCCAAGCTTGACATGATCGCAATACCTGACTTTGCCTCGGGGGCCATGGAGAACTGGGGAGCGGTCACTTTCCGGGAGACGCGGCTGCTGTTCGATCCGAAGACATCATCGCACAGCACGGAAAAGGACATTGCCGAAGTGATTGCGCATGAGCTTGCCCATCAGTGGTTCGGCGACCTCGTGACGATGCGCTGGTGGAACGATTTGTGGCTGAACGAGAGCTTCGCGACGTTCATGGCAACGAAGGCAGTCGATCACCATTATCCCGAATGGGAGCTCTGGGAGCAGTTCCTGAAGCTCGCGATGGTCAGCGCGATGAGCCTCGACGGCCTGCGGAATTCGCACCCCATAAACGTGGACGTGCAGCGGCCTGCAGAGGTGAGGGAGATCTTCGACAGCATCAGCTATGACAAGGGCGGATCCATCCTGCGCATGCTGGAGGATTACGTCGGCGAGCAGGAATTCAGGAAAGGGCTTCAGCGGTACCTCGCGGAGCACCGCTATGGGAATGCGGCGACCCGTGACCTGTGGCGCGCGATAGGCACTGTTGCAGGCAAGCCGGTGGACGAGATGATGGGCAGCTGGGTTGAGCAGGCGGGATATCCTCTCGTGCAGGTTGAGAGGGCAGGCGGGAAGCTGAAGCTGAGCCAGCGGCAGTTCCTGCTTGATGGAGGAGAGACGGAAAGCATCTGGAGCCTCCCTCTCACGGTGCAGACGGGTGATAAGAAAATCACTGCGCTGATGGCAGAGCGCGAGATGCTGCTGGCGGCCTCTTCATCGCCCGTCAAGCTCAACGCCGGCCAGAAAGGGTTCTA
>CAYYLB010000057.1:0-8055 GCA_964472345.1 uncultured Methanosarcinales archaeon
AGGATGCCGTCTGCGGCAACAATTCCTGCGACGTGCGTCCCGTGGCCGTGGAGGTCCATCGGATCAGCATCATCAGCAGCGCTGCCGCAGGGATCCACATCACCGCAGAAATCATACCCTCCGGCGAGCTTGCATCCCGTGCCGAGGCATCCGCCAAGATCGGGATGGGTGTAATCAACACCGGTATCGATAATCGCGACCGTCACGCCCTCGCCTTGGATGCTCCTCCCGCCGGAATCTGTCCTGAGCCAGACATCATCCGCGTTGATGAGAGGGACTGATTTCGGCAGCAGCGCGTGCACTTCATAGTTTGGACGGACCGCTTCGATGTCAGATGCAAAATCTTCTTTTTCGAAAAGCTCCTGCACATCTTCAAATGAAAGCTCAGGAAGCAGCAGCGCCATGCCGTGGAGGCTGTTCTCGTACTCCCGGAGAGTCTCATACGCAACACCGCGCTCCTTCAGCAGGCCCAGAACCCGCTGGCGCTGCTTCCGCAGCTCGTTGCGGTACTCTGCCATCTCAGAAACAAACTGGCCGAATGGCTCCTGCTGGCTCACTGCAGCCCTCTCACGTTCTCCGCTCTCTTCCGCCACAGCAGCCGGCCCATCAGGGGACTGCTCATTCCCCATGATCCTGCCCCCATCCCCTTTGCTCTTTCCCTGGCTTTCATCGCCAACCCCTTTGTTCTTCTCTTGGCCCACCGCCTCCTGAGCGCCCCGGACGTTATTCTCGTCAGCTGCTTTCTGTGCGGCTTTTCGCTCTTTCGCTAACCGGGAGATCTGCGCACCAAACCTTTCGGCGATGGATTCTCCTTTCAGCCGGACAATGACCCCATTCGAAGCGGGTTTGTCTGCCGTTTCCTCCTCATCAGAAACTTCCGGCAGCGGCTCCTGCTCTTTCCCAAGCTCAATGATGACTGGTGCAAGAGGCTGCTCTTCCTGGGAGCCATCACTGCCGGAATCCGCCGCAATATCTTCTGTAGCAGTATCAGTAAATACAAGACCTGCCGTTGAAATTGCCTCGCCGCCCGAAGCACCCGCGATAGGTGTTGCAGCAAGCGATCCAAGAACGGCAAACGCGCGGCCAACAGAACCGAGATGCGCCCCCCCTGTTCCCGTGGAAGCGAAGACCATCAGCAGCCCAAAAACGGCGACAAGAGCAACAATACTAAAAAGGGCGGAATACACAAAACTCTGCCTGCTTCTCTCTCCCATCCGCTGCCTGCCTCTTTTTGAACGATGACTCAGCAGGTACTCAAACAAGTTCCCTTTATAAAAGCTTCCGTTCCCTATCAAAAAACCATAATTGCTTTGGTTGATGGAGTTCATGGTGTGTACCTCGCTGCCTATCACCCCTCCAGGCTATCTCACCCCATCACCGTCTTTTTACTGTTGAATGAAAAAAGGAAAAAACAAATGATGTGCTCACCTTCTCCGCAGCGCCATGAGCACACCCAGTACCGCTCCGAGCGCAAGCACCACGACGGCCGCAGTCCGAACCGCTCCGCTGCCGAATGGCGCCGCAGCCGCAGCACCCGTCAGTGCATTGCCGCTGATGATCGCGTTTCCGAAGCTCGCTTGCTCGTTCTGGGCTGGCGCAGTTTGCGTGCTTGCTGCCGCTTGTCCGGCTGGCTGCTGCACCGCAGTGCTCGCCGCTGCCCCCTTGCAGAATGGCCGGTCAGTTGTCGAGCTCGGGAAGCTGCACGTCGCAACGCTTCCTGCACCACAGCTCAATGCCTGCACAAGCTCAGCGCACGTCGGGCCGGAAACTGCCGGGGGCGCTGTCACGACAACCGTCCTTCGCCCCCCCCCCCCCCCCCCCCCCGCCGCGCCCCTATTTTTTTTTTCACCGCCCCGCGCCCCCCCCCCGATATACCCCCACCACCGCCGCCCCCGGCAACTCAAACCACCGGTTGCCCCCCACCCCCGCCGCCACCTGTATTGCCATTATTGTTGTTGTCATCGCCAGGCGTCTCCTCGACGATATACTCCGACCACTGCGTCACCGTGAAGTTCACCACACCGTTGGCAAAGCTGAAGTTCTGGCACCGCGGCGCCTCGCACACCTGGTTCGGCCCGCCATTGCCGTCGTTGAAAACCACGCGGGGGTTGCCGAACGGCACATTGGGGAATGTCAGCGTCGCGCTCGTGTTCAGTCCGGGAACCGCAGCGGAGTCCAGCGATGCTGATGTCGGCGTGACGCTCAGCAGCGAGCCATTGACGGCAACATCACCCGTCAGCGTGGCAGTTGGAAACAGCACCTGCGCGCCGCTCCCGTCGCCGAAGGCGACATTGCTCAGCGTCAGCGTCCCGTTCTCCAGCGTGATGCTCATGCCGGGAGTGTTGACGACCAGGTTGTTCATGCTCCCCACGCTGTTCTGGACGAGCAGCTGCGGGCTGCCGGCAAGGATGCAGTTGTTCACCTGGATGCCATTCGCGCCGACAATGCTGAGGTTGGCAATGGTGCTTTCGTCGCAGTTCAGCGTCGTGTTCGTCTCGTTGAGCATCACGGTGCCGTTCGTCTGGTTTGTCAGGTTGATGACCGGCGGGGCCGCAGTGACGATGAAGGTGGTGCTTTCGGTTCTGTTATCCGAGATAGAATTATCAGTAATTGCAATAACGACAACCGTCCAGACCCCAACCTCAGTCGTTGAGTCTGTTGCGAAGTCGGTGCTAAAGATGGTCCCGATGCTCCCATCACCCGTCACCATCATCTGCTGTGTCACCGCGCCGCTCGGAGAAGTGAAGTTGGCGATCACGCTATCTATATTAAGCTCATTGGTAACATTCGCACTGATGGTGGTTATATCCCCTTGCTCAATCGTTGATGGGTTAGCACTTAAATTTTGCACATTTATTGGGGATACAAGGGTGATCGTGGCCGTTTCACTGGCATTGATATTGGCAGAAGTATCCGTTGCAATAAATCGAACGACATAAGTACCAAACTCAGGAAAGGTTGATTCTGAAAAGCTTACGAGATAATATCCAAAAGGTGGAGTAGGCACTACCACCTGCTGCGCAGTAATCGCTCCGCTTGGCGAAGTTAAGGTTGCGATGACACTACTCAGTCCGACGTTATCAGTCACCACCGCAGCCACCATCGCACCATCTGCTGAACCTACGAACAACATTTGCGGCGAACTAAAAATCATCACACTTGGCACAGTCGTATCATCCACCGTAATCGTCACCGTATCGGTCGCGGTGTTTCCCGCAGCATCCGCAACCGTCAGCGTCACCAAATAAACACCCGGCGTCGCAAACGTGTAAGTTGGTGCAACACCAGTCAACGTTTGCGCCGTCCCGTCCGTGAACGTCCACGTGTAGCTTGTGATGCCGACACTATCCGTCGAGCCTGAGCCATCAAATGTGACCAGCGTGTCCTCATTCACCGTCTGGTCTGGGCCAGCGTTTGCTGTTGGCACAGTCGTATCCGGCGCCGGAACAACCTCAAACGTCGTGCTTTCGGTATTGTTAATCGCGGCAAGCCTACCAGTCTCTAGAGAAGTACTTGAAGCAACAACAACCGTCCAGACTCCAATCTCAGTCGTTGAGTCTGTCGCGAAATCGGTGCTAAACCCGACACTAGATACTCCTATCATAATCTGCTGCGTCACCGCGCCGCTCGGAGAAGTGAAGTTGGCGAGCACGTTATCTAACAAATCACTAGGCTCAGTAGAAACATTCGCACTGATGGTGGTTATATCCCCTTGCTCAATCGTTGATGGGTTAGCAGTTACATTTTGC
The DNA here is from genome assembly GCA_964472345.1 of uncultured Methanosarcinales archaeon. Taxonomy (GTDB): domain Archaea; phylum Nanobdellota; class Nanobdellia; order Woesearchaeales; family JAGLXL01; genus CAYYLB01. Next base: position 3,750 of record CAYYLB010000057.1, read on the forward strand.
ACAGCTATTGGGGATACAAAGGTGATCGTGTTCGTTTCACTGGCATTGACATTGGCAGAGGTATCCGTTGCAATAAATCGAGCGACATATGTACCCAACTCAGGAAAGTTTGAGCTATTAGTTGAAAAGCCTGTGCTATACCTTCCCGAAGCAAGCACTGCCGTCTGCTGCGCCGTAACCGATCCGCTCGGCGAAGTTAAGGTTACTATGACACTGCTCAGTCCAATGTTATCGGTCACCGTTGCATATACACTCATAGTAGATGGCCGTCCCAATCCCAATTCGACATCGACAAACACTTGCGGCGGGTATAACACTCCTACCGACGGTGGTGTAATATCATTCACCGTAATCGTCACCGTATCGGTCGCGGTATTCCCCGCAGCATCCGCTACCGTCAGCGTCACTAAATAAACACCCGGCGTAGCAAACGTGTAGCTCGGTGAAGCTCCCGTGAGAGTCTGCAGCGTAACGTCCGTGAATGTCCATGTAAAGCTTGTGATGCCAACATTATCGCTCGAGGCAGATCCATCAAACGCCACAAGCGTGTCCTCGCTCACCGTCTGATCAGGGCCGGCGTTTGCTGTCGGAGCAGTCGTGTCCGGAAGCGTCAGCACAAAATTTGAAAAATCAGGGTGGGTGAGAAGTACGCCGTCGTCTCGTCTGAAGAAAACAGTGATGTTTGCCGCATACGTGCCTGCGGTGACGTTCCCTGCATCTATGGATTGCTGGCTGATATTCCAGCTACCACGCCACTGAGATTGGCTCATGTCAGCCGGCGTCACATTGACAAGTTGTCCCGAAGATGCAAATCCGCCAACTCTACCTGAGGGCTGGGTAATATCAAAATAGACAACGAGAATGGGTTGTGTGGTGTCGAGCGTATGCCCCACCGTGCTCGGATCGATGAGCACCTCAATAGGGATAAGTGCTCCTGCGGAAATTTCAAACGAGCCCGTCGGCTGCACAACCTGGACAGTATCTGCCGTACAGCCTGAGCAGTCAGCAGCGAGAGCGCTCTGAGCGCCGAGAAAGGCAAAAGCAGCGAGCAGAACAAAAAAGATGATCCCATTCATCATCATTCCCCGATCCAAAAATTTTTTACCAGTTACCATTCGGACCAACCCCCGTTTTTTGTGCGAGCTTCATAAGGTTCCGTTCTTGTTTTTTTGTCAGCTTCATGAAACGAACATCCCCTCTGGCGGCACCATCAGGAAGGGGCGGCTTCTCAGCACCACCATGGGGCGTGTTCATCGTATGCTTACGGTCAAAACAAATATTTAAGTCGTCGGCGGGCAGCTGCGGGCAGAAGAAGGAAACCGGGGGCAGGATGTCAAAGAAAAACAAAAAAGCGGCTGAAAAGGCGCCCATTCCGGGCAGATGATGAAAGTTACTTTACGCAGAAACGCCTGTGAAGAGCCTTACTCTTCCTTCCCGAGGAACCAGTCGGTCAGCGCAATCCGGACCATCTTCCCCAGTTTCTTGAGTGTTATGATTTTCTTGGTTTCCAGCGACTGCAGCACGCGGCTCAGTGAAGTGCGTGGGATGCCGGTCTGGTGGCGGACGGTTGACTGGGGGCTTTGGTTGCCATGCTCAAGCAGGAACCGCACGATCTCCTTTTCCTTGCCGTTCAGCGTTTTGAGGATGTCTTCCGCCCTGCTGCTGAGAGATGTTTTCTTCGCCTCAGCGGCCTGCCCTTCGTTTTCCCGTGCCTGCGGCGCCGCATCCACCCCGACCCCCTCGCCGCGGGCATCATGCCGCCGTATCCGCCTGGCGAGCATGAAGAGGGAATATCCCGCGGCAGCACCTCCAAAAAAGAGCGCTGCAAGGATCCCGGCAGCGGCCAGCTGGCTGCGCCTGCGCTCGCTGATCACGGTCCTGTCGAGCCTGATCTCAGTGCTCACAAGCGAGCCTCGCTCGACCTTTACCTCAATAGAACCGACAGCGTCCTGGTATTTCGCGGTGATGTGGCATGCTCCCACAGGCATGGCCTGCACCGAAAAGCCGCCGAAGGCGTCCGTCGCCTCAGGAAATGCAAACTGCCCGCCCCCGCAGTCGAACCGCAGCCGCGCCCCTCCGACGAGATTGTTGCGGCTGTCCTTGACATCGCCGCGCACCGTCCCAACGGGAAAGAGCAGCAGCTCATCCTGCACCTCGCGCAGCTGCACGGCGCGGTAATAGTCTGCACCGCGCGTCAGCAGGTCATCAAAAAGCAGCGTCAGCTCGCCGTCGCCGGCAGGAATCTCAACGGAACCAGTGATGTATTTATTGGTCTGCTGGTTGCCTGAGGAAAGGTAAACGATGCCATTCGTAATCGGTTCGTTCGTGGAAACATCGCGCAAGGTGACCGATGCCGCAGCTGCCGTGCCTGCAATCAGCAAGAACGCGAGAGCCGTGATGATGCTCATTCCTCCGCCCCTTCTGAAGCGGCTACTCTGCACAGCGGTTTTCATTGCACGAATCGCTTAGACATTCATAACCAAAACTGCATCTATCACCGCCTGCTTTCTGGGAAACGAGCTGCCGCTCAGCGCTGCAGTACAATGGCTCCTCGAGCGCGAGCTTTGCCCCAACCTCAAGGCAGCGCCCGTCAACGAAGCAGCCTGTGCAGCTGCCAAGGACAACGATCTTCCCGCGTAAGTTATCAGAAAGCTCATCATGGATCAGGATCTCGCCGGCCTCAGCGAAGCTGAACGTCTTCTCCTCTCCGAGTGCAAGCGGCTGGCGGACAGTATTCAGCAGTTTCCGTTCCCCGTCAGCCACAGTGGTGAACTCAAGCACGAGCAGGTGCTCGGCCGTGTCATTGTTGATGAACGTGACCTTGTCGCCGACGCTGATCTCGACGACCGGCTCTTCGAGGGCATGCTTCTCACCAGGCAGGATGGTCATGATGAATTCCCGCGGCGCCGGCGGAGAGGAAGGCGAGGTCTCGATTCCCCTGCCTGACCCTCCTGCACCGCACGCGATTGCCTCGCGCCGCACCTTCGTCCCGCTGAAAAGGCCCGCAAAAAACAGCTTGATCCTGTTCTTCAGGGAGACGGGCTCGAAGATGATGTCGCCGGATGCGGCAGCGTCCATAAAGCTAAACTCGCCTGCGATGAGCTTCCGGATGACGGCCTGCGTGGTGCCCACTTTCAGGGTTGCATCGTCACGCTCACCTGCAGCAACAGCGGTGATAGTGCCCTCAGCAACATCAACACGAAGCGGCTCGCAGTCAACATAGAGCAGCACTCTTTCCGTCCCAACCATAAACCGCGGCAGCTGCATGCCGACAAGCTGTTGCTCGTCAAGCTGCTCGTCAAGCCCGGGAAAGGCGCTCTGCGCGCCCGCCAGCGATGTGCTCATCAGCAAAAGAACCAAGGCGAAAAACAGCCAGAGCCGTGCCTGCTTCATGCCTGCTCGGACGGCTGCCAGCTTTAAAAGCCTTTCTACCCGCAACGTTTCCCTCCGCTTCGCAGCTGTTGGACGAAAAAGCCCTGCGGCAGCCCATCGCTGCGCGCAGAGCCAGAGGTGGCTGAGCGGTACCCGTAATACTGGGATTTGCTGAGGCGCGTACGGCGTCCACCATCATTGTCTTTATTATCCGCCATTTTTCCTGATGTGACCTATTATGGCGCCATCACGCGGTTTTTTCTTTCATGGCGCGGCGGCCACCAGTCCGGCGTTGTCTGGCTCTTCCGCCTCGGCAACGATTCCGTCAATGCTTTTCCCGTCAATGCTTTGCTGCGGATTTTGCGGCCCTTCTGTGCCACTTTGCCCGGCTCCGTGCTCTCCCCAATGTTCGTATGCAAGCCTGAGGGTTAGTCCTGGATCGGGGTAATCACCGAAGACTTTTTCATAGAGCTCAAATACGGATATAGCCCGCTCTGCATACGCATCACGGCCATCAGCATCATCAATAACTTCTTGCCACCATTTTTTTCTGGCGAGCTCCATTGCTGTTAGTGTAGCAGGGCGCACCCCAAAGAGTTCTTCATAGGTTCGAAGTGTCTTTGCTACGTAAGGAACATACGCAAGACGCTCCTTATCCTCAACAGTTCCTTGGTTGCTAGCGGCCATCGTAACCTCCAGTATGGCGTCCTTCTTTTCCTTGTCCGGAACGGTAGCAGCTTCCAGAAGCGCCGATTACCCAAACCGGTCTGGTGCACAGCCCGCCCGCCCAACCAGGAACGACGTCGCGCTCTCCGTGGCGATAGGCTCCTGCCGGTGTGCCGTTGATTTTCTCCATCAGCGCTGCAACAAGAGCGCTCAGCGCCCCGCCTACACGTACGCCACAGTCCCTTCTCGATGCAGCTTCCAAAATGTC
>CAYYLB010000058.1:0-7910 GCA_964472345.1 uncultured Methanosarcinales archaeon
CCCTGCAGGAAACCGGAGCAGCAGAGGCTCGATCAGCTTAACCACGGCAAGCGGCGGAGGAGGCGGGGGAGGGGGGGGGGGGGGGGGAGGCGGTGGTGGCGGAAGCAGCCCGGGCAGCGCGACAGGCGAGTCGCCAGCATCAGCTCCAGCGCAGGAAGCGCCTGCACCGAGCGCGCCGGAGCAGGCTCCCGCGGAGCAGCCGCAGCAGGAGACGATTGCGGTCACGGTAACCGCGCCGGCAGAAGCGCCGCAGGCTGCGCCGGAATCAACGGTCGGCGCGCTCACGGGCGCCCCGGAACCGGAGAGCACGGCGCTCGTTTCAGGGGCATTGCAGGACAGCGCCGTGGCCAGCGGCATCATGAGCGGGCTTGCGGCAGGGGAGAGCAGCGCGCCAACCCGCCTGGCAATCACGTCTACGTCAACCGGCGAAACCGCAGAAGTCACGGCGATTTTCACGCCGATTGCGGCGGCAGGCGGGGAGCCGGCTTACGTCGCAAGCGCGGTCGCTGAAAGCGAGGACGCGATTGATGTCTTTGTGGTGCTGAGCGAGGGAAGCGGTGAAAACGGGGAAGCCGCAGCGGGGGCAAGCGGAGGCAGCGTGACATTCACGGCAGCGGCCGTCGCAGCGCTCAGGCGTGAGCCGCAGCTCACGGTCGAGCTTGACCTGCAGAAGCCCGCCGAACCGGGCTACAGGCCAAGCCTGAAGCTGCGCGGCCTGTTCGAGGCGCTGTTCCGGGGGCCGCGCACGCAGTACGTCGAGCTGCACGGGCCGTTCGGGAAGGGCGGGGTTCTGGTTGCGCAGCGCTTCATCGCGGACGAGAGGCTTGCGGGCGGGCGCACGCTTGAGATCGATGTCGCACGCGGAGCGGAGCGGCTCGCGTCGCAGAAGCATCATGTTGAGCTGGAGCGCCGCTGAATTTCGAGAGTGCTGAACAAGCACCAAAGAACTACTTCTTCTCTTCCTTCTTTGAGGCTTCCTTCTTGGGAGCTTCTTTCTTGGCTTCGGGTTTCGCTTCGCCTGCAGCTGCCTCGGCCGGCAGGAGCTGCTCGATGATGTCGGCGGGGATCTTCTCCTCGACCATCTTCGCCTTGATCTTGCTGCGCTCCTGGCCTTCCAGCGCCGCCATGATTGCCTTGGCCTTCGCCTCGAACTCCGCGCGGCGCTTCTCGATCTCCTGCTGGAGCTTCTTTTTCTCTTCGGCAAGCGCCTTGAGCTCTTCTGCGGTGAGCTCGGTCTTTTCTTCCCGGATCTCCTGATCAAACTTCCCCGCGTTCACCAGGCTGATGGCTTCCTTGCCGGAAACCCCCTGCACAAGGATCCCCATGCTGTTGCAGGTGCCGATAACTTCCTTGACCTTCTGCTTGAGGTCCTTTCCCTGCAGGCTGTCCCCCTTCATCTTCGCGACCTTGATGATCTGCTCGATGCGGACGTCCGCCACTTTATCGGTCAGCGGGTTTGCGGCGCCCTTTTCGACCCCGGCTTCCTTGATGATGAGGGCGCTCGTCGGCGGGGTGCCGACCTCGATGTCGAATTCCTTGGTTCCTGTTTCGACGGTGACGGTGACGGGGACCTGCATGCCCGCGAAGCTCTTCGTCCTTTCGTTGATCTTGGCGATGACCTGGCCGATGTTCACGCCCAGCGGACCGAGAGCTGGCCCTAAGGGTGGTGCTGCGGTCGCCTTTCCGCCTTCGATGAGTGCCTTGACCCGTTCTTTGGCCATGAGAACCTCTGAGTGATGGAAAGAACCGCTGCGCGTTGTTTATAAGCTTTTCGCACAAAAAAACGGATTGCGCCGTTTCCGCCGGGGTTCTGGGGGGAGCTGCGGAGGCGCTGACGGCGAATGTTCTGCTGGACTTTCGGACGGAATGATTTAAATACAAAACATCCTTCCCCTGTGACGAAGAGGTGAACGCATGCCGATCACGATCGCAATCAACGGCTTTGGGAGAATCGGGCGCCTTCTTGCCCGGATCGCGCTGGAAAGCAGGAAGCTGCGCCTTGTGGCAGTAAATGACCTTGCTGATGCGCAGGCATTGGCGATGCTGTTCAGGTATGACAGCGTGCATCCGGCGTTTCCTGGAACGGTGCAGGCGGAGGGAAACGGGCTGCTCATCGACGGGAAGCGCATCATCGTTCTGCAGGAGAAGGATCCTGCGAAACTGCCCTGGAAGAAGCTTGGTGTTGATATCGTCGCCGAATGCACGGGCCTGCTCACGAAAGGCAATTCAGCACGGGTGCATCTCGGCGCAGGCGCGCGGACCGTCATCGTTTCGGCGCCGTGCAGCTGCGAGGGGGGCGCATGCCCGCCGGATATGGTGAAGACTATCGTCCTCGGGGTGAATGAGCGCACCTACCAGCCGCGGAAGCACAGGGTCATCAGCAATGCAAGCTGCACGACGAACTGCGCCGCCCCTGTTCTAAAGGTGATCCACGACGCTTTTGGAATCGTCCGCGGGACGCTCACCACAGTGCATGCCTATACTGCCGACCAGCGCCTGCAGGATGCTTCCCATCGCGACCTGCGGCGTGCGCGCGCTGCGGCGCAGAACATCATTCCGACGGGCACGGGTGCCGCGCTTTCCGTGGCTGAGGTTATCCCTGAGCTTGCAGGAAAGCTTGATGCGCTTGCGCTGCGCGTGCCGGTGATCAACGGATCGGTCACTGACTTCACGCTGCAGCTGAAGAAAAAAGCCACTGCGCAGCAGGTGAATGCGGTGATGCGGCAGGCAGCAGCGAAGGGCATGAAAGGCATCATCCGCTACAATGAGGATCCGATTGTCAGCAGCGACATCATCACCGATCCGCACAGCGCCATCTTCGACGCTCCGTTCACGAAGGCCCTCGATGGCAGCTGGGTGAAGGCGCTCGCGTGGTACGACAACGAATGGGGCTTTTCGTGCCGGATGGCGGAGCTGATGGAGTATATCGGGAGCAGATGGTAAAAATGTCTCTTCCCTGACGGCATCCCCGACGGCACCCACTTTCCCCCAGCTTTCATACTTTCTCTCGAAACATTTATAACACTTCGCGGGGAAGCGGGGTTGGTGCGGAATGTGCACTGCCTCCTCTTTTGCGAGCGACGCCGTCCGCTGCTTGCAGGGCAGCTGGGACTGATTTCCTTTAATGCAAACTGCGGGATAGCAGCGAAGCGAGTTGCGGAAATCAGCGGAGTGAGCTGGCAGTGACGCGAAGCGAATTACGCACCAACCCTAGTGAAGTTGCGGCGATGAAAACGATGCTCAGCGTGCGGGATGCTCCCGTCCGGGGGAAGCGTGTCCTTGTCCGCGTTGATTTCAATGTTCCGCTGCGCAACGGCCGGGTGGCTGATGTTAACCGCATCGCGAGCTCGCTGCCGACAATCCGCCTGCTGCTGCGGCGGAAAGCGAAAGTGATCCTGCTCTCGCATCTCGGAAGGCCTGACGGGAGGCGCGATCCGCGTGCAAGCCTGCGGCCGGTTGCGCGCGCCCTGCAGAAAATGCTTCCGCGCGTGAAGGTCTCTTTTTTCCCGGCATGCGTCGGAAAAGCTGCCGAAGCATTTGTCGGGCGCATGAAGCCGGGCGAGCTTGTGCTGCTCGAGAATGTGCGCTTCCACGCAGAGGAGGAGCGGAACGATGCGCGGTTCGCGGCGCGGCTTGCGCGGTTCGCGGACTGGTACGTGAACGATGCGTTTGCCGCTTCCCACCGCAGCCACGCGAGCCTGGATGCGATCACGCGGCTGCTGCCGGGCGCGGCCGGCCTGCTGCTTGAGAAAGAGGTGAGGCTGCTCAGCACGATCCTGAAGCCACGCCGGCCGTTCGTGTGCATTTTCGGGGGGGCGAAGATTTCTGATAAGATCGGGACGATGGAGCATCTTGCGCGGAAGGCGGATGTGCTGCTGATCGGGGGCGCGCTTGCAGCAACGTTTTTGCGTGCCTCCGGGGTTGAGGTCGGGCGCAGCATGGCTGATTCGGTCGCTGTTGCGGAGCGCATCCTGAAGCGCTATCGCCGGAAAACCGTGCTGCCGTCTGACGTCGTTGTGGCCTCTTCGGCCAAAGGAATGGGCAGTGTCATCTCCGTTGATGCGATCCCTCTCCAGGGCATGGTGATGGACATCGGCCCTGCAGCGGTGAAGCGCTTCTGCCGGGAGCTGGCGTCAGCGCGGACGGTCTTCTGGAACGGCCCGCTGGGCGTGTGCGAATTCGCGCGGTTCGCTCGCGCAACGAGGGCAGTCGCGCGGTTCCTCGCTCGCGCGCACGCGAGAACGATCATCGGCGGGGGCGACAGCGCGGAAGCGGTGCTGCGGCTTGGGCTGGCGAGCAGGTTTATCCACATTTCAACCGGCGGCGGCGCGTCGCTTGAGTTTCTCGCGGGAAAGGTGATGCCTGCGCTGGCTGCGCTGGAAAGAAATTACGCCCGGTTTACGAAGCGCGGGTGATGGTGACGGACGTCTGCAGAACGTTCCCTATCTGATCGCCGAGGCGGCGGTACTGCCCGTCAAGCTCCGAGCGCTGCAGCTCAGCGCTGAGTGCTGCCTCTTCGCCCGTCAGGCGCTCGAGCTGCTGCCTGAAGTGGTCACGCTTGTATTCAAGCTCGCGCAGCTTCCCCATGACCGGATGCGCTTCCATGCGCTCGAGCAGGGCATGGCGCTCGCTGATGAGGAGCTGTTCCTGTGCGCGGAGGGCTGCGAGCTGCTGCAGATCGGCCATGCTGAAGAAATCTTCAAGCTTCTTGACTGTTTCTTCTTTCAGTCCAAGCTCCGTAAGGCGCCCGCTGAGGCTCCTGAGAGTTCCAATAATCGCAAGCGCCTGATCGGCAAGCAGTGCTGCCGGGGCGTTCTGCAGGTAGCTCCTGACGAGCGCCTGCTCACCATCTGCTGCGAGATACTCATATTTCCGCAGGGCGCGATCGATCTCAAGGAAGAACGTGAGGACCGAGCGCTCGGTTGCCGCAGACTGGTCAACGAGCTTATCCCTTGTTGCGAGAAGGTCCTGGTACGATGCGAATTCCTCACCTGCACGCAGATCTTCAATTGATGACTCTTTTGCCTCAAGCTGCCGGCGCGCGTACGCGAGGCGGTGCCTGGCAGCGGCGAGCTCTTCGAGGACACGCTGCTGCCTCTCTTCCTGCTGCCTGAGGGCGGCTATTTCGCCGTGGAGTGCCTGGAGCGCCGGGATGTTCCGCTTTTCGAGGAACTGCGCAAACGCGGTGAGCGTCGTGCTCAGCTCGCGCAACGAGCCTGCGATGAGATCGGCTTGCTGATGGAACAGGTGGCGGGTCGCCTGAAAGCTCTTTGCCGTGCGCTGCGCAAGCGTGTCAAGCTTGGTGCGGAGCTCATTGGCGAGCAGGATGCTGCTGTCCAGATTCGTCTCCGCCGGAATGGCAATGTCGTTCAGGAAGAGTACAAGCTCGCGCGCATAGTTGTCACGGTGGCCCATCACCACATTTTTGATGCGCTGCTCGACCGCGTCATCCTTCATCTGCGCGAGAAGCAGCTGCTCACGCTGCTCGCGGAGCTGCTGGTAAATCCGGCGGACTGCCTGAGAGAAGCCTTGCAGTGCGCCGTCGAGCTGCGCGATGCGCTCCTTCCGCTGCGCGTCGAACCAGCTTGGGAGTTCGCTGCTTGCCACCAGGAGCGGGGGGCGCGGCTTCTTCCTGAGGACAGTTCTGAGGAACGACCACATGCCCATGTTCCAGCTCCCGCTGTTTAATAAGGTTACGGGTTTCGGGCGTTATTGAAAAGTTCGCCAAGGCGGCAAGTGAGCGCCTCGGACTCGGTACGAGGCTCAGGAGGACGCTGCACGTTCTCCGCGCCTCGGACTCGGTACGAGGCTCAGGAAAAGCGCACTTTTCCGCGTAGCGAACGGGAACTTTTCAATAACGCCGGGTTTCGCAGTACCTCCGCACGCAGTTTTCCACGCCAAGAACGCCGCCGGTGCCTGCTCGCTCGCACTCATGGCGCTGGTGGCGGCGCTCTTGGCAGTTGCGGAGTGCTTTTTCACCTGACCCTGCAGACGGGAGGCAGCGTCCGCTTGTGCCTGGTGCGCTGCATGAGCTCCCGCACACGACGGATGCTGGCTTGGCTGATGCCGTGCGTCTTTCCCTGCAGGATGCGGTCAAGCTCCCCATACGGAAGGCCGAGCTCGCCTTCGTCAGTCTGCCCGGGCCAGAGGCCGGCGGACGGGGTCTTCATGATAATCTGTTTTGGGATGCCGAGCTGCGCTGCGAGCTGCCGCACCTCGCTCTTGGTGAGGCCTCCGATGGGCAGGAAGTCGCAGGCGCTGTCGCCGTACTTGGTCGTGTAGCCGGTCATGATCTCTGAGCGGTTGCCGGTGCCGGCGACGCGCAGGCTGTGGAGGTTCGCGTACGCATACAGGAGCATCATCCGTGCGCGGGCCTTGACGTTGCCGAGCGCAATCCTGTCCGCGGCTGTTGCCGGCTCTGCAGCTTTCAGCGCGTCAACAATGCCGTTGATGGGCCTGACAAGGGAGCGCGTGCCGAGCTGCGCTGCGAGCTGCGCCGCGTCGCCCATATCGCGCCTGCTTGTCGCGCCGCGCTCAGGCATGAGGAGGAGCATGACGCTGCCGCTGCCGAGGGCGCGTGCGCATAATGCTGCGACGGCTGCCGAATCAATGCCCCCGGAGACGCCGACGACGACGCCTGTCGCGCCTTTCGCCTGCTCGCGGATAAAGCGGATGATCTTTCGCTCAGCCGCCTTGAGGTCCATAGGACACCACCTTCATGCTCAGGTCGAGCGCGCGGGACGAGTGTGTGAGCGCGCCGACGGATATCAGGCGGATGCCGAGCTTTGCGACCCGCGCGATTGTTTCCGGGCCCATGCCGCCGGAGGCCTCAAGAGGGATCCTGCCTGCGGTGAGCGCGACGGCGCGCCTGATCTCCCGGAGAGGCATATTGTCAAGCATGATGATGTCCGGCTCCGCTGCGAGCGCTTCACGGAGCTGTGCGAGGGTGCGCACTTCCACTTCGATCTTCCTGCTTGTTGCCGCACGGGCGCGCGTGATCGCTGTAGTGATGCTGCCGGCGATGGAGATGTGCGCGCTCTTGATCAGCACCATGTCGTACAGGCCGAAGCGGTGGTTCCTGCCTCCGCCGGTGCGGACGGCGTATTTCTCAAGGCTCCGCAGCCCCGGTGTCGTCTTGCGCGTGTCGAGGATGGCTGCCCTGCCCCCGGCTGCAGCGACGCAGGCGCTCGTCAGCGTCGCTATTCCCGAAAGGCGCTGCAGGATGTTCAACGCCACGCGCTCGCGGGAGAGGATGAAGCGGGCGTTGCCCCGGATCTCTGCGACTGCCGTCTGCGTGCGGACCTGCTGTCCCTCATGGGCAAGGAGCATGATGCGTGCATCGGTGAAAATCCTTTTCAGGAGGGGGAGGCCGCAGATGACGCCAGGTTCCTTGGCGATGATGCGGACGGTGAGCTGCGCGCGGCGCGGGACGATGGCGTCGCTGGTGATGTCGCCCGAGCCGATGTCTTCCTCCAGCGCAGCAGCGATGAGGTCCATGGCTGCGTGGGCAGGGCGCCCGTATAAAAAGGTGTCTCTGGTCGGCTCTGCAGAAACCCGCTGCACTGCCTGCTCCTGCGAATGAGGCTGGCGCCGACGTCTCGGCACGAAGTGCGAGTAGCTCCCCACTGCTTGCAAAGCTCTCCGAGTTTGCAAGCTCAGAAGCGCACTTCTGCTGCTTGCACTGCCCGTGGAAACCGCTTTCCTTCAGCGGGACGGAGCAAGCCACAGCAAAGGAAACGGCAGGAAAGCGGCCGAGTGAGTTGGCAGTGCCGAGCGCAGGCGAGAGGGTTTCTGCGGAGCCCTCTGGTCCGGCCGGAATGTCTGTTGCTTCGCTCCTCCTATGCTGCACTCGCAGATGTCGTGTCCGGAAATTATTTCGCCAACCATTTATAAGCTTGGATAAACCCCAA
>CAYYLB010000059.1:0-7734 GCA_964472345.1 uncultured Methanosarcinales archaeon
GGCGGCACCAGCCACAGCACGCAGGTCGCCGGCCTCAGCGCAGGCACAACCTATGTGTATTATGTCCGCTGCAGGGACAGCGCTGGCAACCCGAGCAGCAGCAGCTCGATCAGCTTCACAACGACAAGCAGCGGCGGAGGCGGCGGTGGGGGTGGAGGAGGCGGCGGCGGAAGCGGAGGGAGCGGCGGAAGCGCCGGCAGCGGAGAAAGCGCACCGGCAGCGCAGGCAGCGGAAACAGCAGAAGCCCCCAGCACCCAGGCAGCAGAAGCACCTGCTCCCGCGCCGGCGCCTGCCGCTGCTGAGACGGCTGCCCCCCCGGCTGAAGCGGAAGTCCCTGCCACCTATACCGTCACGCTCAGCGCTGAGGCGGTCGAGCAGGTTGCCGTCTCTGTCGCCACGCCAAGCTCCGAAGCCGCTTCCATCCTCGGCGCGAGCGAGCCGGAGAATACCAAGCTGATCGCCGCAGGGCTGCAGCATGCTTCTTCCGAACTCATTCATGCGCTTGATCCAGGCGAGACGAGCAAGCCCGTCGAGCTGCACATCATCTCGCCAACCACCGGGGAGGAAGTGATAGTGGAGGCGCAGTTCACGCGCCTGAGCGGCGATGAAGGCGCCTACGCGGCGAGTGCCGTTGACGCGCAGGGGGATTCGTTTGAGGTGTATGTCGTGCTGCAGCTTCCCGCAAATGGGGACAAGGAGTATGTTGCCGGCCTCGGGTTTCTTGGGCCGCTCGTGAGGGTCCTGCCGCATCCCGATGACCTGACGGTTGAGCTTGACCTGCAGCGGCCGGGCGATGAGGGATACCAGCCGACGCTGAAGATAAAAGGGCTGTTCGAGGCGCTCCTGCATGGCCCCCGCTCCGTCTTCTACGAGCTGTATGGCCCCCGTGCGCCGCTGGAAGGCGAGCAGCTGCTGCTTGCGGAGCAGTTCAGCTACACCTCGCAGGCGACGGGAGCGCACACGCTTGAGATTGATGTCGCACGCGGAGCGGAACTGCTTTCCACCCACCGCCATCAGGTGCTTGCCGGGAAGCCGACAGGCGACGAGCAGCCAGCGCGGATCAGCAGCAAGGTTCCCGTGCTGGAGATCATGTCTGCGGCGATGGCCATCATGCTGATCGTCTTCGTCGAGGTCATCGCCGTGCAGCTTCTCACGATCGCAGAGCTCAGGGCCGCGCAGAGAAGGCCGGGGAAGAAGGCGGAAGGGACGCGCCGGAGCGGGGAGCTTCTCTAAGAGCTTATAGCGAATCTCGTTAATAACCAAACTCTTGCGAGATTCGCTAGAATAGCAAATTGCAAGTAAAAAGTTTGTAAATTTTTGCAATTTGCCATTATCCCATGAGGAGCTTTCGGTTTGGTGTACCACGCTGGTGCCACATCAGGTCCATCAGTCAACAGGGTAGGCTCTTGACATGAACGATCGCAGAACAAGTGCCTGCGCCACAGAAGATCATCCCAGCTGATATTCTGTGGGGCTATAAACCCTGCTCTTCAGATTCGGAAACACAATAAAATCCTTCCTGTTCAGCGTCAGGAGGGCATCGCAGTTCGCTGCAAGAAACGTGGCCGCAATGAGGATATCAGGATAATCAATCATCCTCTTCTCCGTGATCAGGAAGGCGGTAAGCTTGGCTGCGGCATCGGCAACTTCCCCGCTGACATCAATCCATGCGAACTGGTTAAGCACCTCTTTTGCCGTAAGGACCGCAGCGCGCACATCCTTCCGCAGGTAGGAGCCGGTGAGTATTTCCGCAACCGTAACGGTGCTCACCACAAGCTCGGCGCCCTTCTGAACTGCCTGCTGGAGAAGCCGGACAACCTGTTCGTTCTGCCGGTCAATCTCTACAATCACCGACGTGTCGAGAAGCACTTTCATACGAGGATGCCGAGCCGCTTCAGCCGCTCTTCGACGGGGACTTTCCGTATCTGCTGGAGTGTCTTGGAGAAGCTCTCTGGCAGGAAATTGTGCTTCTCGAGCGCCCGGGGATCGCGCCTGCTGATGATTGCGGTATGGCCGATGGTGTTTATCTGGACAACATCGCCTTCACGGATGCCAAGCTTCGTCCGGACCGCTTTCGCAAGTGTTACCTGCCCGCCACGCGTCACAATGACCTGCACCATGCACAATAGTAAAAAAAGTAGTATTTATATATTTTACTGAAAAATTTAGTAAAAAGTGGCTACAAAGGTTTAAAAATGGCGTAGGGATAAACATAGGTATGTCCCTCTATCTCATCGGCCTCGGCCTGCATGACGAGAACGACATCACGCTCAGGGGCCTCGAAGCGGTAAAAAAATGCTCCCGCGTCTACCTCGAGAGCTACACCAGCGTCCTGCAGTGCACGAAAGAGACGCTCGAAAAGCTCTGCGGAAAAAAGCTCATCCCCGCAGGCCGCGAGCTTGTGGAGAACCGGATGCAGGAGATCCTCGACAGCGCACGCCGGCAGGACACCGCGCTGCTTGTGGCTGGCGACCCGTTCAGCGCAACGACGCACGTCACTCTCCTGATGGAAGCGAGGAAGCAGGGCATCGCCGTCAATGTGGTGCACAATGCCAGCATCCTCACCGCCGTCGGCATCACCGGCCTGCAGCTCTACAAGTTCGGCAAGACGACAAGCATCCCGTTCGCGACACCGGAGGCCCCGGCAGAGACGCCCTACCAGGCCATCAGGGAGAACCGGAAAAGCGGCCTGCACACGCTCGTGCTGCTTGACCTTGATCCGGCGGAGCAGCGCTTCATGAGCATCAGCGAGGCGATCGGGTCATTGCTGATGGCCGAGCAGCAGAAAAAGCAGGATGTTCTCACGCCGCAGACGCTGCTGGTGGGCGCCGCACGGCTCGGAAGCGGGGAGCCGCTGATACGGGCAGGCACCGCGGAGCAGCTGCTCGCCATCGACTTCGGAAAGCCGCCGCACAGCCTGATCGTGCCGGCAAAAACGCTGCACTTCATGGAAGAGGAAGCGCTGCGGATGTGGATGTAGGATGGTCCGTGTCGCGTATGGCGTCTGCGGCGAAGGAATGGGCCATGCCACGCGGAGCAGTGTCGTGATCGAGTACCTCCGCAGCCGGGGGCACGATGTTTCCATTGTGGCGGGCAGCCGGGCGTACGACTACATTGCCGCCCGGGGCGGGCAGGTATCACGCATCAAGGGCTTTCATCTTGTGTATGAAGGTGACAGGCTCCGCAATCTCACTTCCCTCCTGCAGGTCGTCCAGACGCTTCCGCACGGCTTGGGAGCATCGCTGCAGACGCTGGCGCGGGTGTTGTATGACTTCCGCCCGCAGGTCATCATCTCTGACTTCGAGTTCTTTACCGCATCTGCCGGCAAGGCGCTCGGCATCCCGGTCATCTCCGCGAACAATATCTCCATTCTCAGGAGAGCCCGTGTCGGGCGTCCCGGGCGTGGTGTGCCGCATGCCCGCTGGCTGGCGCTGCTGACGGAAATGATCAGCACGCTCCACGCCGATTATTATGTCATCCCCACCTTCTTTCACCCTCCGGCAAAGCGGCGGAACGTCATTCTTACCGATCCTCCCGTGCGCAAGGTTATCAGAAACGCCGCTCCCTCGACAGGGAAGCATGTTCTGGTGTACCAAACCTCGCAGACAAACCGCGCATTGCTCGATGCCCTCACCAAGGTCGATGGGCGGTTCGTGGTGTATGGATTCGGGAAGCGGCGGAAGAGAAAAAATCTCGCGTTTCACGCTTTTAACGAGCAGGCGTTTGTCAAGGATCTTGCGGCAGCAAAAGCGGTGATCACGGGCGGAGGATTCAGCCTTCTCTCGGAGGCGCTCGCTCTTCACAAACCGGTTTTTTGCGTTCCCCTGCGCAACCACCACGAACAGCTCACGAATGCGATGATGCTGCAGGAGCTTCGGTTCGGGGAATGCCATGAGAAGCCGACAGCGCAGGATGTGGAGGATTTCCTGCTGAAGCTGCCGCTGTTCAGAAAATACCTCACTGCCTACCGGCCGGATCCTGACGCGTTTGCACGAACCATCGAGCGGCTTGTCCGGCGGTGCGCACGGGCGCCTGATGAACGGAAGCTCCGCGTGCTCCGCCGCCTGTTTTCCCGCGGCGAGGGCTTCGCTTCTCCAAAAACTACATAAATAACCCTGCGGTTCCCGATTCTATGATCATCACCATCTCCGGGAAGCCCGGAGCAGGCAAGACGACGGCCGCGAAGCTGCTTGCGGAAAGGCTCGGCTACACGTTCTACTCGATGGGCGACGTGCGCGGCCGCTGGGCGCAGGAGCGCGGCCTGACCATCGAACAGCTCAACGAGCTCGGCATGCAGGAGGACTGGACCGACAAGCAGGTTGATGCACACCAGGCGGAGATCGCAAAAAAGGAGAAAAATGCGGTCATCGAGTCGCGCCTCGGCTGGTACTTTATCCCTCAATCGGTGAAGATTTTCCTCGATGTTGGTGAGGCGACGGGCGCACGGCGCATTTACGAAGCGCAGCAGCGGGAAGCGCGCCCCGATGAACCGAGGTATCGTTCCGTCGAAGAGGCGCAGCATGCACTCAAGCACCGGATCAGGCAGGATCTCGCCCGCTACCGGAAATACTACGGCGAAAAAACGGATTACCTCGACAGGAAGAACTACGATTTCGTCGTCGACACCACCAAACTCACGCCGGAGCAGGCGGTTGGGAAAATCCTCGTCTATCTTGAAACTCGTGCCGGGACAAAGAATTTAAATAAGCCCGGCAAACAACGCGCATATGCCCATCAAAGAGCATGACTTCATCGAGCTTGAGTACACCGGAAGGCTCGCGGACAATACGGTCTTTGACACGACGAGCGGGCAGCCCGCACAGGAGCCGGGCACCGGCGAGCCGCAGGCCGCGGCTGAGCCGCTGGTGATCTGCGTCGGCGAGCGCCAGGTGGTGCCGGGCCTCGACCAGGCGCTGGCGGGGAAGGAGCTCAATGCGAGCTACACGGTCACGCTCAAGCCCGAGCAGGCATTCGGAAGGAAGGACGCGAAGAAGATCCGGCTGGTCCCATCACAGACATTCAGGGAGCAGCGCATCATGCCACATCCCGGGCTGCAGGTGGAGATTGACAACCACCCGGCGACGGTGCTGAGCGTGAGCGGCGGGCGCGTGCTCGTCGACTTCAACCACCCTCTGGCGGGGAAAGAAGTCCTGTATGAATTCAAGGCGAAGCGGCTCGTCACTGACAAAGCGGAGCAGATCAGAAGCTACCTGCGGGCGGCAGTGCCGTTTCCGGCTGACGTGCAGGCGACGGACGGAAAGGCCCGCATCCTGCTGCCGCACGAGCTTCCTGAAGGGCTCACCACGGCGTTTGCGGCGAAGCTGCAGGAGCTGACCGGGCTTGAGATTGAGTTCGCGAAGGCTGCCCAGGCAGAGGAGCGGGCGGATGAGCAGCAGGAGAAAGAGCCGCGCGCGGCAGCGCAGCCGAAGCAGGAGACCGGAAAGCAGCCTCCCGCAAAAAAGCCTGAGCAGATGGAAACTCCCTAGCCCCTGATAGCTTATACTACGCGAGAGTAAAAAACTTTATATAGAAGCGCCTGTTTGGCATTGGTGAGGATGATTGAGGTGGAACCGTTCGTGCAACAGAACTCTTCTGGGTGGCAGGGTATGCCATCTACCCATCATCAGGAACTGCAGCCCGAGTTTGCTTCTCCGATGCCGGGCCCTGCACAAAGTTCAGCTCCTGCATGGGCACCAAACGACATCACCATCAAGGAAGCGATGCCCCGGAAGCGCGCGGACATCGATGCGGAGCTTGAGGCGCTGCTTGCGCAGCAAAAGACGCACATCAAGGTGATCGGCTGCGGCGGCGCGGGAAACAACACGATCAACCGCATCGCGGAAGTCGGCGTGAAGGGGGCGGAAACGATCGCACTCAACACTGATGCGCAGGACCTGCTCTACACGACGTCAGACAAGAAGATCCTCATCGGACGGGAAACCACCCGCGGCCTCGGCGCCGGCTCGAACCCGAAGCTGGGCGAAGATGCCGCCCGTGAGCAGGAGATGGAAATCAAGAAGTCGCTTGAAGACGCGGACATGGTGTTCGTCACGTGCGGCCTCGGCGGCGGCACCGGGACAGGATCAGCGCCGATCGTCGCGGAGCTTGGGCGGAAAATGGGCGCGCTGGTCGTCGGCATTGTCACGACTCCGTTCACCATGGAAGGCAGCAAGCGCTGGGAGAACGCGCAAATCGGCCTGGAAAAGCTCGAGGAGGCGGTTGATACGCTCATCGTCATCCCGAACGAGAAGCTGCTTGAGCTGTGCCCGGATCTGCCGCTGCAGACGGCGTTCAAGGTCGCGGATGAGATCCTGACGAACGCGGTGAAAGGCATCGCAGAGCTGGTGACGAAGGCGGGCCTGGTCAACCTTGACTTTGCCGATATCCGCGCAATCATGTCCGACGGCGGCGTCGCGCTGATCGGGGTCGGCGAGTCTGATACGGCAGACCGTGCAAGCGAGGCGGTGCAGAAAGCGATTGAAAACCCCCTGCTTGATGTTGATGTCAACGGCGCGACCGGTGCGCTGATCAATGTCGCGGGCGGGGAAGACATGACGCTTGACGAGGCACGGCGCGTCGTCGATTCGGTTGCGCAGCATCTTGATCCTGAGGCGAAAATAATCTGGGGCGCGCAGATCTACAAGGACCTGAAGAGGACGCTCCGCGTCATGCTGGTAATCACCGGCGTGAAATCGGACCAGATCCTCGGCAACAGCACCTTCCGGCGCGTTGCAGCAAAACGGAAGCAGGACATCGAGCACGAGCTTGGGATCGAGTTCATGAACTGATGCTCCGCCAAGACGCCATGGGCTATTAATTCAGCGTCGCCTCAAAAAAAAGATGATTATGGGTGAGGTCTCTGTCCTTTCAGGTGGTTACTAAGGTAATTTCTTGTTTCCAATCTTTCGAGTTCAAGTTTCCCTATTACACCACAAAGTAAGAGTAATATACAGACCACAAGAATAAATGAATATGCAAATACTTTCAAAGATAAATTTTCAATAGCCATTATAGCAAAGATGTATCCTAAAGTCGTTTGAAAAATCAGAATAATAAAATCAGTTATTTGCCCCCATAGACGATTATACTTTGAGTTGTACCTTTCGAAAATCCAATCTCCATCAATAGGGGGTGATACGGTTTTCGGTTTTACCATGAATGATTTCCCTTCTTCCATGAATCAAGAGAATTAAACCTATAGAAATGGACAATAAAAAGACAACTGAATAGGGTTGGGAAATTTTAAAAAAGAAATAAAAGAAAGCCACAAGACCATAAAATATTCCAAACAAACCTATAATAATCTGGGCTTGGATTAGATTTTCTTCTCCCATAAATGCGTCCACGATTAGCTTATTTAATTTTTTAAGCATCTTTTATTCACACCCTTTCAGATTAAAGCCATCACTCTGTGCTTTCTCAAGAGAGTCGTAAACAACTAAATTATTACTTGGTATTTGATTAATTACACCCATACATTTTGAATAACTATATAATTCTTTAGTTGCACTATCCCCCATAAATGCAGAATCCCTATGTAAAAAAACTGCCGTAGTCCCCACCACCACAATACCTACAATGAACAAGATTCCAAGGAGCTCTAATGTTTGTCCTTTATTATCCATGGGATTGATTTAACAAGTAAGCTGTCTTTAAAAGGTTTACGCAAATTAGCTTAGCGGAATTAAAGAGAAGGCACTTTCAGGTAACGCTTACTTTACAGCCCGTACCGCC
>CAYYLB010000060.1:0-7654 GCA_964472345.1 uncultured Methanosarcinales archaeon
GCGATGCGGAGCAGGTTGAGGAACATCGGGACGCTGTGGCGGAGCCTGAAGGTGCTCTTCTCCTTATGCCTGTTCCTGATATAGAACTCGCGGATGCGCAGGCCCTGATGCTCAAACCGGCTCAGCAAGTCAATGTCAAACTCAAAGCCCTTTCCAATGAAGTCTTTCGGAATAGAATCCCAGGCCTCCTTGGAGAAGAACTTGGCGCCTGCCTGCGTGTCCGAGAACGGCAGGTGCAGGAGGATGCGGACCAGCAGGTTCCAGCCTCGGCTCAGCACTTTCCTCGTGAACGGCTCATCGACCCGTGAAAAGGGCTGACCATTCCACTTCGATGCAATCCCCCCATCAATTGCGCCCTGCTCGATCTGCTGCAGCATCGGGAGCAAGTCATCCAGTTCGAACGCATCGTCGGCATCGAGGAAGCCTATGAGGGAGTATCTCGCCTTGCGCAGCCCCGCGATGAGCGCTCCGCCCTTGCCCACATTCTGCGGGATGTTGAGCACGCGCACAAAGGTGTTCTGCCTCCTGAACTGCAGCGCGTAGTCGAGCGTCCTGTCAAGGGAGCCGTTCACCACCACAAGAAGCTCAAACCGTCTGGCAACGGGAGGGAAAAACCGCGCGTAGCTCTGCAGCGTCTCGAGAATGCGCTCCTGCTCGTTATAGGCCGGCACCACCAGTGAGATGTCCATGGGAAAGGAGATTTCTGCGGGAGTTTTTCACCACCCTGGATTAATGAAAGCCCGAAACATATATAAATAGTTTGCGCTACGGTATTTTCCCCATGCATATCGTCGTGACCATCCCCGCATACAATGAGGAGCGCACGCTCGGCAAAGTGCTTGCGGACGTCCAGGCGGCGATGCGCCAGCAGCGTGCACGCTTTACCCTGCTTGTGGTCGATGACGGCAGCAAGGACAGGACGGCAGCAATCGCGAAAGCCGCGCACGCACGCGTTGTCCGGCATCCCAAGAACTACGGGCTTGCGGAGACGTTCCGCACGGAGATGCAGGAATGCCTGCGGCTGAAAGCTGATGTGGTTGTGCATATCGATGCTGACGGGCAGTACCAAGCTGAGGACATCCCGAAGCTGCTGGACAAGATTGCGGAAGGGAATGATCTGGTGCTCGGCAGCAGGTTTTTGGGAACGATTGAGTCCATGCCGCGGCTCAAGCGATGGGGAAACAGGGCTTTTTCACGCGTCATCTCGGGCATCACCGGGACGCGCATCACCGACGCACAGACAGGATTCCGCGCGTTCACGAGGGAGGTCGCGAAGATTCCCATGACGTCCAATCACACCTATACCCAGGAGCAGGCGATCCGTGCAATCCGGGAAAAGCACCGCGTCGCGGAGGTGCCGGTGCACTTCGCCGTGCGGAACGGGAAGAGCAGGCTGATCAGGCATCCCTTTGAGTATGCGGCGCGGGCGTGGGTCAATATCCTGCGAATCTACCGCGATTACAAGCCGCTGACGTTTTTTGGCGCGGCGGGGGGGCTCATCTTCGGCGCGGGGCTCCTGCTGGGCCTCTTCGCGTTCGTTTCGTGGCTGGCGACGGGCCGTGTCGGCGGTGTGCCTCGCGTCGTGCTGAGCGGCGTGCTGCTGCTCGTGGGCATCCAGATCATCCTCTTCGGGTTTCTGGCAGACATGATGAGACAATGACGAACGTGCTTTTCATCCTCGTCGACGCGCTGCGCGCAACGAGCCTCGGCTGCTACGGCTACCCGCGTGCCACAAGCCCCGCCATCGATGCCCTTGCGCAGCGCGGCGTGCTGTTTGAGCAGGCGTTCTGCACGGTCAATGCGACCGACCCGTCCCTGACGACCATTCTCTCGGGACTGTTTCCTCGGACGCACGGCATCCTGCACCACGGCGACCAGATTTCCGCGCAGGAGCTTGCGCTTTTTGAGCAGCGGCGCATCATGCTGCTTCCCGAGCTGCTCCAGAAGCGAGGCTATCGTACGTACGGGCTTGACTGGCTCGGGAGATGGCACCGGCGGGGGTACGATTATTATGCAGGGTTCAATGTCGATCGTACGGGGAGAAAGAAGTTGCTGAAGCGGATCAGAGAGCTTGCGAAGCGGGTGGGTGCTTACCGCGTGCTGAAGAAGATTTACTATCTGCCGATGCTCCGCAGCGTGATCGGCAAGTTCGACCTCTATAATGAGGATGCTGCCCTGACGCGGCAGGCGGCTGATATCATCCGGCGGGAGGAGCGGCCGTTTTTCCTGTTCATCCATTACTGGGGGCTCCATGCGCCGTACAACTGCCCTCAGGCCTCTGTGCGCGAGTTTTCCCGCGTCGCGTCGCCGGTGAGAGCACCTTCGATGGAAAAGTCGTTGGGGCAGATCAAGAACGAAAAGTACCGCGCGTTCTACCAGCAGTGGACACGGGATGAGAAAAGCTTTGACGACATCATCATCCGGCATGACGGGGCCATCCGGCAGATCGACGGCCAGATTGGGCTGCTGCTCGATGCGCTGCGCTCTTCGGGGAAGCTTGGCGATACGGTGATCGTGCTGACTTCGGATCACGGCGAAAGCCTGGTGGAGCATGGCATCCTGTTCGATCACCATGGGCTGTATGATGCGTCCGTCCGCGTCCCGCTGCTCATCGCTGCGCCGGGAGTTCACGGGAAGCGCGTCCCTGCGCTCGTGCAGCATCCCGATATCGTGCCGACGGCGCTCGCGCTGCTGGGGATCGAGGCGCCGCCGGCGCTTGACGGGAAAAACCTGTTGCCCCTTGTTGCCGGACGTGTTGCGGCGGTGCGTGATGCTGTCGTGGTCGAGGAAAATTACTACGAGCATAAGGAGTGCGTCCGCACGCTGCAGCATAAGCTGATCCGCTCCTTGAATGGTGACTGCACGCGCTGCGGCATCATGCACGGCAGCGCGATTGAGCTGTATGACCTTCAGCAGGATCCGGGTGAGGAGCGCAACATCGCGGACAGGATGCCGAAGGTTGTGGAACGCCTGCTCGCGAGGCTTGAGCGGCACCGGCCGGCTTCTTCTGCCGCCCATGCGCGCGAGACGGAGCTGCTGCGGCAGGCGATCGGGGAGCTTGCGCTATGAAACGGAAGACGCTCATCCTTGCACTCAAGATTGCGGCCGGCATCGCGCTGCTCGCTGCCGTGTTCCTGACGGTCGGTGTGAAGCGGATTCTGGAGGTGCTGCAGCAGACCCATCCTGGCTATTATGCGGCGGCGTTTCTTGTTTTTCTGCTCTCCGTTGCCGTTGCAGCCTTCAATCTGAAGCTGATGCTTGATCCGGTGCGGCGCATCCCGTTTCTCCCTCTGCTGCAGCACACCCTGATCAGCAACCGTGTGGCATCGCTGCTGACGCCGGGGCGGCTGGGCGAGTATTCGATCCTGCTCCTCCTGAAGAATGCTGAGAACATCCCCTATGGCGCCGGCGCAGCGGCCGTCACTGCCGACAAGCTCATCACCCTTGGCGTCTCTTCTCTGATTGCTGTTGCGGGGCTCGGGTATTTCTTCGACAGGCAGATTGCTGTTTCTGTTGCGCTCGGCCTTGGGGTGCTGCTCGCCGGGACCATTGCGCTGCTCCATCCGGCCACGCGGGGGCTGCTCAAGCGGCTTGTGCTGCGGCGCCGGGCTGCGCTGTTCAGCGGGTTTTCTGCCACGCTCATAGCGTATGTGACGCGCTATCGGACGGCAGCCGTGCTGAATGTGCTGGTAACGCTGATCCGTGCGGTGCTGATTGCGCTGAGCGCGTTTTTCATGTTCGCAGCGCTCGGCGTGTATCCTAACCTGCTGCTGGTCATTGCGATCGGCAGCCTCGAGACAATCGCGACGCTGCTGCCCATCACGGTAAGCGGGCTCGGGGTGAAGCAGTCCATCGGCGTTTACCTCTATTCCCTGATCGGCATCGCCCCTGAGGCTGCAGCTGCACGGTACGTGCTGGGCTTTTCCATCAACTACGGGTTCGCGCTGCTGTCGCTGCTGATCATCAGGAATCCTGTGAGGCACGATGAGAATCCTCATTGATATCCTGCATCCGGCGCACGCGCATTTTTTCAGAAACTTTGCCCTGTCCATGAAGAAGCGCGGGCACGGGGTGATGGTGACTGCGCGGGACAAAGACGTAACGCTGGCGCTGCTGGATGCGTACGGCATCCCTTTCGTCTCTTTGAGCACGCTCAGCAGGCGTAAAGCTGGGCTGCTCTTTGAATGGCTTTCGCGGACATTCCGGCTCTGGAAGGCTGCGCGGAGGTTCAAGCCGGATGTGCTGCTGGGATGCATGGGGCCGAGCATTGTTCCTGTTGGCAGGCTCCTCCGGAAGCCGACGGTCGTGTTTTATAACAACGAAACGGCCGACATGGTGAGCAGCTGGGTGCAGCGGCTTGCGACGGCGTATGTGACATCGACGAGCTTTGAGGGGCGCGTGAAAGGCAGGCACGTGACACACAACAGCTATCACGAGCTGGCGTATCTGCATCCGAAGTACTTCACACCGGACAAGCGCGTGCTGAGCGGGCCTGGCATCGGCGAGAACGGGCGTTTCTTCATCGTGCGGTTTGTCGCGTGGCAGGCAAGCCATGATGTTGGTGCGAAAGGGATTACTGATAAAATGGGGTTTGTTCGTGAGCTTGCGAAGCATGGGCGGGTGCTGATAACATCGGAGGGGGGGCTGCCTGCTGAACTTGAGGGGTATCGAATAAACATAAAACCGGAAAAGCTGCATGACCTGCTTGCGTTTGCAACACTCTGCGTGGGGGAGAGTGCCACGCTTGCTGCTGAGGCTGCGTGCTTGGGTGTGCCTGCCATTTACATCGCGAATACGAAGCGCGGGTACACCAATGAGCTGGAGCGGGATTATGGGCTGGTGTTCAACTTTGCTTCTCAGGAGGAAGGACTGAAAAAAGCGGCTGAGCTTGCGCAGCGTGAGAACGTGCGCGACGAATTTCAAGAGAAAAGGAAAAAGATGCTTTCGGAGAAGATTGACCTGACGGCGTGGATGGTGGAGTTTGTGGAAGGGAAGAGATGGGTTGGATAATGCATCCAAAAAGCACACGTCGCCCCCTTCTCCTCAACTCTTGCACCTACAGCTATAGAAAAGTTTTGATATTCGTGGGTGTAAACTCGTATCACCTAAACATATCCGGAATTTCCTTCAAATCAAGCGTCCGGGTTTTCTTCGAGACGAAAAGCATGTTGTTGGCGAGCGGCCTGATCCGGCCAAGGTAGTATTCTTTTTCAATCGCAAATCCGTACTTGCGGAGGATCATCCGGAAGTTCCTGATGGTGTAGAAGCGGACATGCTTGTGCTCGGGATGGAAATGGCGGTGCAGGTCGACAAGCGTGATTGCGAGCATCTTCCAGAGGTTATGCATCGGTGTCGACGCAATCAGGTAGCCTCCCGGTTTCAGGATGCGGTTGAACTCGGAGAAAAGCATAATGGTGTCGTAGACATGCTCAATCACGTCGCCTGCCCAGATAATGTCGAAGAAGCCGTCGCTGTAGGGCAGCCGCCTGCCGAGCTCACCGGCGCGGAAATCGATGCCGCGGTGCTTCCTCTTCGCTTCGCGGATGTTTGCTGCGACTGCGTCAACGCCATACGCCTGGAAGCCAAGCTCGCGGATCTTTGCGCAGACGTCGCCCTTGTAGCAGCCTGCGTCGAGGACTTTGCCAAATCTCTTTTCTGCCGCCTGTTTCGCCAGGAACTCGATGAAGCGATCCTTCCTTTTTTTCCTTATGGGGTAGTTTGGGGTGTACTCCCGCAGGCCCGTCCATTGCTCATAATCCATTTTTTTTGTGGCACTGCTGGGATATTTAAACTATTCGAAGGGTTTTCGTGGCACTGTCTAATCCGTGGGACTTTCCGCCATTTTCTGCCCTCCTGTCGCTTGCGGGACTTTTAGGCCGTTCAGCAACATCGTTTCCCATCGGTTGCCTGATACGCTGATTCTGCACCGCTCAGCTGACGTAAGCCTGTCCTTAACGCCCTTCCGCACGAGGTTGTGGAACACCTTGAAGCCGTCCGCATACTGCTGGATTTCATTCACGCCACGCCTTACCTTATGGAACTCCTTTTGCTGTCCGTTGAGGTTTTCCATTGTTTTACACCTTATAATCATACCATTGTAATGATTTTTTATCATAATTAATGATAACTTATATATAAATATTGTGGTATTATAATGATATAATCTCATTATAATAAAGTATTTATATAAGAACTAGTTTACTGATAATATGGAGAGTAAAGACTTTGATCCAATATTTCCAAGATATGGCCTGAGTTCTGACCCTTACTTCATTCAACCATTATTAATCGAAGGCGGGAAAGTAAATATGGAAATATTTGTAGGGAGAGAAGCGGAAAGAGCCGAACTTTCAAAAATAGTTGCGATGGGTGGGGGAAGAAGGTGTGTTATACTTGGTGATGCTGGAGTTGGTAAGACCACTCTTGCAAATTTTGTAAGGAAGATGGCAAGAGAAAATACCTATTTCTCACCAATAAATGAAATCCAATTTCAAGAAGATTGGACAATTAATGAGGTGGTAATTAATACGTTACAAGCAATATATTCTGAAATAAAATCAAAAGGTGTAACGCTTTCCAATAATACACTCATAACAAAATTAGAAGACCTGTTTGAACTATATCGGATTGTAAAAGATTCGGATATAGAGCCTCGTTCTTTGATGACAATTAACACCACGATGCTTCTGGATTTATTTAAGAAAGTTGTAAACGAACTTGTTGTAAGTGGATATAGGGCAGTAATCTTGCATTACAATAATTTTGACAATATCGATGATGATGGGTATTTAGTGAGAATACTCAACATTCTTCGAGACTACCTTATGGCGCCAAATGTTATTTTTATCCTGATAGGGGACCAAAAACTTGTAGATGCGATAAATGTAAAACCAAGACTTCGACAAATATTTACAACATCCCCTATTAGAGTTGGAAACCTCTCTTTAGAGAATGTAAAACAGATCATCCATCAGAGGATTGAAGCCCTTAAATTAACCCCGACGACCCCGCATATCGCACCCCATTCTGATGATGCTATTGAAGTTTTATATGAGTTGTTTAATGGAAATATCAGGGACATACTCAACAGTTTATCAGAATCTGTAAATGTTAGAAAAGCAATAGAATTGACTCCTCTTAGGACTAAAGAAGCATTAATAGAAATTGCAAAACGGAGATTTGTAAGTGGGTTGTCCGAAAGAGAGAGAGAGGTACTTAATCTGTTCTTAGAACAAGGCGAACTAACAAACACGGAAATAGCATTAAAAATCAAACAGAAAGTACAAAATATTTCTCCGATCCTAAAAACCCTGAGAGAGATGGGAGCTATTAAATTAGATAGAAAGGAAGGAACAAAAAAATTTTATAAGATTACAACGGAGGCATCGTGGCTTAAACTTAAGATTACAGACAAAGAAAGGCTGAAGGAAAAAGAAAAAGAGGCACAGGAATTAAGTCAAATCCAAAAAAGGGTAATTGAATTTTTTGAGGTTGAAAAGGGGAAGTTCTAAGAGCCTATCCCATTTGGCAGAGGAGCCCGTTGGCGCTCCGTCGGGGTCTGCGGTACTGGAAACGCCTATTGGGATGGGCTCTTATTTTATGTCGTGTCCTAATATTATTTCGTTTCAGCTTCATTTTTCATCCTCCGCCAAAA
>CAYYLB010000061.1:0-6642 GCA_964472345.1 uncultured Methanosarcinales archaeon
TGCTGCGTCACGCAGTGGATGCCGCCGTAGCCGTACACGAGCGCTTCTGACGGGATGCCGACGACGCGCCGGCCGGGGAAGAGGCTGCGGAGGATCGAAAGCGCCTTCTCGTCGTTTGTGTCGTTGAACGTCGGCACAAGCACCACTTCGTTGCCGATGTAGAAGTTCGCGTAGCTTGCCGGCAGCCTGCGCTCGGGGCAGTCGATGCGCCGCGGCATGGGAATCTCAACAACACGCAGCCGCCTGCCGTCCTGGTCGCGCGCCTCCTGCAAGAGCGCGAGGTTTCGCTTCAGCGGCAGGTGGTTTGCGTCCTTCGGATCATCTTCCACCATCGCAACCACAGTGCCGGGAGCAACAAAGCGGGCGATATCATCGACATGGCCGTCCGTGTCATCGCCTTCGATCCCTTCCTTCAGCCAGATGAAGTGCGTGAAGCCGAGGTACGCCTTGAGCTGCTGCCCGATCTGCTCCTTCGTCAGGCTGGGGTTCCGGTTCCTGTTCAGCAGGCATTGCCCGGTGGTGATGCACGTGCCGAGGCCGTTGGTGTCGATGGAGCCGCCCTCGAGCACCATTCCCGGCTCAAACACCTGAAGCTTCATCGCCTGCGCAATCCGCATGCCTGTCTCGTTGTCCGGGAGCAGGTCATCATACTTACTGCCCCAGGCATTGAAGACCCATTTTACCGCTGCGGCCTTCTTCCGCGATCGGTCCACCACAACAATCGGCCCATAATCCCTGAGCCAGACATCCGTGGAAGGGATGCGGTGAAAGATGACACCGCGCGTTTCACGCAACTGGGAAGCGACGCGCCGCTCTGTTGCAGCATCATCAACCAGCAGGTGGACGCGCTCGCCACGGCAAAGCTCTCCGATGATGCGGGCGTAGAGTTCCTCAACTGCCCCAAGGATATGCGGCGGGAACGTCTCGGGATCCTTCGGCCAGCTCAGCAAGGTGCCTTCATGCTTCTCCCACTCTGCGGGCATGCGGTAGCCGAGGGCTGCGGGGGCATCACGCCGAATCTTTGCCATTGTTCAACTCATTGCATCATTGTCCGTACTCATTGCTTTTCGAGAAGCTGCCGGTAGAGATCCGGCCTCCGGTTCTGAAGGAACCCCCACCCTTTTTTCACGTGCTCGTTCATGGCGAAATCGCACTCCGCGAGCAGAATCTCCTCTTTGTCCCGCGACGCCTGCCCCAGCACCCTTCCGAACGGGCCGCTGACAAATGAGGTTCCGAAGAATGTCATATCCCCTTCTGTTCCCGTCCGGTTGATGGCCGCGACATGCACGCCGCTGACGATGCCATGGGCCCGCTGCGCCGTCACCCATGCCCCAGTCCAGTCACCTTCAGCCTGCTCAACACCATCCACCGTCCCGATAGCCGTCGGATAAAAAATAATGCCAGCACCATGCAGCGCAACAATCCGCGCCGCCTCGGGAAACCACTGGTCGTAGCAGATCAGCACTGCAATCTTTCCGTATGCGGTGTCAAACACCCGGAAACCCGTGTCGCCCGGGGTAAAGTAGTTCTTCTCGTAAAATCCGGGGTCGTGCGGGATATGGGACTTGCGGTAGCTCCCGAGCAGCTTCCCATCGCGGTCGAAAACAACCGACGTGTTATAATGGCGCCCGTCCGCCTTCTCGTACAGCGAGCCCCCGATAAGCACGACGCCGGCCTCTTTCGCCGCGGAACCGAGCTTCTTTGTCAGGGGGCCGGGAATGCCCTGGGCGCGCCACTCAACTGCCGCGCGCTCCTCACGGGGAAAGTAGGGATCAAGGAAAAGCTCCGGCAGCGCGACCATCTGCGCCCCCTTCGTTGCGGCTTCCCTGATGCCTGCAACCGCCTTCTGCAGGTTCTCCTCCTGCGAGCTGCTCATCTGCATCTGGACGAGAGCGACCGTGACTTTTTTGTTTTTCATCGCTCACAGGAAACAACCGCTTCCTTATAAAATGTCCCGAAAGCGCAGGAACACCTCTCCCAGCCAAGAAAGAGCAATCTGACCGGACTACAACCCGCCTGCCATCTGCTCAGCGACTGCCACCGCAACCTCTCCCTGATCCTGATCAAACGCGTCCTGCTCAAGCACCGGCACGAAATAATCAACGAACGCAAGCACGACCAGCGCGGTCCCGAACCGCTTCTTCGGCTCGATCGTCTCAGAGAGGAAGCGCACGTCGCGCAGCTCGTACTCGTCCGAGAAGCGCCTGCCGTGGATGTCGGGACCCCGGTACAGGCCGTCGAGGCACGAGTGCAGGTTCGCTTTCGCCTCCTCAACCGCCGCAGGGCCGTTGTACTCGCACACCAGCCCGCCGATGGTCGGCCCCCCGCTCTTCGGATAGAGCCAGCCGTACATGATGGCTGCGGTCGCGCGCTCCGCTCCGGTGCCGGTGTCAACATGCGCCGCCGCCTGGATCACCTTCATCTCCGCGCCGTGCCGGATCATCCGGAAGCCCTCCTCGCGGCTGATCCGCCTCGCAATCGCCGGCATGATGCTCGAGTAGGCCATGATGTTCGCGCGCTCAATCCCGGCCTGCTGCAGCGCGACATGGTAGCTGCCCGCATGGACCTGATGGTCGCTCTCTCCCTTCCCCGAGGTTTCAAAGTATTTCCGCGGGATGGGGCAGCCGACCACGATGCCGCGCTTCACCTGCGCTTTTCCGTTGAGATGGCCGGCAGAAAGCAGTGTCGTCACGCTCTTCCACCTATCCTGAAAGGTATGAGTAAGAACGTCAGAAACTTACTCCATGGTATTGCCGTTGCCCCGTCACAACCACCCATAATGACCGGGTGCAACCCATCAACCTGCAGCTGATCCATTTCTGTTTTGTGCTGAATGCCTCTTTTGAGAATGAAAAGGCATTTCGTTTTCCTTTTTAAATATTTCGGATTTCACTTTCTGTCGACGAAGAAATGAGGGGGAGTTCCGCGGTATGAGCAGCGCCTGGATGGTTTCAGCGCCGCCGCGGCCTGGCCGGTGGGGTATCAGGGCATTCTTCTTTGCACAGCCCCAAACCACGCAAACACTTAAAAAGCCCCCCGCCATCAGCGCAGGAATGGTCCTCACCGCTGAAGAAAAGCAGTTCCTCCGCTCGCTCGTCAGGCGCGAGCTGCAGGAAACGCAGCAGGATGAGCGCGACTTCGCGACATTCCTGAGCAACTCCCCTGTCCTCAGCTCCCTTATGGAGGAGCGCGACAAGAGCCTCCCATTCCTCGCATCGCAGGAGCGCTACATCCGCTTCCTGAAAGATCTCGCCAGGAAACTCACATGAGCGGCAAGGAAGAGCAGGCGCAGGAGAAGTACCTTGAGTTCCAGCTGCTCCAGAAGCAGCTCGAGCAGCTCCAAGGCCATCTTGAAGAGGTCCAGACCAAGATTGTGGAGTTCCACCAGACCCGTGACGCGCTGCACGAGCTCCAGGGCGTCAAGCAAGATGCGGACTGCTTCGTCTCGGTCGCGCAAGGCATCTTCGCGCGCGCGCGCCTGCAGCAGCCCGATGAGCTGCTCGTCAATGTGGGTGCCGAGACTGCGGTTGTCAAGACCGTTCCTCAGGTCGTCGAGCTGCTCAACCGTCAGATTGAGGAGGTTGTGCAGCTCCACGAGCAGCTCGAGAGCAACATGGGAAAGCTCAGCGAGCGCATCAACATGCTGGTTGAGGAGATCCAGCAGCTCTGACCATGTTCAAGAAGTTCCGCGAGAAGCTGAAGGAGGCACTTTCTCTTTTTTCCCGGAAGGCGCAGGAAGAAGCGGAGCCGGCGGAAGAACCCGAGACGGCTGAAGAGCCACGAGCACCCATTGAATCAAAAAAGCCGGCTCCTGAACCGCTGCGTGCCAAACCTGAGCCCGCGGCAGTAAAGCAGCCGAAAGTCCCATTTCAAGCCAAAGGGAAAGCAGCCGCTGAGCAGCCGCCATCGCCGGTTCCAAAGCCGGGCGCCAAGGCGCCTCTCCCCCCGGCGCAGGAGACTGCCCAGGCGCAACCCGGGCAGCCGGCTCCACAGCCTCCCGAGCCGCGTCTTTCCATCCCATGGGAGCGGGAAACAGAAGTAACACCTGCACGGGCACAATCCCCGGCAGCAGCCCCGGCACAGGCGCACCCGCAGGCACCAAAGCCCGAGCTGCAGGAGCAACCGCCCCCCCCACTGGCAGGAGAACCCCTGGGAGAGGCCGCCCCTGCGCACAAGCAATCGTTCTTCAGGCGTATCTTCACGAAACGTGAGCAGCCCGGGCAGGCATCCCACGCTGAGCCGCCTTCCGCGCAGCCAGCGGGAGCATCAGAAACTGCGCCAACGCGCCGTGCTGCGGACGGCAGCCAGCAGCCCCCTTCCAAAGGCATATTCACCAAAGCCAAGGAGCTGCTCACCACCCGCAGGCTCTCAGGGGAAAAGTTTGACGAGCTCTTCTCGGACATGGAGATTGCTCTGCTCGAAAACAACGTCGCCGTTGATGTCGTTCACAGGATCAAGGCCGATCTCAGGGCAAAGCTGCTCGACAAGCCCCTGCCCCGCGACCTGGAAGCGGTGGTCGAGCAGACCCTCAAAGACAGCCTTGACGGCATCATCAGCATCGAGCAGCTCGACATGCTCCGCACCGCTGCAGCAAAAAAGCCATTCGTGATCGCATTCTTCGGCATCAACGGCTCGGGCAAGACGACCACGATTGCCAAAGTCGCCGCATTGCTGCAGAAGCACGGCCTGAGCACAGTCATTGCGGCTGCCGACACGTTCCGCGCTGCTGCGATCCACCAGCTCGAAGAGCATGCCACCAGGCTGAACACCCGGCTGATCAAGCACGACTACGGCGCTGACGCGGCCGCTGTTGCGTTCGACGCAATCAAGTTCGCCAGGAAGAACAGCAGCGACGTTGTCCTGATCGACACCGCAGGCCGCCTGCACAGCGACCGCAACCTTATGGACGAGCTGAAGAAGATCGTGCGCGTCGCAAAGCCGGACCTGAAAATCTTCGTCGGCGAGAGCATCACCGGCAATGACTGCATCGAGCAGAGCCAGCAGTTCAACGAGCACATCGGCATCGACGCCATCATCCTGACGAAGGCGGACGTGGATGAGAAGGGCGGCACCGCCGTGAGCATCAGCTACGTCACCCGAAAGCCTATCCTCTACCTCGGCACCGGCCAGCGCTATGAAGACCTGCAGCCGTTCACCAAGGAGCTCGTTCTTGAGCATTTGGGGCTTGGGGCCTAAGCTGCTGAATACGGGAACACAGCACCGGCGTTATTGAAAAGTTCGCCAATGCCCTAAAATCACCGCAGTGATTTGGGTCCCAGAAGCGCACTTCTGCTGACGGCCAGTGAGCGCCGGCGTAAGCGGAACGCCTGCCAGGCTTTAGCTCGATGCCAGTCCGAAGGACAAGCGGGTCGAGCGTAGCGAACGGGAACTTTTCAATAACGCCACAGCACCGGAATATTTAAATAGTGCCGCTATCTCCATCAAAAAATGAATGAGAAAAAAGGGCTGGCGATTGCGTCGCTCATCCTAGGCATTATCGGCATTTTCGTGTTTGGTTTCATCTTGGGCCCGTTGGCCATCATCTTCGGCATCGTCGCCGTGAGCAAAGCCAAGAAGCAGCCAAAAGTGTATGCGGGCAGGGGACTCGCCATTGCCGGGATTGTGCTCGGTGCGATCGCGTTGGTCCTGAGCATCGTCTGGTTCGTAGTGATCGGCGCGTCGATATTGAGTTTCTTATCTTCATCAGTGCCCCAGGCGTAATCTCAGGGAGCGTGCGGCGTTCTTTTCTTCTTTGTTTTTCCCTTCCGGTGTTATGACAGCGGGCTACTGCTCGTAGAACTTCACACTCCCTTCAAAATAAATCCCTTTCTTCAGCTTCACCGGCCGCCAGTCATCAACCACCAGTGCGGCATCGAGCCACGCCGCAAGCTCCTCGGGATTGCCGATCGTCGCGCTCAGCGCAATGATCTGCGCATTGACAAGCTGCCGCAGGATCGTCAGCAGGATCTCAAGCGTCGGCCCGCGGCCCGGATCGTTCAGCAGGTGCACCTCATCGACGATGATTGTCGCGATCTCGCTGATCCACGGCGCATGGTGCCGGATGAGCGAATCAAGCTTCTCGCTGGTGGTGATGATGAGATCGTACCCCGCCAGGTAGCCGTCCGAGCTGTCCAGGTCCCCGCTGCTCAGCGCGACTTTTGCCATCGTTCCATAGCGCGCGGTGAAATCGCGGTGCTTCTCGCTCGCCAGCGCCTTGAGCGGCACGATGTACACCGCCTTGCCTTTCTTTTCAAGGATGCGCTTCATCGCCGCCAGTTCCGCAATCAGCGTCTTCCCCGAAGCGGTCGGCGTGCAGACCAGCAGGCTCTTGCCATCAAGCAGGCCTGCGCTGACGGCCTTTTCCTGCGCGGGACGGAGCGTGTCCACCTGCCCTTCCAGCACGCCCAGCAGCGGTGCGGGAATCCTGCCCTGAAGCTCACGGAGGCGCATGGGTTTCAGGTATGTATAGCCTATATAAATTATAATGCTCACTTTTATTATTGCCCAGCGCCTATAAACACAGCATGGAAGGCAAAGATATCGGGGCGCTTGCCGACCCGCTGGTTCGTTCCCGGGGCGCATTATACGAAACAACGGAAGAGCAGCGCGCGGACGCACGCACCGACAGAACGAACAGACTCG
>CAYYLB010000061.1:6652-7237 GCA_964472345.1 uncultured Methanosarcinales archaeon
ATATTTATAGGAGATAAAACCACAAGTGCTCCCATGGAAGTATTGGCTGAGAAAGGGCAGCGCAGGCGGAGGGCTGGCAAAAGGCCGAATGAGCCTAGTGAAGAAGAGGGATTATTATGTCTCGTAAGCAACCCTGCCGATCGGCGCAAGGCCGTCGACGAGCTCCTCTGTTCTCTCGGCGACCTCTACGAAAGCATAACCGAGCAAAAACCGGACGGGAGCACCGTCACCACGGAACAGCTCAGCGCGAGCCCTACCAACTACTTTCAAGCCGTTGAAGCATACGTAAGGTGCCTCAGCAATCTCGTGGAGTATCTGCAGACGCCTGAGGATGGGGTTGTTGCCCGCACCCACGCAAAGTATATTGCTTCTTTCACCTCACAGGAGGCATGGGAGCAGAAGAAGAATGACGGCACCTACCCACTGCTGAAGGAAGAAGACTGCTTCGGCAGGGTAAAACACGTCCATGACGCGGCCCGGCACATCGTGAAATCGCTTGAATCTGAACTCAATGCCGATGCCTCAGTCAGGCCTCAACCACATACTCAAAATACCTATCAAACGGATTCTCCAGCTCCATCATCC
>CAYYLB010000062.1:0-7185 GCA_964472345.1 uncultured Methanosarcinales archaeon
AGTGGAGAGAGAGCATTCATCATGGCGCACAGCATGGAAAGGCACGTTACCGGAAACTGAAAAATGATACATGGGCATAAGAATCACCGCGCACGGTGAAAAATGGGGATCGAGGACCGGACAGTCAGTGGGAATGGTATTCTCGAGAGTTTGGCGTCGGGTTTGGTAGCCACAGTGCTAGGTTTAGGTTCATTAGGGTGTGAAAAAAGTAGTCCGACATCCGCAGAGGCGTCTGCGCTGCTCGCGGACAGCTACGCCAAAAAGCTCGCAGTGCAGGAAGCGGCCCCGAAGGGAACAATAGATGAAGAAGAGCTAGTGAAAACACAGAAAAATTTGAAGAAGGCACTCAAAGATGTGGCAGGCGGAGACCAATCCTATCGGGAGAAAAGGTGGGAGTGGTACCTTGTGTTTGATGGTGAGGGTGGACCAGAAGGAGATGTCCGCACTCCACTCGGCGCGCTCAGAACACTCTTCTATGGCATCATGAAAGGAGATTACAATGCCGTAAAAAGGGTGTATGACATCGAGGGGCAACGGGAGAGAGCCATACAGGAAATTGATGAAAACCTGAATAGATTTAAAGGGGAGAAGTTTACGCAAATAAAAGATAATGTTCTAATGGATGTAGATAATTCGACGCGTGAAAGGCTGACAGCTGCCTGTAGAGAGGATCAAGGTAAAGAAAACTGGTGGCAGAGACCATACGAGATCTGGCGCGAAGCTAAGCAAAGGCAGAGAACTGCGCTCGAGAGTGCCGAATGGAGGAGCTTTGTACCATTAGCCAGAAGGATAGCAACGATACGGGACGTCGTAATAGGGGCGCAAGGGAGGATAACCCAGCACGACAGCGGCTTACAGGTGGATTGCATAGATTTATGGATATATGAAGGGGGAAAGAACGAGCCGGATGAAGCACTCTTGCCCTACCGGTCATTCGTCGCCTTCACTGACCGAGGCACCCTCGCTCTCATCGGCGAAGGTAGAGTAAGGGATCGGGGTAAATCATACACTTTATATGGAATTGAAGGACCGAATGGCTGGCAGTTCTTCAAAGGCGATTCCACAAAGAACTGACGCGCAGCTACTTCCCGGCAGGACAAATGGGAAGCCCAAAATACAGGTATGATTGGCGGGCTACATATCACACCGCAGCAATCACTGAAAAAAAACCTCGCACTCCCGCAGCGCCGCATCCGTTGACGGAACAAGCGCAACCTCGGCAGGGACAGTGACATTGCCAGAAAGCCCCAGCAGTTTCCCCCAGATCATTTCCGCCCAGGTGGCAGTAACGCCCTTCTTGTGCAGCATGGCGAAAAGGATGTACTGCTGCGGAGGCTCGACCTTTGCAACAGGGTTCGGAAGCAGGTAACGCTCTTTCCTGCTGACCTGCCGCGACAGCTCCTCCAGATAAGAAGACAGCGGCCGCTTCGGCCGCGAGCAGATCGTGTCGTGCTGATTCTGGTACGCACCCAGGTCGCGCCCGGCGGCGCTCTCCTGCAGGTACGCCTCATTCTTCCGGTACTCGCTGAAATCGAACGTCGCGCAGCGGAAGCAGAGCATCCGATCCGAAAACGGCCCTAAGAGTTTCCCTTGATTGAAATTAAGCTGCCCCTCATGGAACTTGAAGACGCACTTCTCCAGCTCCCGCGAGAGGATTTTGTTGACCTCCTCCGGCTCCTCATCCGTAAAGGAAATCGTCTTCCCCGTGCACTGCTGCGGGATGCGGATGCCGAGCTTCTCGCCGAAATGAGCCGCAAGCACCGTGGCGCGGCACGCCTGCACGTCACCGTTGCACGCCGGTTTGGTGGCGCGCACGGCAAAAATGATGAGCAGCACCCCGACGATGGCCGCCATGATGATGGCCACGAGCATCGTCATGCTCAGCTCGCCGCGCCTCATAGCTCAAACCTCGCCAGGAACAGCCCGACCTTGCCGGTGAACACCGCCCAGATGATGAGCGTCGCGAGCAGCAGGATGATTACGGCAAGGATCCACCACATCTCGCTCGTCCCCCGGCGCATCATAGTGGCAAAGGCAAAGCAGCCGAGCTTTATTTATGTTTCGCCCGCCTGCACAACAGATCAAGGTACCGGGTGCCGCACCCAGCCCCCTGACGATGCCGCAACCCCAGGCAGCGCCGGAGCCGCAGGCGGAGGCGCGATGGAGAACGCTCGCCGCCGCTCGGTTTTCAGTGCACGGCAGCACAAGGCCCGGCTTCTTTCGCACGAGAGCCACCTTCCGCCGCACGTTAAGGCACGACGGGCAACTTTCGCGGCAGTTTTTTGCGCGCAGGAGCGCAGTTCATGGGCCGACGCAGGCAGAAGCACAACCGAAAAGCGCCGTCCAGCTCCCAGCATTCAGCAGCGCCCGGGCGCGCACGGCACACGCGTTAACGAGGCGGCGCGACCTGCACCGGCAGGTCCCTGCAGCCGAGCTCCTGCAGCGCCCCCTCATGCCACTCCACCAGGTTGATCGTCGCGAGCCACGCCTGCGGCTTCTCGCGGAACACCTCAACGAGCGCCCTGGCGCCGCCGACGATGAGGCTGCCGGTCGCGATAGCCCCGAGAGACAGCCAGCCCACAGGATTGCTCCCGAGGAAGAGGATGACGCCCGTCACCAGCGCACCGCCCTCAATCACCCCGCTCGTGAACTGCAGCACCGCGGGTTTTGTTCCAAGGGCGGAAGCCCACTCCTCCAGCGTCCGCTGCCCTTTCACGTAGATGAACACCACGCCGTACGTATCCGTCGAATCGATCTGCTTCTCCAGGTGAGGGTCTTTCTTGTTGTACAGGGCAGGGTCGTTGACCAGCTCCTTGAAGTGCGGCGCCTCATAGCCCGCGAACACATCGAGATAGCTGATCCCCCTGCCAGGCGCAGCTGTCTCCGCAAGATACGTCGAAAAGCCCCGGAGGTACGAATGCGTGTCCGTAAAGCGGACAATCGCGCACGGCGCGCAGTACACCGTTTCCCCCTCAAAAAGGTCATACGTCCCGTCGCGGTAAATGGTGTGCCAGCAGTCGTACATCGCGTCCGCAAGCCGCTTCTTCGCCTCCTGCTGCCCGCGCTCCGTCGTCAGCTTCGCGGTGATGGTCACGTCAAGCGGCGGGCAGGAGATGGGCGGTCGCTGCGCAACGGAGGAAAAGCCGTACAGCGCATGTGCCCGGACGCTGCTCGCGCAGGACGTCGTCCACTCCGCAGCGCCCGTTTCCGGCGCCACGCGGAACGCAAGGAAATACGCAAGGAGGCCGAGCACGATCAGCCCCATGATGATCACGACAAGCTGCCCCGCGTGCTCCGTCATGCTCATGCCTGCACCGCCAGCTTCGGCTCGATCAGGTTGAAATAGATGACAAGGAAGATGATCGCAAAAATCACGAAGATGATAATGGTGATAAGCAGCCACATCC
The DNA here is from genome assembly GCA_964472345.1 of uncultured Methanosarcinales archaeon. Classification (GTDB taxonomy): domain Archaea; phylum Nanobdellota; class Nanobdellia; order Woesearchaeales; family JAGLXL01; genus CAYYLB01. The sequence goes on from CAYYLB010000062.1 coordinate 3,408, forward strand.
ACAGCGAAACCTCCCCGCGCGTCCGCATCCTCTTCTGGAAAACAGCAGAATATTTAAAGAGTGCGGTGATAAAAAAAAGTATGGGCCTGCTCGAGCGCACCATCGCAGCGATTGAATCCATCAACCTACCCCAAGCAGGACGAACAACACGCCGGGGCTTCTTTGGCCTCCTCGCAGCAGGAGGAGGAGCAGTCGTTTGGGGTAAAGAAGCAGCAGCGTTCCACACCGAAGCCAAGCAGCGCCCAGGCCAGGCCGCTCCGCCGCAGGAGCCCATTGATCATCCCTCGCTCACCCGTCGCATCGCGTATCTGTACGGACGGGAGTTCCCCGACTCGCAGACCGCACGCGACATGCAAGACCCCGAGTTTCTCGAAGCGTTCATCCAAGGCAGCATCGACGAAGACTACCCGCTCACGAAAAGCCTCCAGCACGCGTGGAACCCGACGCGCCCCGAGAAGGATGACTGCTGGAACCCTTTCTTAGGTTTGGGGAACGACGGCAGCAAGGATGCCTTCTCGCGCGCGCAGGGGCTCTGGGAAGAGGCGAGAAAATACTACAAAAGCGGCGAGCGGCGGCGGGCGTACTACACGCTGGGGCATGTGATTCACCTGCTCGAGGACATGGGCAGCCCCGCGCATGCATTCCTGATCCCCCACTTCACGATACAGAAGATCGTCACGGAGCGCGAAATCATCGACAATCAGAGCGAAATCACGAAGTATCTTAAGGATCGCGGCCTGGACCTCACCGGGCAGAATGAAGTGGTTGTTATTGACATCGGCGACGATTACGAAACGATCTGCGCGAGCATCGAGATGGGCAGTATCATCAGCCGGCCCCTTCATAAAAAAGAGACAGCATCACTCTACGAGGCGATGAGAACGATTGCTATGCTCAGCCTCAACCCTGGGGAAGAGATCGCGCACGTCATCGGGAAGCTTTACAGCGCGACGCGGAGCGGCAACGGCCATTACACCGGGAACCGTGCGACAGAGAAAGACATCCGCACCCTCGCGCGAGTCATAGTCCCGGAAGTCATTGAGCGCGGTGCAGGGGTGCTTGGTTTGTGGGATGGTGCAATAAAAGGCGCAGAAGAGGGGTGGAAGCGAGACCTCATAAGAACAACACAGGAATATTTCGATAGGATCGGGTGGATATATGGGTACGACGATTGGGTAGGTGATGAATTCAAAAAAGATAGAATATGGTTAAAAGAGCAAGTTGACGCTTCGATAGCGCCGGAAGCGCGGGGGCGTCTCAGCGTTGTGATGTTCCATACATCTGGGGGGCGTAAACAAAACCCCGACTACTACGAAACCGAGGTCAGCGTAAGAAGAGCGAAGATAGTGGGAGAAAACGTCGAAGTCCAATGTGGATACAGCTCGCGCTGGGCCGGCGGAACGGTCTACCGAGACAAACTACAGATTGATTGGGAATTTGTATGGCACAACAACGGTGACGGTTGGAAAATCGTAGACATAAAAATATCAAAATATGACCTAAAGACGATGGATTACGAAGGGTATAAGAACAGCTTTGACTTTCTTTGGAAGCGGCAGGAGTGAGAGCAGGAGGGACAGCGGGTATGCAAGACCGCAACGCTCCGCTTTATCGTCTTCGATTACGTCGCATAGGAATACGACACTCTCGCCTTCCACCGCTGGTGCACGAGCTGAAGGAGAATGTAGGGAAGGTGGTGCGATAATAGCTGCATACAATCAACAATACCAAAAAATCACAAATAACATAGAAGAAAGAAAAGCTAAGGATAAACTACCCCCTATAACATACGAGCCCCTGCACACAAACCTGTTCTGGATTATCGCGTGGACCTGCTGTTAAAAGTCTGTTCGTCGCACAATCTTCAGGCTGAACACACCTCCCATTAGCAGTAGCACTACCTTCAAGAACAGAACAATCAGTAGTAGAAACTCCATTAGACGCAAATGCGGCCGCCTGAAGCTTCGCCTTTTCTTCTTCAGATTGCACTCCCCACTCAAACCGCCCAATCCTTCCCGTAAAAATCGCGACAATCACCACCAGCACCACAAGAACGATGATCGCGATGATAATCGTATTCAGCGGCAGCCCTTGGCATGTTTCAGCTTGCGGCTCTTGACGGGGAACGCTCCCCTCGTGCTTCCATATTAAACAAAAAGTTTATATATGTAAACTAATAGTTTATTATTAATGACAAAAATAGACGACCTGCCCGACAACCTGCCCAGGACAGAAGAAAAGCTTCGGGCTGCCTTTGAAGAGTGCCTGAAAGAGAAGAGGGCGATGGTCAAAACAAGAACCTATGTCAGGGTGCCCAAGGAATTTTATCGTGATTACATTGACTCAGCCTTGACCGCCCTCAACGCCGCCAGAATTTTGCTGGAAAATGGTTCTTATGAATGGGTCATCGTGCCTGCGTATTCTGCTGTTTTTCAGGCAGGGAACGCCGTAGTTATAAAAGAATATGAAAAAGAGTGCAGAGACCATTTTTGCCTGCTGGTGACGCTGCTGAAGCTGAAGAAAATAGGCCCGGGTGAAGCAGAAGACATGACAACCATCAGGAAGAGGCTGGACAGGCTTTCTGAAGAGAGCATCGCCTTTGCCAGCAAACTGCGCCTGGTAAGAAGCTCGGTGATTTACAAGCCCTCGAAAGAGTACAACGAAAAAGAGATGGCAGAAGAAGTTTTTGACAAAGCGAAAAGATTCGTCAATTACGTAATGGGGATTGTGGCATGATAAAAACAACAAAAGCCGCCTTTGAGATTTTGCTCGTTTTATTTGCCGAAAAAGAGGCGAACCTGAGCACGATCGCGAAGCACACGGGGCTGAGCGGGATGGGAGTTTCAAAAATAGTTAAGCGGTTGGAAGAGAATAACCTGGTGGGCGTGACAAGGATGGGAAGGAATTCGGTCGTGAGGCTCAATAAAACCGGGGAGAATGGTGAAGTGTTTGCCTTGGCCGAAAAATATAAATTTGAAAAATTTGTTGATAGCCACAGCGAATTGAAGGGCTTCCTGGTGGGGCTCAGGGAAAGAGTCAAGGAGAGAGGCGATTTTGTGCTTCTGTTCGGCTCGTACGCTGCCGGAGAGGAAAGCCCTCAAAGCGATCTTGACCTGCTGATAGTTTCCCCTGATGGAGAAACAGCAAGCATCATAAAAAAACTCGCGGTTTTGGTGGACAGCAGGATTGCGCCGGTAACAATCCGGAGCAAGGATTTTATGGAGCAGTACCGCAAAAATCACCGGCTGTACCGGGAGATAGTTGATGGGAAGCGGATTCTCATAAGTGGAGAGTACGCCTTTTGGAAAATGCTGCTGGCGCTGGGAAAATAAGGGGAGCGGCGTGAGCGCCGGCGCCACCCGAAGCATTGGGATAGGGGTCGCAGGAGGCACGAGGGGTGAATGCCAGGCCACGAGCCCGGCTACCATGCGCTCCGGAAGCGGCACAGCAAGTGGAGAAAGAGAACGGTGACTCATAGGGAAAAAAGAAAGAAGGAAAAATTACCTGGTGCAGCATACAGACCCGGCGACACATTCGGGGGCATCTGAAACAATAGATTTACCTTGTGGACAAGTGGTACCTTGGACACAAGCACCAGCATTATTTGTTCCACAAAGAGTGGCAGCCCCAGCTCCAAGCTGTTCGGCTTCAGCTTCAGCTCTACTTTGCCTGTCCTTCAACTTCTGCTGCCAGTCAGCAAGGCTCCCCGTAAAAATCGCAACAATCACCACCAGCACCACAAGAACGATAATCGCAATGATAATCGTATTCAGCGGCA
>CAYYLB010000063.1:0-7039 GCA_964472345.1 uncultured Methanosarcinales archaeon
ATGCGGCAGAGCACCTGATCCAGCCCCCCGCGGCGGAAGTGGAGATGATCGGACGTGTGTTCCTGCTCGGGATCGACCAGCACGGAAGCGGCAGTTTTCTCGAGGACAAAGCGGTTGAACGCATCATCACGCGCCTGCACGAGGCAGAATGCGTCCATGCCCTGAGCACGCTGCGCAAGCTTCTGTACCTCAGAGGGTGTCGGAGAGGAAACGAAGAGCGCGCGGCGCAGCAACAATCGGGAGCTGACACGCGGAGCATCACGCAGCACATCGAGCGTAGGATAGGCAAAACAGATCGCCGAGAAGCCGAGCTGCTGCGCTGCACGCGCACACGCTTCTTCATTCCCCTGCGCGAAGAGGATGTCAAGCGGCATCAGGCACCACCAGCAGCGTCTCGCACGCCTTGCAGCGCTCGCGTGCGGCGGGGCTCCCGCAGGATATGCAGCGCCCTGCTCGCGCACCCGCAAACTGCTCTTTCAGCAGAGGCAGAAAGGAAAGGAACCGCTCAGCGATCTGCAGCTTGCTTCCGGGCATTCCATGCTCCAGGAGGTTCAGCGCGTCCCGAACGCGTGAGCGGAACGAGCCCTCCGCGTGGGGGCATTCCTTGAAGCGTACCGGAAACTTTCGCAGGAATGCGTACGCCGCGACCTCCTTTTCCGGGCAGAAGAACAGCGGCTTGACCCGCTGCGTAAACCCCTCCTGTGGTGAAACGCCGCTCACAGGACCAAGCTTGGCGCACAGGAACAGCGTCCCTTTCAGGAAGTTCATCAGGATGCTCTGGCACTCATCATCAAGGTTATGGCCGGTAGCAAGCTTGTCGAATCCTGCTGCGCCTTGGTTCAGCAGCGAGCGCCGCAGCACGCCGCACGACCGGCATGCTGATGCGCCGCGTGCAAGCAGCCCCTCGAGCTCAACGCCGAACGCTTCACGGAATGAGAGGATTTGGAATGGAATCTCATACTGCGTGCAAAAGTGGCGCAGATCAGCAAGCGTCTGATCACGGTACTGAGGGATGCCTTCATCGATCGCAAGCCCGGTGACACGCTCGCCAAAAAGCCGGTGGAGCAGGAACAGTGCCGTCTGGCTGTCCTTGCCGCCGGAGACAGCGACTGCGACACGCTCCCCGTCGCGGATGAGAGAGAACCGCTGCAGTGCTGCAGAGACCTTCCCCTCGACGAAAGAGTAGAAATGACGCTCGCACAGGAGCGGCGGTGAAAAGACCGCAGCGCCGGAGCAGCGTGTGCAGGCAGCCATCTTAGCCCCCCGAGATCACCGACAGGATCTGAATGGTATCACGCGGTGAAACCTCGTCTGAAACGACGAGAAGCTGGCCGTCCCTGCTGACAAGCACGGTTTCCGGATTGACCTGAAGCCGCACAAGCAGCTCGCTGACCATGCCGGCAAACTCAAGCACGTGCTGCTTCCCCGTTCGCTCAACAAAGACGTTCATATGACTCCTGCAGCTGCCGGAGCGTGGAAATGTCTTTTCCCGCAACCGGTGCAAGAATAGGGAGAGTGACGGCGCTATTTAAAGATAGTGCTGCCAGCACGGCGGGCTCAGCGGTGCTTGTCGCAACCGCCGATGCGCCAAAACGCCCCGCAAGAGCAGCAGCCTCAGGAAGCGAGCCGGCGAGCATAAAAGCAATCGGTTCCGGCGCAAACCGTTGCGCGAGGGAGAGCGGCTGCTCCCGGGAGCCGGCGCAGATCACCGTGCAGCCGCGCTTCATGAGCAGGAGAGCGGAAAGCTCCGCGAAACCGCCGTCAAACAGCTGGATTACAGTGCCTGCAGTTCCGGGAGGCAGGCCCCCGGCACCAGGAAAGCTCTCAACGAACACATATGCCACCCCATCAAGGATTTCAACGCCTACGACAGCATCAGGCCGCTTCAGCTCAACCTGCAGGCCAAGCCGCCGGGCGATTGCTTCGCCAAGCAGCGCATTCAGCTGCGGTGAGGTAAGCTTGTTTTCCTTGGTGAGCCGTTGGGTAGAAACACGGAATGTTACTGCGTTGCGCCCGCCAAGCAGCTCGCATGCAAGCACGCAAATCGCATCAACATCAGCCGGGCACGCCCGTGCAGGGGAAAAAGAGGTGATTCCGAACACGCGCCGGAGGAATATGCAGCGCTCCGAGGTTTCCAGAAGCAGGCGTGTGTGCGTGGCACGGACCGTGCAGCGGATTCCCTCCTGGGCAAGAAAGGCACTAACGGCACGAGCCAGCGCACGAACAAATGACGGGCGGTTCTTTCCTTTGAGGAAGAGCTCCCCGAAGCGGCAGATGACGACCATGCCAGCCGGAGGTATGGTGTGCAATATAAAAGTTCCCATTGATTTCATTATTGAAAAGTATTAGGAGATTTCTGGTTGAAAAACGAGCAATGCTCAGTTTCTTAGGGACGGGTGGAGGCTTGGGGGCAGGGAGAGGACGCAGCCGCCGTATCAATGTATATTTTTAAAGAGTCGCAGCCCTTTAAAAAGGAAGGTTTAAAAAGGGGGGGGGGTTGGAGAGGGTGGGGTGGGTTCCTATGGCGAAGAAAAAAGCGAAGGGAAAAAAAGAGCCGGTAAAGCCGGCAGCGCACGAAAAAAAAGGGGCGCAGAGGGAAGAGCGTTCAATCACCATCGTGAATATTGTCATCAGCTCCAGCCTCGAGCAGGACATTCCGCTTGAGAAGATGGCTGCGACGCTGAGCAACACCGAGTACAACCCCGAGCAGTTTCCTGGGCTGGTGATCCGCATCAAGGATCCCAAGACAAGCGCCCTGATTTTCAGCAGCGGCAAGATCGTGCTGACGGGCGCCCGCAGCATGGATGAGGTCGAGCGGGGTATTGAAAAGATAATCCGAAGCCTCAAGAAGATCAATATTGACATCAAGATAAAGCCGAAGGTGACGGTCCAGAATATTGTTGCCAGCGGCTCCATTGGGATGGACCTCAATCTCAACACGCTTGCCATCAAGCTGTCGAACACGGAGTACGAGCCCGAGCAGTTTCCGGGGCTTGTGTACAAGCTGAAAGGGACGAAAGCGACATTCCTGCTGTTCACCAATGGGAAGATTGTCTGCACAGGCACCAAGACGCAGGAAGAGGTCTACAAGGCGCTTGACAAGCTCGTTGAGACCCTGAAGAAGGTCAAATGAGCGATGAACCCCCAGGAACAGATCTCCAAGTTTCATGAGTTTCTCGAGAAGGAGCGCTATGCGGAGCTCCTCGAACAGGTACGGAAGGGAGAATACTTTCTGACGGTCGACTTCAACCAGCTCAGCAGGTTCGACCCGGAGCTCGCAGAGCAGCTTCTCGAGCAGCCCGAAGAAGTCCTTGCTGCTGCAGAGCAGGCAATCAGGGAATTTGACATCCCGAAAGAGATTGTGCGCTTCCCGGTGCGCCTGCAGAACCTTCCGGGAAGCCAAAAGACGCTGATCAGCAATATCCGGAGCAGGCATCTCGGCAAGCTCCTCTGGACGGAGGGGGTTGTCCGACAGAAAAGCGACGTTCGGCCGCAGGTCACCAGCGTGCGCTTTGAGTGCCCGAGCTGCGGGAATGTCATCACCGTGCTCCAGTTCGAGCGCAAATTCCGTGAGCCAAGCCGCTGCAGCTGCGGCCGCAAGGGAAAATTCAAGGAGCTCGCAAAAGAGCTGATTGACGCCCAGGGGATTGTGCTTGAGGAGGCGCCGGAGGACCTTGAAGGCGGTGAGCAGCCGAAGCGCATGAATGTGCTGCTCAAAAACGACCTGGTCTCCCCCATCAACGACCGGCGCAGCAGCCCAGGCACCAAGATCAGGGTCGTGAGCTGGGTGAGTGAGATACCGATCGAATTGCGCGGCGGGGGGCGCTCGACAAAATTCGACCTCGTCCTCGAAGCGAACAACCTCGAGAGAGTGGAGGAAGACTACACCAGCATTGAAATCTCCAAAGAGGAGGAAGAGCAGATCAAGGAGCTTGCGCGGGACCCGAAAGTCTATGAGCGGTTCATCCAGAACATTGCCCCGAGCATCTACGGCCATGAAAGGATTAAGGAAGCGCTCCTCCTGCAGCTCGTGGGCGGTGTCCGGAAGGAGCGTTCTGACAGTATGGTGACGCGTGGGGATATGCACATGCTCCTGGTCGGCGACCCGGGCTCAGGAAAGAGCCAGCTCCTCAAGCGCGCAGTGAAGATCGCTCCGAAAGCGCGCTACGTCACGGGAAAGGGGGTGAGCGGCGCTGGCCTTACTGCTGCAGTGGTTAAGGATGAGTTCCTGGGGGGCTGGAGCCTTGAGGCAGGGGCGCTCGTTCTCGGCAATCGTGGATTTGTCATGATCGACGAGATGGACAAGATGAATAAGGAGGATCGCTCCGCGATGCACGAAGCGCTCGAGCAGCAGACTGTAAGCATTGCAAAAGCGAACATCCAGGCGACACTGCACGCGGAGACAACCGTGCTCGCGGCAGCGAACCCAAAGTTCGGCAGGTTTAATATCATGGAGCCCATCGCGCCCCAGATCGACCTGCCGCCGACGCTCATCAACCGGTTTGACCTTATCTTCCCCATCAAGGATCTGCCGAACAAGGCGAAGGATGAAAGGATGGCCACCCATATCCTTGGCCTCCATCAGGATCCGACACTCGGCGAATCGGAAATACCTACCAGGCTGCTCAGGAAATTTATTGCCTATGCGCGGCAGAAAGTGGCGCCGAACATCACCGATGAGGCGCTCGATGAGATCAAGACCTATTATGTGCAGATGAGGTCCAAAGGCGAAAGTGAGGAAACCGGTTTCCGCACCATCCCCATCACGGCGCGCCAGCTCGAGGCGCTTGTCCGTCTCTCCGAGGCATCGGCAAAGGTGCGTCTCTCCAATAAGGTGACGCGGGGGGACGCGCGCCGCGCGATCGACCTGCTTGAATACTGCCTTGGCCAGGTCGCAACGGACGAGAAAGGCCGGATCGATATTGACCAGATCAGCACGGGCATCTCCGCGACGCAGCGGAACAAGATTATTGTAATGAAAGAGCTCATCGCAGAGCTCGAAGAGAGGATAGGGAAGACAGTTCCCATAGAGGATCTCCTCGAAGCGGCAGGCAAAAAAGGGATCCGGAAGGAAGAAGTCGAAGAGGTGATTGAGCGATTGAAGCGGCAGGGTGATTTGTTTGAGCCCAAACGTGGTTTCATCCAGCGGATTCTCTGAGCGGCGGTGCGCGCGAAAGGTGACGGTGAGCATGGTGCAGGGACTCGAAGAAGAAATGGTGCACCTTAAGGGGGTTATCATCGGCCAGCGGGAGCAGCAGCTTGTGCTTGACGACGGGACGGGCCGGATCTCCATCAGGCTGCCGCACGGCGCCCGCGTGCAGGTGGGGATTGGCGGCGCCGCGACGCTCATCGGCTCGGTAAGCTCGTTTGAGGGGAAAAAGTTCATCGCCGCAGACATCCTGCAAAGGGTCGGAAACGCATTGTGGATTGTGGTCCACCGCCATGAATCGGAAGCGGGGCAAAGACAGCGGGAGCGGCAGAAAAAGAGTGACGTGCAGAAAGAGGCGGGAAGCCCGCCGCCGGACAGCCAGGACGAAGGGATGGGAAATGTGAGGGAACGCATCCTCAGCCTGGCGAAAAGGTTAGACGCCGGCTCCGGCGTTATGATTGACGAGATGGTGCAGCAGTCGGGGATCCCGGGATGCAGGACGTTCATCGAGGCATTGCTGCGCGAAGGCGAGCTGTTCGAGGTTGAGCCGGGGCGCGTCAAGGTGCTCGAGGGGTGAGGAGGGATGAGACGGGGCACAAATGCGCGGCGCTAAAAGAAAAACGGCGTGACATAGACCTCAAGAAATGCCGCGATGAGGAGCGCGCCGGCCGCAAGCAGGATGAGTCCCGCAACGTCGAGCAGGATGCGCTCCCGCTTCTCGCCGATGAGGTCATTGCGGATGAGCGCGACGGAAAGGATGCCGCCGGCAAGCCCCCCGACGAAGTACGCGAAAACCTCCGGCAGCCCGTGGAGCGCATAGCGCAAAAACCCGAAGGAGAACACATGCAGGTAGCCGCCGAGCTTCTCTAAGCCGATTGCCTGCGCGTAGCTCGCAAGGTGCGAGCGGACCGAGTTCCCGATGGCCGCTGCGATGACGCTCGCATTCCAGGTGAGGATGAACAGCGCACCGATGCCGTACAGCAAAGAGAAAAGGATGGAAAAGATGAGCACGCGCACATTGTTCAGGAAGATGCGGAGGAAGATGTCAGAGCGCGCTGCCGCAGCTCCGGAAATCTGGTTGTTGATGCTCGCGATCGTCTGGGTCTGTGACGAGAACAGCACTGAAACCATGTCCGCAGGAAGAAAGACATAGAGCAGCGCCAGGCTGACCGTGATGCCGAGGAACAGGGACATGAGAAAGAGGAAGACTTTGCTGTGCTCTTTCAGGATGGCGCGTTCGCTGGCAAGCGCTGCGTCCGCACGCTCCTCCGACGCCACCGTGAAGTACAGCAGAGGTGCTGCCGCGAGCGTGATCAGAAAGACCAAGGTAAGGCTTGAATAGTCGCGGAATACCCAGTACGCAAGGAACAGCCCGATGACCGAATAGAGCACCCCAAGGAAGAACGTTTCAATAGGGTGGCGCTTTGCCGCCGCCGGGTTCAGGAACGACTCAAGGACCATGCATAAGACCGGAAGAAATGAACCTTTAAGCGTTTATAAAATTACCGCCGGTGGGTAATCGTTCAGCTTTCTGAAACTGTTCGTCGATGAGTGATGTATAGAGAACTTTGAATAACCCCTACAAGAACCGAAAGATTTATAGTCGACAAACGTTTTCTTTTGCGTTGTAGAGAGGTGATACGTATGAGCTTCAACCAATTTGTTCTACGAGAGCAGTATCTGAAAGTATGTGGGCTTGGTGACCGCCTTGAGCTCATGAAAAAGCAGATAGACTGGGAACCCTTCCGTCCATTAGTCGCGGATGTGTTCTATGATAATAAAGAAACAGGCGGTCGGTCCCACACGGATGAGATTACCGTCGTAAGAGCGATGCTCTTATAGCTAATCTCCTAGATATTTGAACATTTTTGGCATTGCTTTCTCATTGTC
>CAYYLB010000064.1:0-7005 GCA_964472345.1 uncultured Methanosarcinales archaeon
TAGTTGCGCTCGCTCCGCTCGGCAACCACGTTCACTCCGCTTCGCTCCGTTCTCTCGTTGCGCTCGGCAGAGCCTCGGCAACCCCCCGCGATGCCCCTGATGATCGGCGTAGAAGGAATGTCAAAAACCGCGGGTCAGTAGATCGGCGGCATGCCGTTTGCGAGCGGCATCACAATTTATGATAATCACAATTTATGATAAATGGGGCTGCCCGGATTTCCTGTGTCTTTGCGACACGTTTGAACCGGGGCCGCAACGTCTTTTGCGCGGTCCTTCCGCGTCCCGAACGTTGAATCATAGCCAAGCTAGACTACAGCCCCACGCGAGGCCGGTTTTCCCGCGGCTTTTTAATGTTTTTGCATTTCGCGGGGCTGCCTTGGGCGAAAGGCGCACGCATATTCAACAAACCGCCTGCTTTCTCCTTTATCGCTGCACCATAGCGCCTAAGGTACCCCTCTACCTTTTTCTTGTCCATTCTTCCCTTAAACTGATGGAAAAGATCCCTATCAATGGGCTGGCCGAAATAGAGCAGGTCCAAAAATGTCTTCTCGATGTCAGAAACCGGAAGATAAAAATCCCCGTGTCTCTTATATTCAATCCCAAAAAATAATGACACCGGGATCCGTTTTAATAAAACCATGCTGCCATTAATCTTCCTTGGCCCTTCACGGACCGTCTTTGTTGTCAGAACAACCGTATTCGATTCCTGTTCCCAGAGATTATGGATGCTCAACGCTTCCTGCAACCCCAGGTAGGCCGGCTTAAAACAAAATACCGCTAAAACAGGATCATCAGAAAGTGAGTATTTCCCCCGAGTAACCCTGTATATCCTCCCCTGTTTAACCATCTTGTTAAGCATGAGGCTTGTATAACCGCTGTTTTCACCAATTATTTTTTTGAGGGAAGAAATATCGACTACCGGGCCTTTTTTAAAAAGATCCACCACGCTATCCCGATGCTTTATCTTTCCCATTCTTTGATATACCTCCTCATGTCTTCACTCGTGGGGGCCGGCCCTGATAGAATAATCGCAGGGAGATTCTCTTCATCTGCGATGGTTACCACTTCTATTCTGCCAAGATCCTTGGGCGCTGCCTTAACATAACGAAGCAGGAAGAACACATCATATAAATCCCTTATTTTCTTCCGCTTTACGCACGCGGCAATTTTCTCTTTCATTAAATCATCAGGGCTCAAGGTGTACACCGCCATAAAATTTCCGTCAACCATCTCATAGTCTTTTAGTACCGCACCCTCTTTTCTGGTGAAAACCGCTTCGAATCGTACCTGAACGCGATCAAACTCCAACAGGGAGTATAATGAATTTTCTTTCACTCGCTTCTTTAAAATGGTAAACCCTTTCTGCTCCAGTTTCCCGAAGAAAGCATCCACTGGCCCTTTTGACATAAGGTAGACATCAATATCCTCAGAAAACCTGTTTCCCCGGTAACATCTCCAAATGGCGGTCCCTCCATGAAGAACCGCTTCAGGAAAAAAATGGTACGCCTCTTCCATCATTAAATCCTGGGCATAGGCAATACGTTGATGGGCCTTTTTCTTTAATCTCAGGTGGAGCGGTATCATGGTAGTAACCAAAATTATATATATGTATAAGTATGGTTATTTATAAGCTTTTTGGTTATCGGACGTCATTGAACTCGACAGTGACTTGACTGCCTCTGCCCGAGCAAATCCTTATAAAGGAACCGCTTCTCAGGGGCAGCACGCCGGCGTCGCATAATCTGGTAGTGCGGCGGTCTCGAAGCTCTGCAAGAGAACCGCTGTCCTCACGGATGTGCAGGTTCAAATAGCGAACGATGTGATGCGTTCGCCTGGGCGTCCTGCCGCCGGCGTCCTGCTCTCAAGGTAACATGGGGTTGGATGTTTTGGGTCGTTATCATCCGTAGAGGGGCCCATTTCAGATTCAGAGCCTCAAAAAGGTTTATAATGGGGGATCCACATCCCTTAGGGTATTCAAAAAAATTTAAAGTCAAAAACAGAGAAGACGCCCATAATAAAAAAATGAAACAATCAGACAAAACAAAGCACTCCCTCTGGAAGATAATAGGTTGGGGTTTCTTAGTGACATTCGCGGCGATTGGGGTACTTGCGGTGGTCTTTGGGGCGTTCATCTTCATATCAGCTATGACTGGGGGCATCAGTGACGAAGAGCAGGGCGTTCAGCTCATAAAAACAACACCCGAATATGAGCTTTTAGCCGTCAAATATGGTTCGGACAAGGTCTCCGTAAAAGCCGTCAACTTACATGAGGAAGGACAAAGCGCTTTCCTGAAGAAAATAGACGCGGGGTTCAAGAGTCAGCCAGGTTGCATTATCCTTCTGGAAGGGGGAAATGAAGAAGGGTATGTGTACCAGCTTGATGAAGGGTTTCATATCATCCACAAGATTTCATTGACGGCGTTTAACGAAGGGTCGCGCAATGTCGATCCGCAGGTCATAGAGCATTTTATGAACTCGTTCGTATGAAGAAGAGCGGCTTAATTTACTCTCGTTCCCTCAGTAAGTACCATCAAGAAAGTAATTGAAACAGAGCTATTATTGAAAAAGAAGTCCCCGTTGCAACGGCAAACAAGGCGACGTGAGCGGCAATCCTCCCGGTCTTACTCGAGATATTCATCGATGTAATGACTTTGATGCCTATGACTTCGATTACGATAAGCATGATCATAAATGGAATAACAACTGATGCGTTGAACGATCCAAAAAAGCTTGGATAGTGCACTATCTCGCCTCCACCCGAATCCCATCCTCCGCCGTAGGTCGGCTGAATCTCCGCTGCTTCATCTTGGCCGAGTCCAGACATTCGAAGCCACTCAATCAAGGGCCCTTCCTTGACGTCATCGATGTACACAAGATTATTGGCTTCAGCCAGTTGATCGACCAGCTTGTGATGGCCCGATTTCTCGATAAGATAGGCCATGGCACACAGCGTCCCTTCGGCATCCCGGATATGGGGAAGCCGCTGGCCGGGATATTGGGTATTCTTCGGGAACGTTTCCTGGGACCAGTATTCCCGCAGTACGGCAAGATTCCTCAAACGCTCTTTTTGCAACGCCGGGGGAAGATGAGAAATGTCTTTCCGCCTCAGTTTTTGCTCAATACGCATCAAATGTAGCACGACCCTCTTTTGTTCTGCAAACCGGTGTAACTTCATCAATAAAGATTCTTTCCGTGTCTTGAACGGCAATTGCTGTCCGATTCCAAAAGAATGATGGTCGACCATAGGATGGAGAGATGAAAACCACTATAAATAGCTGCCGATAACTTCAATGGCGTTTGAAGTTTATTCGATGGTGGCAAACGGCGATTGAAAGTTTTTGTCTTTCAGATACTCTGAAATCCACACATGGCCCGGGTACTACATGCGAACCGGATCCAGCCCGTTCCCCGCAAACGCGCTAGCCATTTAAGCAAAATAACTATACCAGTATACAAAAAAGTAACATTTATATAGCAACGAACGTTCCTTGAAGCATGCTCAGGCGTGTTCCTCTCGATGTGCTCGACAAGCTCAGCTTCAAGCAGATCTTCGCCTTCTGGGTAGGGTATATGGCCGTGTTCGGCGCCATCTATTACCTGCTGTCGTTCATGCCGGGGCACGGCGTGCTGTACCGCGGCGAGCAGATCGGCCATGGCATCCGCAGCCTGCTGACCGCGGAGTATTTCAGCTTCATCACCGCAGCATCGGCGTCGCAGGGGTACGGCGACCTGTTTCCGCTCGGCGTTTCGCGGGTGTTTGCGGTTGTCGAAGCGGTGAGCGGCCTGGTGATATTCGGCGTGATCATCTCCAAGCTGCTGAGCCAGAAGCAGGAGACGCTGCTGCAGGAAGTGTATGAGATCTCCTATGACGAGAAGGTGACCGGCGTGCGCTCCGCGTTCTACCTGTTCCGCTCGGATGCGAACAAGGCGATGGAAACGATTGAGAACGGCAGGATGTCCGAACGCAGGCTCCAGGACCTGTGGATCATGTTCACCACGCTCGAGAACGCGATGTATAATGCTGCGAAGATCGTCCATCCCCGTGCGGACAACCGCTACGTGAAGCAGATCGATGCGCTGAACATCGAGCTGCTGCTGAACAGCATCGGACTGTCGCTTGCAAAAGCCGCCGACGTGCTTGCCGCCCTTGATGAGCGCAGCCTTCCGTGGCGCACGGACGTGATGAACAGCATCATCGCCGCGGTCGGCACGAGCACCAGCAGCATCACGGAGCACCTCAATAAGCTCGAGCCGGACCGCAAGTCCCTCGACAAGATGCAGGACATCCGCCTGCTCACGGAGCGGCTGAAAGAGCGGGCGATGATGGCGATGGTGGCACCTTAGCTCTTTCTGCTTCACCGGCCACCGGTTTAGCTGCCCATGAGAAACGAGGCGAGCCTCCCCGGACTATTGCATGAAACCACGCACAAGAAACAGTAACCTTACGCATCAATCATCTCAATCTCAATATTCAGCCCCTCGGGAATCTGCACGCGCATCACCAGCCGCAATGCCCGCTCGTCCGCAGCAAGGTCGATCAGCCGCTTGTGGATGCGCATCTCAAAGCGGTCCCACGAGCGCTTGCCCTCGAACGCCGGGCTTTTCTTGGTGGTGATCTTCAAGCGCTTGGTGGGCAGCGGGATGGGGCCGCGCAGCGCAACGCCCGTCTTTTCCGCAATCTCCTTGATTGACGCGCACACCTGGTTGACCTTGTCGATGTCCGTGCTTGCGACCTTGATCCGTGCTCGTTGTGCCATGGGTGTGCTTCATGGTAAGCTGCGGTTTACCATGCAAAGGAAAAAAGGAAACTCATTTCATCGTTTTTGCGACGAGGTCAATGCACATGCCTGCAGCCACGGTCTGCCCGGAATCGCGGACGGCGAATCGCGCAAGCTGCGGGATGTCCTTCTGCTTCTCGATCACCAGAGGCTGGAGGGGCTTGACCTTGACCACTGCAGCGTCACCATTCTTGATGAAGTCCGGCTTCTCCTGCACGACCTCGCCGGTCGCGGGGTTGAGCTTCTTCACGATCTCGGTTATCTGGCATGCGACCTGCGCGGTGTGGATATGGAACACCGGTGTGTAGCCGACGGTCATGACGCTCGGATGGTTCAGCACCACGATCTGCGCGGTGAACTCCGACGCGACGGTGGGAACCTTGTCCAGGTGGCCGATGACGTCGCCGCGCGCGATATCCTGCTTTGCGATGCCGCGCACGTTGAATCCCACGTTGTCGCCAGGCTCGGCTTCCTGCACCTGCTCATGGTGCATCTCAATGGTCTTCACTTCGCCAGTGATGCCTTTGCCTTCACGCGCGGGAACAGCAATGATCTTGTCGCCGACCTTCATGACACCTGTCTCAACGCGGCCGACGGGAACGGTGCCGATGCCGGTGATGTTATAGACATCCTGGATCGGGAGGCGGAGCGGCAGGTCGCGCGGCTTCTCCGGCGGGCTGAGCTTGTCAACCGCTTCGAGCAGCGTCGGACCCGTGTACCATGGCATATTCGGCGACTTCTTAGCCACATTGTCGCCGAGGTAGGAAGCTGTGGGGACGAACTGGATCGCATCGGTCTTGTAGCCCACGCTCTTGAGCAGCTTGGTGACCTCTCCCTTGACCTCCTCGAAGCGCTTCTGGTCGAATTTCGCCATGTCCATCTTGTTGACAAGGACGATGAGCTGCTGCACGCCGAGCGTCTTGGAGAGGAAGACATGCTCCTTGGTCTGCGCCTGCACGCCGTCGCCGGGGTTGCCGCTGACGACGAGGACGGCGGCATCTGCCTGGCTCGCGCCGGTGATCATGTTCTTGATGAAGTCCCGGTGGCCGGGGGCGTCGATGATGGTGAAATAATACTTGGGTGTGTCAAAGCGCTTGTGCGCGAGGTCGATGGTGACGCCGCGCTCCTGCTCCTCCTTCAGGTTGTCCATGACGAACGCGAACTCAAAGCCCTTCTTGCCGAGCTCCTCGGCCTTCTGCTTCAGCTTGCGCATCGTCTGCTCATCGACATTGCCGCTGTCGAAGAACAGCCGTCCGACGGTCGTGCTTTTGCCATGGTCGACATGGCCGATGAATACCAGGTTGATGTGTGGTTTGGTCCTTGCCATCGTGATACCCTCCGTGGTTTGTTGCGTTCACGGTAAAGCCGGTGTTTATAAAGCTTATGGTTGGGCGAGGGGGTTTTGGGCGCGACAGCGGCGGGCGCGGCCGCGGATCATGCACTGAGGAAGAACACCGCTGCGGTCGCTGAGATCGCACGGCAAATTTAAAAGCAGCCGCATGGTCCTGCGGAAGCATGCGCCGCCTCTGGCTCTTCGACATCGACGGGACGCTCGTCAACATCAACCACGTGCACCTGAAAGCCTACAAGCTGGATTACCAGGAGGTGCTGAACCGCGACGTCCCGGACGGCATCATCATCGCGACCTTCGGCATGTCCGAGCGTGAGACGCACGAGAGCATCCTGCGGCAGCTTGGGCTTCCTGCCGATGAAAAGCTGATCGGGCGGCTTGCGCAGGGCTACGTGAGGAACGTGCAGAAGGCGATCGAAACGGCACCGATTGCGCCGCTGGAAGGCGTCGTTCCGTTCCTCTCAGCGCTGAAGGGGCGCGGCGAGCACCTCGGCATCATCACCGGAAACCTTGAGAAGCCTGCACGAAGGATCATCGGGAAAGCCGGCTTATCGCGGTTCTTCACGCTCTTCAGCAGCGACGACGGGACGCTCAGGCGGAAGGAGATCGTTTTGAACGCGATCCGGCAGGCGGAGCAGCGCGGGCTCTCCTTCGGCGCCGTCGTGGTCGTTGGCGACACGACGAAGGACGTGAAGGCGGCGCAGGCGGCTGCGAAGGAGCGGAAGGGGCTGCGCATCGTGAGCGTGGCGGTGGCGACGGGGTCGGACGATGTTGCGACATTGGAGAAGGCAGGGGCGGAGGTGGTGGTGAGGAGCCTCAACGGCAGGGGAGACATCCTCGGAAAGATAGAGAGTGCCACTGAAGGATAGCAAAATT
>CAYYLB010000065.1:0-2504 GCA_964472345.1 uncultured Methanosarcinales archaeon
CGAAGCGAAAGCGCTTGGAGGTAAGAAACGCAAGTTTCTGTGTCTCCAAGGGCTTTACGCCTTCTTGCCCGATTCGGTGGCGCTTCCGTAGCCCGCAAAAAACAATCACCTTTAAATACTACTGCCCTTCACGAAGCGTATTGGAAGGCAGAAACAGGGAGTTCACGCTCATTCTGTTTCACCGCAACAGGCGGTTCGTTCCAAGGAGACACGACAATGGAGTCATTTGAAGAACTACAGGTCCAGCAGGAGATCATCCGTGCGCTCAACGACGCAGGCATCACCGCGCCGACCCTTATCCAGCAGAAGGCGATTCCGCTGATCAAGCAGGGACGCGACGTCATCGGCATTTCCAAGACCGGCTCGGGGAAGACTGCCGCCTTCGGCATCCCGCTGCTTGAGAAGATCGCTCCCGACCAGGGAATCCAGGTGCTTATTGTTGCGCCGACGCGCGAGCTGGTCGTTCAGATCGCGGACGAGCTCCGCACACTCAGCAGCTATCAGCGCCGCCGCATCACCAGCATCTTCGGCGGCGTTTCGCTCGGCCCCCAGATCGAGCAGCTGCGGCGCGCAGAGATCGTTGCCGGCACTCCTGGCAGGCTGCTTGACCACCTCCAGCGCGGCACGATTGACTTTTCCAGGCTCCGCACGGTGGTGCTGGATGAAGCGGACAAGATGGTCGAGATGGGATTTATTGATGATGTCCACACGCTGCTTGACCATACTCCGCAGGACCGGCAGCTCCTGCTGTTCGGCGCGACGCTCTCCGCAGAGATCGACCAGCTTGTGGAGCAGTACATGCACGACGCGGTCAAGGCGGAAGCGGAGCGGCAGGTCCAGCAGGATCTCCTGCAGCAGTACTACTATCAGGTGCAGCAGCACGAGAAGTTTTCCCTGCTCTGCCACCTGCTGCACAAGGCAGACGCGAAACGGGTCATCATCTTTTCCTCGACGCGCTCCACCGTCGATCTGCTCACGAGAAACCTGCGTGTACAGGGCATTGCCGCAGCGATGATGCATGGCAAGCTCGGGCAGCAGAAGCGCCTGCAGGTGATTGAGAATTTCCGCGAGGGCAGGCCGCCCATTCTCGTCGCATCGGCGGTTGCGGCGCGCGGGCTCCACATCGACGATGTCACGCATGTCATCAATTACGACCTCTCGAACGATCCGCGGGAATACCTGCATCGCGTCGGCAGGACAGCGCGCGCGGGCGCAGCGGGAAAGGCAATTACGCTGCTCGGGCCGCGTGACTATGAGGCGTTCAATGCGATTCTCGGGCTGCACCGGCTTCCGGTTGAAGAGCTCCCCCAGGAAGAATTTCCCCGGCTGCGGTTTGACGCACGCCGCATGCAGATGAGGTCGGGGCCTGCGCAGCGCTCGCGATATCCTGTGCGGCGCGGGCAGTGGCGCGGAAGGCCGCGCTCGTTCTCATTCAGGGGAGAGCGGCGCTCATTCGCGTGAACGGCTGCTGAGGATGGGAGAGCGGAGAGAGCAGCTTCAATGCCATCCCGTTCACCAGAACGTATTTAAACCGAAAAGCCGTTCCTGCCTGAATGGGCAGCAAGGTGGACAAATCGGATCTTGCGGCTGTCCTGACAATGTTTCCCGATCAGATACGGGAAGCGGGCCAGCTCGGAGGCGAGATTACTGTTCCGGCGCCGAAGGCTGTTGCCATCGCGGGCATGGGAGGTTCGGGGCTGCCGGGCCCCATTGTCCAGGCTGTTGTTGACCTGGTCCCGGTCATTTCTGTGCGCGAGTACGCGCTGCCGGCATTTATCGATGAGCAGGCACTTGTCGTTGCGGTTTCCTACAGCGGCAACACGGAGGAGACGCTCGCTGCCTATGCTGAAGCGAAACGCCGGGGCGCGCAGACCGTGGCCATCGCAAGCGGCGGGAAGCTCCTGCAGCAGGCAGAGGAAGACAGTGTTCCATTCATCCGCGTTCCCGCAGGGCTGCAGCCCCGGATGGCATTGGGATATCAGACCGTCCCCATCCTGTCATTGCTGACGCGCTGCGGCCTTGCGGAGGATGTTGACTGGGATTCCGTTGCCCGATTTCTGAAGCGCGGGCTTGCCGATGTGAAGGGATCAGCACAGCAGCTCGCTCCCCTGCTCGCGCCGGCGGTACCGCTGATCTACGCATCGACGCGATTCGGCATTGCGGCATACAAATGGAAAATCGACCTGAATGAGAATGCCAAGATGCACGCCTTCAGCAACGTGTTCCCGGAGTCCAACCACAACGAGCTGAACGGCTTTGCGAAGCCGAATGGCGAGTATGTGGTGGTGATGCTGCGCGATGCGGAGGACCATCCGCGCATCATCAGGCGTTTTGAGGCCGTGAAGCGCCTTCTCGCGAAGAAGGGCATCAAGGTCATCGACATCGCGAGCCGCGGCCCTGATTTTATGACACGGCTGTTCTGGACGATCTGGCTCGGAGACTGGGTTTCCTATTTCGTTGCGCTGCAGCGCGGTGTCGATCCGACGCCCGTGGAGATGGTTGAG
>CAYYLB010000065.1:2604-6925 GCA_964472345.1 uncultured Methanosarcinales archaeon
TGGTTAAACTTGTGCGTTTTCGTGATTTTCAGGATGGTATATTCCTTCAGTATTCTGGAAAATTCTTTTTTTATCTCCATGAGGATTTCCTTGAACTGCGGGTCATGCTCAACCTCGATGTTGATGACGCAATCCCATGGCCCGATCATCTTGCTGTAGAACCAAACGTTTTGATGGAGCTTGCAGTACTGGAAAAAATGCCGCTCACGCTCCGGTGTCAGGTCCCGGAATCTCAGCAGGAGGTAATACCAGCGGTAGCCGATCTCCTCCGTGTTCGGAAAGAGGACATAGTTCTGGATGATGCCTGCTTTCTCTAAGTTTCTGATGCGCTGGATAACGGCGTCCGCGCTGAGCCCACTCCTCTTCGCGATCTCGACCGCGGGGATCCGTGCGTCCTGGGCGAGGAGAGTCAGGATCTTCCGGTGGTAGCTGTCAAGCTCCGCCGGCGCCGGCTTTGAGCCGAACACCATCGGTTTCCGCATCTCGGCTGATGGCTTGCCGGCAAGGTAATCGCGGAAAAAGAAGTGTGACTCGACCATGATGTTGACCTGCCGCTCTGCGATGAAAGTGCCATATGCCGCGTTAAGGCCGGTGAGCGTTGCGTTGAGATCCCCGACGCTCGCGGCCAGGAAGTTCACATTCAGATCAAACATGCCTTCCGCGCTGGTAACGAGCTGCGTGCGGGGGTGCTGTACCAGATCACTGAGGATCTCCTGCTCCTTCTGCAGCGTCGTGTTCTGGAGCCGGTAGAAGACCTTGTAGGTGGCAAGGCCGAGCTTTGCGGTGTCGAGCAGTGTCATGAACTTGAAGATTGCTCCCCTTTTAAGCAGCCGCTTGATCCGATAATTCACCCCATCGGGCGACAGACCCACCTTTTTCGCGATCTGCGACGCAGGCTGGCGCGCATTCCTGTCGAGCTCGTACAGGATCTTCCGGTCCTTGAGGTCGAGTTTTATTGGCATATTATTACGAAATACTGCTTTTTATATTTAAATTTAGCGGTTTTGCCGAAGAATATTAAGGAAAGTTTCTTATAATAATCAATATTTACTATCCGGTGATACAAAATGCCATGTGATCCGCCTCAGAACATCGGCGAAATCGCCGTACACCTCTACCGCGCTTTTCGTCGCAATGAGCAAAGGCTTGCACAAAAGCTGGAAAAAAAGCTTAAAGGCCTGTATCAGCTTCCTCAGCGGCAGTTTGAAGAGATGCTTCTGCAGTGGCACCACCTGCTGAAAGCCCAATCACTCGCCTACGACAGGGTGGGTTCCTACTTTAATAACCCCGATCGACCCCCCGAACACGCTCCTTCAGAGTATGTGCTGCTACCGCATCCACTAGTAATGGAAAGGGTGGGCGATTCTATTCGATGGCACCCTATAACAGGATTAAGCTCTTTCTTCCTCTATGCGCTGGAAGTCGGCGAAGAGCGGATAGCTCGATCCAAGCCAACAGAAGTAACCAAACTCAGTACTCCTGATTATCCTTCTTTAAGCGACGATCCTCTGGACGCTTTTATACCAGTGGAGGACCGTTATCCTGGCGCTTCATTGATGAGCCAACTAATAATGGATGAAACGATCTTAGCAGTCGAACACCACGCACTTTTCATGAACATTCTGTTTAGGGATTTTGAAGATGGCAACAGGTGTGAATCAATGGATATATTCAACCAATTTTCTTCCAAGAGGGAGACACTCGTGATATGCTTGGACGACCCCATAACCCCGAACGACACCGAAGCTGTTTTTAGACGCATAGTGAATAATGAGCCTAAAGCCCGCTATTCAAAAAGAGCAGGATTCTGGAATCAATTCTTATAGCCATAAACCATCACCACTAACTATAAAAACCAGCTCCGCGCGGACAAGGGCTGGTGGTGGACGGCGGGGATCTATGCTCATCAGGAAGCTCAGGCTGCGCAACATCCGAAGCTACGTTGACGAGGAGATCACCTTTCCCGAAGGATCGGTGCTGCTCAGCGGCGACATC
Source organism: uncultured Methanosarcinales archaeon (assembly GCA_964472345.1). Lineage (GTDB taxonomy): Archaea > Nanobdellota > Nanobdellia > Woesearchaeales > JAGLXL01 > CAYYLB01. The sequence goes on from CAYYLB010000065.1 coordinate 4,600, forward strand.
GGCTCGGGGAAGAGCTCGTTGTTGTACGCCATCGAGTTTGCGCTGTTCGGCAGCGACACGGAGCGGCTGAGCGGAGGTGCGCTGCTGCGCAAGGGCGCGGCGCAGGGGGAGGTGGCGCTGACGTTCGAGCTTGACGGGGAAGAGATCACCGTCGAGCGCGGCCTGAAGCAGGGCAGCAGATCCGTCAGCCAGACATCCGGCGCGCTCATTCTTGGCGGCAGGCGGAAGGAAGCCATGCCGGGTGAGCTGAAGGCAGACATCATCGCGCTGCTCGGCTACCCGGAAGAGCTTATCACCAAGAAGCAGAACCTGACCTACCGCTACACAGTCTACTGCCCCCAGGAGGAGATGAAGGCCATCCTCACCGACGAGCAGGAGTCGCGGCTCGACACCCTGCGCAGGATCTTCGGCATCGACAAGTACAAGCGCATCCAGGAGAACGCAGCCACGGTTGCACGGGAGCTGCGCAGCAGGAAACGCGAGCTCGAGGCGCGCACCGAAGGGCTTGAAGAGCGGAGGCGGCAGCTGGCAGCGCAGCAGGGGCAGGAGCAGCAGCTCCATGAGCGCCTGGCAGCCGTCGTCCCATTGATCCAGCAGCTCGAGGAGGAGCTTGCGAAGCAGCGGAAGGCGCTGCAGGATACGGAGCAGCAGCTCAAAGAGATTCAGGAACGGAAGAAGCGGCTCGGCGTGCTCGAGGCGCAGCGGACATGGACGCAGCAGCTGCTCGAGAGGCAGGAAGCGCGCCTGCGCGAGCTGCGCACGCTGCTCGAAGGGCTGCAGGTGAGCGGCGACAGCGCATCCCTGCAGCAGGAGATCGAGCAGCGCGAGACGCGGCTGCAGCAGCTGGTGGAGAGCAGAACGCGGAGCGAGCAGCGCCTCGCCTCCCTTTCGGAACGCTGCGCCGAGGTTGAGCGGGAGCTTGCCATTCCGGAGCCGGACGCCGGCATGAAACAGAAGCGCTTCGCGCAGCTTACGGCGCTGGCTGCGGGAAAAGAAGGGCTCGAGCGGCAGGAGCAGCAGCTGCAGTCAGCCATCGAGCAGCTGCGTGCGGTGCTGCGTGAGCATGAGGTGAAACAGGAGCAGGCGGCGCAGCTGCGGACGCAGATCCTGAAGCTTGCGGAATGCCCGACATGCCTGCAGCCAGTGAGCAAGGAGCACAAGGAGCACGTCCACGAGAAAGAAGGGGAGAAGGCGCAGCTCTTCGCGGCGAAAGCAGCGGAGTCTCGGCGGCTGGTTGCACAGAAGGAGCAGGAGCTTGCTGTCCTGCGCGGGCATTTGCGGGCGCTGCGTGAGGCAGAGAAGGAGCTTGCCGGGCTGCGGGCGGAGCTCGCGCACCTCGGGCAGCAGCACGCGGAGCGTGAGCAGAAGCGGAAGGCGCTGCAGGAGCTGAAGATCGAGCAGTCCCATGCAGCGGATGAGCTGGCCCGTGCGCGCACCGTTGATTTCGGAGAGGAGCGCGCGGCGGTGCGGCATCTGCGGCAGCGGCTCGACCAGCTGCGGGAGCGGGAGCGCGCCATGAAAGAGGAATTGCAGCTCGTGCAGAGCCAGCAGCAGCTTGCCGCGCAGCGCGATCAGCTCCTCCGGGAGCACGCGATGCTGGAGCGGCGGGCGGCGCAGGACGCCGTTTTTGAAAGGCAGGCTGCGGAGCAGCGCGCGGCGCTCGACAAGCTGTCTGCGGACGAGCGCACGCTGTCCATCGAGCAGAGCGCGCTTGAGGCGCAGCGCGGCAGCATTGGGCAGAAGATGCGCGAGCTTGCAAAGGAAATCGCGGAGAAAGAATCCCTCCGGAAGTCCGCGGAGCGCATCGCGCAGCTCCATCAATGGCTTGATGCGTTCTTCATCAGCCTCATGGGCACGATCGAGAAGCACGTCCTGCTGCGGATCCATCACGAGTTCAATGCGCTCTTCCAAGAGTGGTTCGGCATGCTGATGGAGGACGAGCAGCTGAGCGCACGCATCGACGACCAGTTCGCGCCGGCGGTCGAGCAGCAGGGCTACGCGGTTGACGTCGCATACCTGAGCGGCGGGGAGCGGACGGGCGCTGCGCTGGCATACCGCCTGGCGCTGAACAAGGTCGTGAACGATGTCATCCAGACTATCAAGACGAGGGAGCTGCTGATCCTCGACGAGCCGACCGACGGCTTCAGCACCGAGCAGCTCGACCGGGTGCGTGAGGTGCTGAACCAGCTCGGGCTGCGGCAGGTGATCATCGTCAGCCATGAGCAGAAGATGGAGAGCTTCGTGGAGCACGTGCTGCGGGTGGAGAAGGAGGGGGGAGTGAGCAAGGTGATGGCCTAACCCTCCCGAAAACTATATAAACATGTTT
>CAYYLB010000066.1:0-1185 GCA_964472345.1 uncultured Methanosarcinales archaeon
GCCGAAAAAATAAGTTTACAGCATGCAAAAGAAAACAAGCTGTTCTATTTTGTTGCCAATGTGGTTATCTACCGTGAAGAAGACGGGCGGTGCTTGATCTTGAGAAGGAGCATGAGGGAAAAAGTCCACCCGGGAAGATATGCTGTGCCCGGAGGCAAGCTTGAATGGGAACAGATGGACGTAAAAAACCCGACCAGGCTCAATGGAGATGTTTTGGATTTTGAACACGCAGTGGAGGATTTGTTACTACGAGAGGCTCAAGAGGAGGCGGGTGTCGAGATTGACACGGATTTGAGATACATCAACAGCGTAGCATTTGTCAGGCCGGATGAAATCCCGGTAATTCTCGTGAAATTCGCGGCAAAATACAAGGGCGGGGAGGTTAAGCCTGAAGCAGGCGCATTCGACGACTATGTGTGGGTTAATGAAGAGGAAGTAAAAAACTATACATGTATCGATGGGATCCAAGAAGAGGTAGCTGCGACAATTAAATTATTTAAATCAAAGTGAAGACAAAATAACAACCACTATGGTAGGCAAACTTATTGTGATTGAAGGCTCGGACAGCAGCGGGAAGGCGACGCAGGCAGAGCTGCTGATCAGGAGGCTTACGCAGCACCATGTTCCCGCGGAGAAGGCTGACTTCCCGCAGTACGGGAGCTGGTCGGCTTTTTTTATCGAAAAGTACCTGAACGGCGAATTCGGCAGCTCGGGAGAAGTGAACGCACAGCAGGCGTCACTGTTCTACGCGCTTGACCGGTTTGCCGCGAAGAAGCGCATCCTGCAATGGCTGAATGAAGGGAAGGCCGTTGTCGCGAACCGCTATGTGGGCAGCAACCAGGCGTACCAGGGGGCGAAGATACAAAATGAAGATGAGCGAAAGAAATTTCTCGCGTGGCTCGATGAGCTTGAGCACGGCATCCTCGGGCTGCCCCGTCCTGACCTGGTTATCTACCTGCGCGTTCCACTTGCGGTGAGCCTGCAGCTGCTTGAGCGAAGACGCAAGAAGGATTATATCAGCGACGGCACGAAAGACCTCCATGAGCGCGACGAGGCGCTGCTGCAAGCGACCGGGGAGGTTTATGAGCATCTCGCACGGCGGGAGGAGCGCTGGCGCGCCATTGACTGCACCGAAGACGGGGTGCTGCTTCCGAAGGAAAAAATCCACGAAAAGGTGTGGAAGGA
>CAYYLB010000066.1:1195-6121 GCA_964472345.1 uncultured Methanosarcinales archaeon
AGCCGAAAAACTCATTGATTAGGCCTCCTTTTTCTCCGCCTCATTCCTCTTCACTTCCTTCCCGAATGCGCTCAACCGCGCGCAGCCTTCCTGCGCCTTGTAGCTGATGCTGCTTTTCTTTCCCACCATTGATATCACCTCTTGAGTGTGTGCAACTCCCGCGCGTCATCTTCCGCTTGAACCGAAACCGCCTTCGTTCCTGGCGGTCTTTTCCAGCGAGGGCGACTCCTCGAGCTCGGCCTTCACGACCGGCTGAATCAGGAGCTGCGCGATCCTCATCCCCCTTGTGATGGCGAACTCGCGCCCACCGGCGTTCCTCAGCACCACCTGGATCTCGCCGCGGTATCCTGCGTCAACAACGCCGGCAAGCGTGTGGACTGCATCCCTTGCCGCCAGGCCGCTCCTGTCCCAGATGAGGCCGACGCAGCCTTCCGGTATGGCCATGCACAGGCCTGTTTTTACCGTTGCGGTTTCTCCCGCTTTCAGCGCTTTCTCCTCTGCGGCGTGGATGTCCAAACCAGCGTCTCCCGCGTTGGCGTAGCCCGGGAGCGGCAGATCGCGCGCATGCGGAAGCCGCTGCACCTGCACTTTCATGCGTTTCCGGAACGCGCGCACCTATTTAAAGAATGTTTTTGTTGGATATACACTCCGCGATGTGTATTCTTGAGGTGGATACCACTTCTGTGGGGTTTTCGCGGGACGAGCAGGCGCTTCCGTGACGAGAGGGATCCGTGCCATTGCTGAGCCGGCTGCCCGGAGAGGTGCCGCTCCCCCGTTCACTTTTGGAGGTCAAAGAATGTGCTGATGCCGTCGCTTTCGACCGCTCCCGTGGAGGCGTTCACTTTTATGTTCAGCGCAGCGAACGATGCAGTGATGAACGTGATGTTCCAGACGGCTGTTCCGAGCTGCTGGAGGATCGCAAGGCCCTTCATGGGTGGGTGCTGGGGGTATTTCTGCTGCTGGAGACCACGAGCGGCTGCGATGGCCTGGGAGAAGGCGAGCGTGACGCTGCTGAGCTGGAGCTCGCTGACGCTGTTTTCTTTCTTGAAGACCTCCTCGTCGGGGATGATGGTGGGCGGATCGTTCATGATGAATGTCGTGATGCGGTCGCTCGCCGGATCGTAGAAGCCGATGTTCCATGCGGCTGGCTCGAGCTGCGCGCCGAGCTGCGCGAGGAAATGGACGAGGTAGGCGTTCTGGTGGGCGTCTTTCCAGACCCTGAACTGCGGGCTGTTCCTCAACTGGGAGTAGGCGGAGGAGGGATCCATTGTGATGTGTTGGCTGTCAGTTTTTCAGCAGCGGGATATGTGTTGCCTGATTAAGCTCGTGGCTGGTAATGTCAGCGCACCGATTAACGAGTGTTGTTCTCCGGTTCTTTTCTATCTCAATGAGAAGCAACTCATCATACCCATAATAGAGTGAATAGAGTGGCTTGCCTTCCTCAGTATAGTACTTACTGACTGGGAGCTGAACAAAAATCCGCAGCTGCTTCTGCGCATACGGGGGGACGTCGACACCTTGGCGCTCTTCATATTTATAGGGAAAGAACATCTCTCCAAACAATGGTTGGGAAACTCTCATGAATGGTTCGCTTTCACTATAGCTGACGTCCAATTCTTCACGGTCATGGACTCCATCGTTGTCGTTCAGGCAGGCAATGATGCCGGGCAAGCCATAGCGCTTGGTAAAGAAAAAATAATTGGTGAGCGTGACCTTCTGGACTGGCACCGGAGCTCCAGCGCCAACAGGCTGCACAATGCTGATCGCCTGTTCCGTTACTTTTTCAATCCGAAATCCGACTGCCGTGCTGCTGATGATGACGAGCAGCGCAATAAGCAGCAAGGGGATAAGCACGCCAAGCAGATATTTTGCTTTCATTTCTTGCGGAATCTCTTGGAGAGGTACATCCCGATAGCAACCATCACTGCCGAGGAAAACGCCAGTAGGAGCAGAATCCAGTTTCTCGACAGCTCAAAAACGTCAATGACAAAGCTGATGGTAAAGATGTACAACGAAACGGAAACGAGGTACAGGATGGGATACCACTTGCGCTTGATGGCGTACAGGATGATTGCGACGACTAGTGCAACCCAAAAAGTTCCGTAACCGACATAAGGGTACCATGTCATTTAGATCCTCCGCTCCGCAAGTAAGTCCGCAGCGAAAAAGAACGCGATGGCCAGGCAGGCCAGGATGATGGTCTTTATGGTATCCGACAGGTCAAAGAGGTATTCGTAGGAAAAGTAGGTGACGGTCGCGAAGATAAACACGATACCGATCACGTAAAAGATGTACTCGGCTTTTACCATTTCTTCAGGCAACATAAGAGTGTTAATAAACATTTCGTAAGGTTTATATGGTCGGCGAAGAAGCGAAAGGGTGTTTTGATACCATGAGCGCGCTCGGGCTTTGGGATAAGATCGGCCGGTTGTTCACAAGTCCGAGAGTGTTCTTTCTTTTGGTTTCAAAGGAGAAGGGCATTTGGTCGGCGTTGCTGCTCTATGCCGTGGTTCGGACGTTTACGTTTACCGTAGGGGTTTTCCCTCTGCTTTTTTATCCCATGAGCTTGTCTGGCGCCGGTGATGATAGTATAACTGTGTTTGTCACTTTGGGAATCTTCGCGTTGCTCTTTCTTTTTGGTATTGCCATGACATTCGCCTATTCCGGATTGATGCATCTTCTTATTCTGGCGTTTCGAGGGAAAGGGACGTTTGCGGATACGTACAATGTGTATACCTACAGTATGGTTCCTTTTGGCATCCTTGCGCTGATCCCTCTCGTTGGGTTTCTTTCGATATTTTACTCGCTCGTGCTTATGGTGATCGGCGTTGCAACGCTACACAAGGTTTCGAAAATGAAAGCAGTTATTGCATGTGCTACTCCAGCGATTCTTCTCCTTGTGTCAATGGTCGGATTGATTCTGCTGCTTGGGACGATCACCCTAAAAGAGTAAGGGGAGTGATTCTTCTATGGGTTTATAGCGTTGGTGCTTGTCCTTGTCGTACTATGAGTTGATGGCGTGGGTTGAGGTCGGCGAGTGGGTTCAGTCGTTCCGAATCATCCCGACGACGATCGGCTTAGCGAAGCTTGAGGCAATCGCAAGGTTCAGGTCCGAGGCGAGGCCGGCGCCAAAGGTGTTGATGCCGATGACCTCACCATCCATGTCGAGCAATGGGCCGCCGGAGTTGCCGAAGTCGATGGGCGCGTCGAGCTGGATAAGGTCAAAAACGCCAAAGGGGCCCAAATCGAAGTCCTCGCGCACTGCGCTGACGATGCCTGCGGTTGCGCTGAAGTCAAAGACGCCGAGCGGATTACCGAGCGCGATGACCGGATCTCCCTGGCGGACGTCATCGGAGTCGCCCCAGGGAAGATAGTCGAATGTCCCATCAATATGGAGGACTGCGAGATCCCTCTGTTGGTCATAGCCAACGAGCCGCGCGGTGCGCTCATCGCCGTTCCGCAGCGCGACGGTGATCGTGTCAGCGGATGCTGTTTCGCAGACGAGCTCTGTTTCATCCCACCATTCCAACCACTCGTCGCTGTCCTGAGGGGGCTCAGGCTCGCCATCGGGATGGATATATATGCAGTTCTCGATGAGGATCACATGCGCATTCGTCACGATGTAGCCGTTGCGTGTTGCGAAGAAGCCGCTGCCCTGCTGCCCGCTGAACGCGTTGGATGATTGGGATGCAATGACCCTGACAACTGCGTCGAGGGCGTTGTCTGCGAGCTTCTGGACGTTCACCGGAAGCGGGCGGTCCGCGAGACCATCTTCAACGGCACGCACGCGCTCCGACGTCTGCCGGTTCCTGAGGGAAGCGACGTCGAGCTCGGCGAGCAGGCCTTCAGACTGCGCTGAGAGCTGCCGGGCGACCGTTTGCTGCACTACATTCAGCTGCTGCTGTTGCTGAGCATCCAATGCCTGGAGCTTTGCATCCATGCTTTGCGCTGCGAGCTGGAACTGCCTGTTCAGCCCCAAGCGCGTCTCTTCAACGTACCAGAATGTGCCTGCAATCAGGAAGGCAACAACGACAAAATACACCACGTGCGCTGCAATCTTCATTGTGAATCACCATCGTTGCACCTCCTGTGGCACTCCTGAATAGTGGTTACTTATAAAGGTTTCGGTCTTCTGCGGCGACGGCCGCAACTGCCGCCGGCTGCCGAAAACATTTAAAAGCGCCGGCTGCTCCCGTTGCGCCATGCTTCCCTTCCTCGGCCAGAACGTCCCGGAGCAGGAGCAGCAGGCGCAAGTGCTTACAACTGCAGAGCGGAAGCAGCTCTCGCCGCGCATGGCCGAGCAGCTCGAGAAGCAGCAGTACCGCATCGTCGGCAACCATTCTGCGGTGAAGGTCTGCGGATGGACAAAGAACATGCTGCGCGGCCGTGGCGGCTGTTACAAGTACAAGTTCTATGGCATCCGCTCGCACCAGTGCATGCAGATGACGACCTCGATGTTCTGCGCCAACCGGTGCACCTTCTGCTGGCGCGGGGAGAAGGCGCCGGTATCAAAGAGCTGGTACGGGCCGGTTGACGCGCCGGACGACATCATCCGCGAAGCCGTGCAGAGGCATCTCAACCTGCTTGCGGGATTTAAGGGGGCCCCGAACGGCAACCGCTTCCTGATTGAGCAGATGCAGGAGGTGCGTCATGTGGCCTTGTCATTGACGGGAGAGCCGATCACCTACCCGCTCATCAATGAGATCGCCCGGCAGTTCCATGAGCGCGGCATCTCGACGTTTCTCGTGACGAACGCGCAGTTCCCCGAGGCGATCGAGAAGCTGCAGTGCGTGACGCAGCTGTACATCTCTGTTGACGCGCCGGACAAGGCATCGCTCAAGGAGATTGACCGGCCGCTGTTCAGGGACTACTATGAGCGGCTGCTTGCGTCGCTTGATGCCATGGCTGCAAAGCCGTACCGGACGG
>CAYYLB010000067.1:0-5664 GCA_964472345.1 uncultured Methanosarcinales archaeon
TGCGACGACGCCTTCCTCGACGGCCGCTTTCGTCGCGTTCAATGCGTCGTCAATGCGCATCTTCTTCTCTTTCATCTCCGTTTCTGTCACAGCACCCACTTTGACCACGGCGACGCCGCCGCCGAGCTTGGCGAGGCGCTTCTTCAGGTCATTTTTCCTGTAGTCAGAATCAGCCAGCTTCACCTGCGATTCAAGGAGGTGCTTGCGGGCCTCGATGGCATTCTTGCTCCCCTTACCCTCGATGATGAGTGTCTTCTCATTATCAACCATGACGCGCCGGGCGCTGCCGAGCACATCGTCCGCGGATGTGTCGAGCTTCATGCCTTTCTCCTCGCTTACGACTTTGCCACCGATCAGAATCGCAAGATCCTCGAGCATCGCCTTGCGGTCATCGCCAAAGCCGGGCGCCCTGATGGCGCAGACCTTGAGGGCGCCGCGGATGATGTTGAGAATCAGGGCAGCCTGGGCTTCACCGTCGATATCTTCCGCAATAATCAGCAAGGAGCGGCCTTCGCCTGCCACTTTCTCCAGGAGCGGAATGAGCTCCTTGATGCTGCTGAGCTTCCGATCGGTGAGCAGGATGTACGGCTCCTCGAGCTCGCACACCATCTTCTCATGGTCCGTCGCCATGTACGGCGAGATGAAGCCGCGGTCGAACTGCATGCCTTCGACGACTTCAAGAGTGGTTTCGGTGCTCTTGCCTTCCTCGACGGTGATGACCCCTTCGCTGCCGACGCGCTCCATGGCATCCGCAATGAGGCTTCCAATGATCTCATCGTTATTTGCCGAGACGGTTGCGACCTGCGTGATGCTTTTCTTCTCCTTGACGGGAACGCTGCGCCGCTTCAGCTCGTCAACAACTCTTGCGGTCGCCTTTTCAATGCCTTTCTTGACTTCAACCGGATTTGCGCCTGCGGCAATGTTCTTCAGCCCTTCAGTGAGCATAGCCTGCGCGAGCAGCGTTGCGGTGGTCGTGCCGTCGCCGGCATCGTCCTGCGTCTTGGAGGCGACCTCCTTGACGAGTTTTGCGCCGATGTTCTCGAACTTGTCCTGCAGGCTGATCTCCTTCGCGATGGTCACCCCATCATTTGTCACGAGCGGATGAAGAGACTTGTCAAGAACGACGTTGCGCCCTTTCGGGCCGAGCGTTATTTTCACCGTGTTTGCGACCTTGTCAACGCCCCGTAAGAGCGCCTGCCGCGCATGCTCATTGAACATGATCTGCTTTGCAGCCATATGCATCACCGCCCCTCAATCTTTGCCAGGATATCCTTAAAGTCAACGAAGACGTGCTTCTCACCTTCAATCTCGAGATCTTCAGAGCTGTAGCCGCCATAGAGGACACGGTCGCCGCTCTTCAGCGGCAATGGCTTGCCGTCCTTGAATGTTCCGGCTGCAAGAACGGTGCCTTCCTTGCGCTCCTCTTTTGCCGACTCAGGGATGTAGATGCCTCCCTTTGTCCGCTCTTCCTTCTTCGCTGGCTTCAGAAGCACCCGTTCACCCAATGGCATAACATTCATAGCAGCACCCCTCGCACTTACTGGTTGCAGTGCTGGCCTCGTTTTGTGCGCTTCTATTTAAGCTTTGTTGTTTTTATAAATACAGTTTTAGTTAAATATACACAATCTAAACTTAAGTGGAAATGCTTATATAGGGGTTTTGTGTTCCCTTGCGCATGCAGCAGATCATCATCCGGCAGCTCGAGAAGCCACGGGAAAAAGATGCCCATGGCGATGTCGACTGGATGTGCAACAGCTTCGGGTTGTCGTCTGGGCGGGACATTTCGGCAACGGCACCACGCATCTTTTATGACCTGCTCGAGCGCGTCGCACGGGAGATGCGGGTCCCGTCGGAGGCCATCGCCGGTGACCTGCGGCTGAGCCCTGCGATCGTGAATTACCATATCCGCAACTTCGCGAGCAGCGGCCTCGTGTTCCGCGAGCGAAAGCTGATCTGCCTGCGCGGCGGCAGCGTGCGGAACGCGGTGGAAGAGCTGCGGAAGGACGCAAACCGGATGTTTGATGACATCGGCATGATTGCGGACGGGATTGATGCAATGCTGGGGCTGAAGAACCGGGAGTAGCTTTCTTTGCAATGCGTGGAGCGAAGCGAGAGCGCGACGTGGTGCGAGCACCGCAGCAAAGCAAGGAGCGGGGAAGTTTTGATGTGCGCCCTAAAAAACGAATAATTTATATACTATAGTATACTATAGTGCCCTATGGCAACCACCATACAGATTAGCAGGAACCTGCAGGATGAGCTTTCCAAGCGCAAGCTTTCTGAGAGGGAAACTTACGAAGAAGTACTATGGGATTTACTAGAAGACAGTATCGAGATAAACGAAGAAACGAAGAGAGAGCTTGCTGAATCCCGTGCAGAGATAAAGAAAGGCAAATTCCATACCCTTGAGCGGGTGAAGAAGGAAGCGGGATTATAATGTATGGCATACTCTTCTCTGACAAAGCCCGTAAACAGTTCTTTAAACTAGAAAAACCACTGCAAGAAAGGGTCATAAGCTCTTTAGAGAGGATAAGAATAAGGCCGGAATCTTATGTTACCAAGCTTGTAGGAGATCCTGCCTATAAACTACGAGTTGGAGATTATAGAATCCTTCTTGATATTGACACAGGAAAGCTCATCATTCTCGTGATAAAAATAGGACATAGGAAAAATATCTATGATTAAGGCGCAGATCAGAGTTGAACATACTAGCAAATCTCCTTCATGATTGAACATTTGGGAGATTTGCCAGAATAGTAAATCGCGACGAAAAAGTTCAGGTATAGAGAAATGCGTTGATTGGTGTAAAAAATAACGCATTTCTAATATGAATCTTTGCCTAAAAACTTAACTTATTAACGCAAAGATTCATATCATTGCGATTTACTATGATTGCGGCGCCTGCGATGATGCGGGCGGTACACCACAGAATTTGTGCACGCTCGGCAGTTACTTCCGCCGACCATTGCCTTGCGGCGAGGTCCGGGTGTTCACATCGTCATCGCGTGTTGCACTGGCCAGGATGAGAGAGCAGGATGCTTTTAAGGTTTGCTGTGGCCGGCGCGCAACAGAGCAATTTTTCTCGCAGAAAATTCCATTGCTACCCAAGAGCCTATCCCATGCTCATATCCACGCACATCCTCCAGACGTACGGCGCGTGATGGCCGGCTTTGACGATGCGGAGAATTTTGCAGTGCTTCCGCTGCTGCCTGCAGATTGCGCGGATCTTCCCTTTTTCCTGCTGCAGGGCAGCTTCTCCGAGGAAGGTGTAGTAATGGATGGTGCCGTTCTTTTTGAGGTGCTGCAACGCGAGCGGCAAGAAGCCCCCTCCTGTCTTGGGCAGGGGCATGACGATGCGGTCGAACTTCATTTTAAGCTTGGGCAGGACGGTGCGGACGTCGCCCACGTGAAGCGCAATCCTCCCTTCGAGCTTGTTCAGCTTCACATTCTCAAGGGCATAGCGGTGCGCGGACGGATTCAGCTCAATGCCGGTGACGCGCCTGGCAGCGCTGTGCCTGGCGATCACGCAGCAGTACGGGGCGCAGCCGGAGAACATGACAAGCACTTCTTCGCCATTTTTTACCTGCCGTGCGATGCGCAGGCGCTCGGCAGCGAGCCGCGGGCTGAAGTACATCTTTTCAAGGTGGACGTGAAAGCGCAGGCCGCTCTCCCGGTGGATGGTTTCTTTTTTCCTCCTGCCTGCGAGTATCGTGAGCCTGCGGGTGCGGTACCTGCCTGCGTGGATGCGGCTTTTCTTCGCGACAGTCGCGATGTTGGGGAAAGCGCCAAGGTAGGCTGCCGCAATCTTTTTTTCTTTCCTTTCCAGCCCGTTCGGCAGCTCGAGGATGAGGATATCGCCGACGACGTCGAAGGCATGGGGGAGCAGGCCCAGTTCCGCCGGCGTGAGAATGCTTTTGAGCCCGTGAGCGACAGAAGGTGAGCGGTGGCGCAGCGGGCAGTCCGCCTGGACGATGCGTGCGGCCCTGAATGGCAACAAGGCCCTTTTCCTTATGGGGAAGTAGATGAATGTCTCGTCTTTCTTGATCTGATGATCGGTGTCTGCCAGATCCTGCGCCCGGAGAAACGCCCGCACCTTCTCAGCATCAGCAAATGAAACACGGACGGCTAGAACCATTGCTGCAACCCCTGCTGCCTGCGTGCCTCGTGCTGCTCCTTGAACTTTTTCAGGCGCTGCCCGACACGGTCTGCAGCAAAATCATGCTCCCCGACGAGCAGCGCAGTGATGCGATCAGCATCAGGGGGCTTCCAGGCGATCGTGCCTTCATCGGTGACGGGCATGTGCCGGATGGTGTCGAAGACCTCTTTCCAGCTGACGCTGCTGTGCTTGCTCCACTCCACTTTCTGGAAGAGCTGGTCGAGATCCCTGTATTGCTTCACCAGCCTGATGGCGTTTTTCGGCCCTATGCCGGGAATGCCGCCGGGGTTGTAGTCCGTCCCGATGAGCAGTGCGGCGGCAATCAGCTGGTCCTGGTCAATACCACAGCTGTTGAGCACCTCGCTGAGGGTGATCAGCTCCGGCTTGACAATGTCGTACTGCAGGCGGTTGGCGTGCTTGCGGCGACCTTCAAGAGAGAGGTTCCGGACGACCCGCGGCGCGCCAAAGAGCAGGCTGTCGAAGTCCTGGCTGACGACGGCAAAGGCATCGCCCTTCCTTGCGAGATGCGCTGCCTGCGCTTCGCCTTCGCTCGGGGCCTGGATTACCGGCAGGCCAAGGGCACTGAGCAGCTTCCTGCTTTCGGCGAGCATGTCATCAGTGAGGATAGAGGTCCGTGAGGCGAACTTGCGCATCGATTCGAGGTCGCCAGCGCGCCTGGCTTCATCGTATCTCTCCCGTGCTTCCTGCTTCAGCGCAGCGCGGCGCCCCCTCTCGCTTGCCTTGATGGCCGGCGGCGTTCCGTCAAACACAAAGACCAGCCTGAGGCCGTGCTCCATAAATTTCGTGCAACGGTAGAAGAGCCCGTTAAGGTGCGAGGTAATGTTGCCCCTGCTGTCGGTCAATAGCGAGCCGTCACGCTGCCGGATGGTGGTGAGGAACTGGTAGAGCATGTTGAATGCGTCAATGGCAAGCGTCTTGCCTGCAATGCCATCGAGCGTCACGGGCTGCGCTGCAACGAGATCCTTGAGCTTAATTCCCATGGGAAAGCGAGACGATCACCATCGTCTTAAATGCGTCGGCCTTCGCAAGCTCCTGCGCCTTTGGCGTGAGCGTGCCGTTGTGGAGGAGCATCACCGGCAGTTTCCCCAACTGGCCTTCGACGAGCGCCGCGCTGAGATCCTTCTCTGTCACGCGCTTCTTGCTGCAGGCCTTGCAGAGGTAGGGCAGCGGGCCTACGGCGGAGGGGACTTCAATGGTGTAGAGCATCTCTGAATCCCTGCGGATCATCTGTTCGCTGCGGACGGTGATGCCCTTTTGCCCGAAAAACTGGCCGATGCCCGCTGAAAAGCTGCCTGGCCTGGCCGGCTTTTGCCTCGGTTTTGCGCGCTGCTTCGGCTGCTCGAGCTTTTGCTGCTCCTGAAGCGGCTGCCTAGGCTGCTGGGCTTTATTGAAAAGCTCCCGTTCGCCATGCGGAAAAGTGCGCTTTTCCTGAGCTCGTACAAGTCCGAGCCGCGGAGAACGTGCGGCGTCCTCCTGGGCTCGTACAA
>CAYYLB010000068.1:0-5627 GCA_964472345.1 uncultured Methanosarcinales archaeon
TTGTAAATTTTTGCAATTTGCTATAAGATGGGAAAAAGAAATGTTAATTCTCTGTTGCTAAAGATGAGGAGGGAGGACTGTGTTGTCCACAATTTAGAAAGATTTATATATAATGTGGACAATAATAAATATATGGCATATATCGATAAGATAAAATCAGGAAAAAAGACATTTTATTATCTTGGAAAGACTATACGCCTAGGGGAAAACAAATGAAAGAAGATAAAAATTAAACTCGGGGAAAAAGAACCAACACGAAAGGAAGTTGGCAAGAAACTCAAAGAGCTTCAGCTTGAAGAGTATGACATTTACAATCAGGATTATATTGACGCTCATAGATTAGAGATTATTGATGATTTTAAAGAGGTTTACAATAATCATCGCAAAACCATACCAAAAACCATTGCCGAGAAAGAAGAAGCTGATTTTGTCATCCGATTTACCTATAACTCTAACGCTATTGAGGGAAATAGGCTCACTTTACGCGACACCTATTTAATTATCAAAGAGAAACAGATTCCTTCGGGAGCTCCACCTAAAGACTACAATGAAGCAATCAATGGGAGAGAAGCGTTTGAGTTTATTAAAAATCATAAAGGAAAGCTTACTGTTGAGTTTCTTGAAAAAGTAAATGGAATATTAACGCAAAATACGGGAGTTGTTTATCCTGGAAGAGTTCGCTTTTTCCCGGTTAAAATTGAAGGTGCTGATCACATCCCGCCAGAGCCGGAAAAAGTGCGATCATTGCTGAAAAAGATGATTCAGTTTTATAATGAGAACAAACGCAAAATTCATCCATTTGTTTTGGCTTGTTTAATCCATGCACAGTTCGTAGAAATTCATCCATTTGAAGATGGAAATGGAAGAACCGGCCGAACATTAATGAATTGGATTCTGATGCAAGCCGGATACCCGAAAGTGTTTGTTCCTGTAAAATTGAGACAGAAATACTACGAAGGGATTGATCTTCATAATGAAAAAGATGTTAAAGGATATTGTGAGAAAATGTTTGAGGTGGTGGTGGAGCAGTTTAAGCTTTAATGTTGTCCACTTTTTATTAATCAGTTATGTATTTGTGGACAATTATCTTTGCCTTTGGCGAAAGTATTAACATTTTCCCGCAGAAGTATGCCTGAGCGAAGGCGAGGGGATATTGTGTATAACCCGCTATAGGTCAACTCTCCCGTTTTCGCGCCTTTAACGGTGTTATGCGCCTGAGCTCTTGATGTGCTCATCATGTTTTCTCATGTTTTACTTCATCTTTTGGAGGTGGCTCTTGCACCAGACACACCCGACAGGTGTCCGCGTCTGTTCCATGAAAAAAAGGCACTGCCCCGCTGACGGGCGGCGCCCACAGACGCACAAAGTTTTATAAAGCAGTTACCGTTGGCGCGCCGTGGAGTGAGTTGGATGGACGAACCGGAGATTGCTGCAGAGAGGGCAGGCGAGCGGCGGGATGAAGGCGATCCGACGGATACTGAGAGCGCGGATTCCCCCGCAAAGGCCGAAATGACGCATAGCCGCCATAGCCGCGCGAGAAAGGACGTGAAAGAACGCAGGAAACCTGCGCGTGCCCATCGGGCGCATCGCGAGGAGGCATCCCCTTCCATGCACCAGGCGCCGCATGAGGCGCAGACGTCAGGCAGCTGGTGGAGTGACACCGGTGTCTGGCGCTTTGCGGCGATTGCAGCGGTGCTTGTGCTGCTCATTTCCATCTTCACCAGCGGCTTCCGTTTTGGAGCTGGCCTTGGGAATGGAATTCCCGGGCTGCTGAGCGAGAAAGAAGCGGTTGATGGTGTTGCCACATTCATCAACCAGAACCTGCTGCGGCCCGGGAGCACGCTTACGGTGAAGGACAGCGAGGATGTCGGAGCCCTCTATCACCTTGATCTTGCGGTTGACGGGCAGCCCGTGGAAGGCTACGTCACCAAGGACGGGAAGTATTTCATCCCCCAAGCGATCCCGCTCACGGAGCAACTGCCGCGGCAGCGTGAAGAAGCGCCGACGGCGCCGGCGGTGGTCGAGGTCAGCGCAGACGATGATCCGGTGAAGGGCAGCGCGAGCGCGCCGGTTACGATCATCGAGTTCAGCGATTTCCAGTGCCCCTTCTGCGGGCGCTTCTTCGAGCAGACGCTGCCGCAGATCGAAGAGAAGTACATCACGACAGGAAAAGTGAAGCTGGTGTACCGTGATTTTCCCCTTGAGAGCATCCATCCCCAGGCGCGGCCGGCAGCGGAGGCTGCGCAGTGCGCGCATGAGCAGGGGAAGTTCTGGGCGTTCCATGACAAGCTGTTCGTGAACCAGCAGCAGCTGAGCGCGGAGAACTACAAGAAATGGGCTGCGGAGCTCGGGCTGAACGCGGCAACATTCAATGACTGCGTCGACAAGAAGAAGTATGCCGCGGAAGTGAGCAAGGATCTCGCTGACGGGAGCGCCGCGGGCGTCCAGGGAACGCCGGCGTTCTTCGTGAATGGCAATGTGCTGGAAGGCGCGCAGCCGTTTGCGGCGTTTGAGGCAGTCATCGAGGAGGAGCTGAAGGCGGCGGCAGGCGGCGGTGCGGAGGCGCAGGCGGCTGCAACGAGCGATACGCGAGGGGCAGCCCCAGCGCAGGCTGCGCCGCCGGCGGCGACCGGAGCAGCGGCTGCAGCGGTGCGGGAGATTCCCATGACCGCCAAGAAGTTCCGCTTCGAGCCTGACACGATCACGGTGAAGAAAGGCGAGAGGGTGCGGCTGCTCATCACCAGCATGGATGTCGATCACGGGTTTGCGATTCCCGAACTGAACATCAACTCGGAGCTTAAGGCAGGAGCGACGACGACGGTCGAGTTTGTCGCGGCGAAAGCGGGCAGGTTCCCGTTTGTTTGCTCGGTATTCTGCGGCAGCGGGCACCGAGTGATGAAAGGGACGCTGGTTGTTGAGTAAGGTTTATTATCCTGCATGCTTTCTCCTTTTCAATGCCTTTGTGCCCTTCCTGCAAGAAAGGAACCATGGCGCCCTTTATGGGGCTGCAGTTCGGGACGTTTCTCTGCAAGCGCTGCGGCGTGGTGAGCGCAATCGTATTAGAGAAAGAGACGCTGAAGAAACACGGACGGGAATCGAAGCGTTTATAAAGCGGTTGCTGTTCAGCGCGCACACGCCCCCGTAGCTTAGGCGTGCAGAGAGCACGGAGCAACCGGTAGAGCGCGCGGCTGTTACGTTCGCGCTGAAACCGCGAGGTCACCAGTTCGAGTCTGGTCGGGGGCGTTTGACGGCCCTGTAGCTTAGCCTGGCTGGAGCGTACGACTGATATGCTTTGGCAGAGATCGTAAGGTCCCGTGTTCAAATCACGGCGGGGCCACTTTTTCTTTAGATGCCTAAGACCATGCCGCAGCTTGGCACGGCTGAGCCCTTTCTCCGGAAATGTTTAAAAGAGCATTGCCTCCTGCCTGCCTATGGCGGCAGTTCTTGATGTCAGGCACCTGCAGAAGACATACTGGCGATGGGAGCTGCTCCAGCGGAAGCGCGTTGCGGTCGAAGCGCTGCGGGATGTCTCGCTTTCCATCAGAAAAAGGGAAATCTTCGGGCTGCTCGGGCCGAATGGAGCCGGCAAGACGACGATGGTGAATGTGGTTGCAGGAATCGTCACCAACGACGCGGGCAGCGTCCGGCTGTTCGGCGAGGAGCTTACGCAGGCAGTGAAAGGCCGCATGAATGTGGCAACGGCCTACAAAGGGCTGCTCCTGTATCTGACTGTCTTCCAGAACCTGAAGTTCTACGGCAGGCTCTACGGAGTCCCGCGGGTCGATCAGCGCATCCAGCAGCTCCTGAGGCAGTTCAGGATCGAGCATCTCAAGGACAAGAGGTTCTACCTGCTGTCATCAGGCGAGAAAACGCGGGTCAACCTGTGCAAAGGGCTGATCAATGAGCCAGAGTTCCTCATGCTTGACGAGGCGACGGTCGGGCTTGATCCCGATATTGCGCAGCACGTGCGCGAAGAAATCCGAAAGCTGGAAACGACGATCCTCTTCACCTCGCACAACATGTACGAAGTCGAGGAGCTCTGCGACCGCGTGGCGTTTCTCCACAAGGGAAGGATCCTGCGCACCGGCACGCCTTCAGCTTTGACGCGGCTGATCACGCAGCAGCTCGTGACCATCGATTTCTCTCCGGGCACGAAGTCCATTGCTGCCGCCCTGAAACGCCTCGGCGTCGAGATCGTTTCGCATGACGGGCTGCGCGCGGTGCTGCGCGTGCCGCACGCGGAGCGCAAGCTGCATGATATCCTGCATCCGCTGTTCGCGCAGGGCTTCCTGATCAAGGACCTGGCGATCCAAAAGCCTTCACTGGAGGATGTGTTCCTCTCCATTGCGCGGGGTGCGAGATGAAGCTCCACCGCATTGCTGCACTGCTGCTGCGCCACTGGTATGTCACCATCAGCAGCGTTGACCGGCTGTTTGACATCGTCTTCTGGCCCGTCCTCAACCTCGTCGTGTGGGGGTTTGCCTCCGTCTTCGTCGCGGAGCTGACGGCGGAGCAGACGGTGCTCGCGATCTTCATCGGCGGAATGATGCTGTGGTCGCTGTTCGACCGCGCGCAGAAGGACGTTTCGCTCTATCTGCTGCAGGATTTCTGGGACCAGAATGTGTACAACCTTTATGTGACGCCCGTGACGGAGGCGGAGCTGTTCGTTTCCGTTGCAGCGTTTGGATTGCTGCGGTCGCTGCTTTCATTTTCACTGCTTGTCGTGCTGGCGCTGGCCGGCTATGGCTTCAATATCCTTGACATCGGCGTTGTGCTGCTGATCCCATTCTTTATCCCGCTGCTGCTGTTCGGCTGGGCGATTGGCCTGCTGATCACCGGCATCATCTTCCAGCTCGGCTCGCGGGTGTCAATCATCAACTGGAGCCTGCCGTTCCTCCTGCAGCCGGTCGCAGCGGTGTTTTATCCTGTTGCCATATTACCGGCGTGGCTGCAGGCGGTTGCGTACGCGCTGCCGCTGGCGCACGCATTTGAAGGGTTCCGAGCCGCATTGCAGGGAACTTTTGCTGTGCGGGACTTTGCTGTTGCCGTGGCGCTGTCGCTGGGGTATTTTGCCGTTTGCTATGTGCTGTTCCTCTGGTTCGTGCGCCGCAGCAGGAAGACGGGGTTCCTGTCAAAGCAGTGAGGTTTCTGGAGAGCGGCCTGAACAAACAAAAAACGGAGAAAACAAAAAAAGTTATCAGATAATAATCGCCGCTGTCTTCTCGTCCTTCTCCTCATCAAAGTCCGTCACAAGCGCCTCCGTCGTCAGCATCATGGCAGCGATGGACGAGGCATTCTGCAGCGCAGTGCGCACGACCTTCGCAGGATCGATGACGCCCGCCGTGACGAGGTTCTCAAAGACATCTTTCTTCGCGTTGTAGCCGACGTCCTGGTCTTTTTCAGCCTGCAGGCGCGCAATCACTTCCGCGCCTTCCCTGCCGGCGTTCTTGGCGATCTGGCGCACCGGCTCCTCAAGGGCGCGGCGGACGATGCCGACGCCGACGGCCTGATCGTTCTCGACCTTTAGGTCACGCAGCAACGCTATAGCGCGATAGAGCGCCACCCCTCCGCCTGCGACGACGCCTTCCTCGACGGCCGCTTTCGTCGCGTTCAATGCGTCGTCAATG
>CAYYLB010000069.1:0-5464 GCA_964472345.1 uncultured Methanosarcinales archaeon
CTTCTGCACGCTGCCGCGGCAGGTGACGAGGACGACCTGGCGGGGGCCGATGAGGGCTGGAATGGGGGCGGAAGGCATGTGTCCAAGATTGGCAGAATGTATAAAAAGGTATGGGCGTCCGTTCCGGAACGTGAGCCCTCGGGCAGCGAAGGAGCTTGAAAACTCACCAGGGACTGCACATACGTTGGCGTCTACACCGTTCCCGGAGGTGTAGGGGGCATTACCGCCTTAAGGCGCGGCTGGTGTCAGGAAAAAGAGGACGTCTTTCTCTTCTTCAATGTCCTTTGCGATGACAAAACGTTCCCGCAGCTTCTGAACAATGCTTTCTTTTCCCTTCGCCTTCTTCAGCACCGTGATGACGACGGGCGCGCCAGGCCTTGCCACCCGTTTCATCTCCCGCAGCGCCTTATCCAGCTCAAAGTGGTGTATGGCTGTCACGCACAGCACCGCGTCAAACGTATGGTTCCTGAACGGCAGCGCTTCTGCCCGTGCCTGGAGCAGCTCCGGCATGCTTCTGTTGCGCGTGCTGTTGCGCGCCAGCCTGAGCAGCCCAAGGGAAGGATCGACTCCTGTCACGCAGTCGAACAGCTCCGCGCTCCAGCAGGGCCCAGAGCCGACGTCGAGGATTCTTGCTTCACGCGGCAGGGCGAGATGCTCCCGAATGATGCGCAGCTTACGCAACTGCTCCTCGCGGTGCAGCGCTTCGTAGGACGGGGCGATGGTGTCGTAGAAGGTCATGGTTCAATGATAAGCGACGCGTTGCGGGGATCAAGCAGCGTCCGGCATCGTTTCAGAAGCCCCATACCCATCAGCGGCAGCGGGGAATTGGTCCCAACAGCGTAAATCCGTTTGTGTTCCCCAAACCAGAGAATGCCGACTTCGTACACATTCGCGCTCATCGCATCGCCGTCAGCAGTGACGTACTCGGCCTCGCCGACGGGAACGCTGCCCATGCGATCAAGGAAGTCTGTGGGTAGCATCAACTGCCCATTAAATCCCGTATCAAGAAGGAGCTCAACGGTTTCTCCTGCGATGGTCAAAGAAACAAATGGCTGGTCGAAGACAAAGTGCCCGACCAGCTTCATCGCGGTACCGCCCCTACAAAATAGGTGTAGCGAAAGCCGATCCGCTTGAAGACAAATTTCTTCGTTGGGTGTTTTTTCCGTGCCTTGAGATACGCCTCTTCCTCCGTTTCGCCGACGAAATAGTCGCCCGTTTCCGTCTCGATGAGGACAAATTTCCCTTTATGCTGCCTGATGGACGGCTCGATCCGCCGGTAAATCTCGTCTGCCCGTGACATGCCTCCGACATGGCGGTTCTTGCTTAAATAGTTTTCCGGAAGCCGGCATTCAGGTCTTCTCAAGCATCGCTCGTACAGCCTGATGTCAAAATGAATACTCCTTGCGTTTTGGGATACCACTCGTCATCACGATCGCCATTCCCCCAAAACAATACATGTTTCTGTTTCTGCCACTTCATCCAACGCCCGGACGTTGTTGATGAGAAACCGGTTTAATTCCTCGACGTCGGTTGCAAGAACCTCTATCACAAAATCAATTCTCCCCATGAGCCGTTTGACAGAAAGGACTGCGGGGTGCTTTGCCACTTTTGCTTCAATGCCGCCAATGTTGCCCCGCGTGGCCTTCTCCAGCTGCTTATTCACCCTGACGAAGATCAGCGCCCGCACATTTTTGCCTAAGCGCTTATGTTCAATGTCAATGGTGTAGCGCTTGATGACGCCTGCCTCTTTCAGCTTCCGCCTGCGGTTTAAAACGGTCGTCTGCGGAATCCCGGTCCTTTTTGAGAGCTGGTAGGTTGACCAGTCGGCATGCTCTCTCAAGAGCTCGAGCAGTTGCTGATCCTTTTCATCAAGCATAATGACTCAAATAAGCAACATATTTATCTATTTTATGCTTTTTTAAATTGTATAAGTCACTATTTTTGAGTAAAATACTAATAGGCATAGCCCCCGACAAATCTGAGAGAAGCGAAAGACTGGGGTGAACACTATGAAACACGACGTCACAACGTACCTACATGAAAACTATTTTCGTTTTGATAACTACGGAGGGAATGGACATCATTTTTTAGAAGTCATAGGAGCGGAGCGACCAAGAGTGGTTCATGTGGAGAATGGTGCTGATACTTTAAGGCGTATTCCTGCGGCGAGTGTTTTAGGTCTGGTTACGTTCTCTTTTGTTGATAGAAAAGGTGACCTCCATAGATATGAGGAAGACACTACTGAGCGTGCAAACCCAGTCATCGGCGTAGGGGGAATGCAGCGCGGTGTTCTGTACCAGCACCCCATTGCTGATGAAGGCGTAACCCTTGTTGGTGGAAGGGTAATGTACCATGCTGATGACCTATACCACCTCTATGATTATGGCCCTTATGTTACTGCCATTCCCGCAAGCGTCGCCGACGCCACGATGAAGGCGTGGAATATTGCTATACAAAAAAGGCAAAAAGGGCGTAGAGCTACCCCCCGTGTAATACTGGTACGTACTGCTGTGGAGACGATTGTGGATTTCACGAGGTGGCGCGATCACTCCGTGTTACTGGGCAAATTTTCAGAAGAACGTCTAGAAAATATAATTTCAGAAGAACTTCTAGAACCTATAATAAGGGATCTCCAAGATAGAACCGAGGTCATTGACGTAACGCCCTATGCGGAGTGGCTGGCTGTAGTGCGACGAGTGTGGTAGCTCCCTCATGAGTACGGCCTCTGCTCAACTCGTCTAGGAAGCCTCACCGGAAACCCCCGCTCCAGCCATAACTGCCATATCCTTCCTCGACCTCCGGAAGAAGTACGCGAGCACGCCGATCGTGATCACGGGAGAGAGCCACGCCGGCACGTGCAGCCCGAAGGCGTCCGCAAGCATCACCGCGCCAAGGAAGAACACCGAGTACATGGCGCCGTTCTTCAGGTACTTGTACTTCTTGACGCGCTCGATGTTGCCGAGGGTGAGCTGGCGCACGATGATCGCGCCGATCCCGTTGCCGAGCAGGATGAGCGGCACCGAAAGCGTGAACGCGAACGCGCCCAGAACGCCGTCGATGGAGAATGTCATGTCGATGACCTCCAGGTAGAGGATCTTGCTCCAGTCCTTCATGGAGCTGCCGTGCAGCATCTCGTGCTCCAGCTTCTCCGCGTTCTGCTTGAAGCCGTGGGTGATGAAGAATGCCGTTGAGCCGAGAACCGCGCCGAATGCCATGAGCGGCGTCCGCTGCAGCGCAAACCACACAACCGCGGAAAGGAGGATGGAAACCACTGCAAAGAACCAGACGCCCTGCCGCTCAAAGAACTTCTCGGCATGCACCCCATAGCTCTTCGGCTCGAGGAAGAGCCAGTGGAAGAACAGGAAGACGAGGAAGATTCCGGCGCCGCTCAGCAGCACCGGAGCAGCGGCTTCCATCGCCTGCGCGACCGCAGCGTCTTCCCTGAATGCTGAGGTGAAGATGCCCACAAGGCTGAGCGACGGCTGCGCCGCCCAGAGGATGAGCAGGGGCAGCAGCCCGCGCACGAGGAAGACGCCGATGAGGATGCCCCACCAGAGGAACCACTTCCGCGCCTTCTGCGAGACGGTGCCCAGCACTTCCGTGTTGATCACCGCGTTGTCGATGCTGTTGACGGTCTCGAAGAGGCCCAGGCCGATGATGATGAGGATGGCAGAGAGGATGGTTGGCATCGGAACGCAAGCTGCTGCCGCTTCTTAAGCTTTGCGCGCTCGCCCTACGCTACGGCTGCACGCGCGCTTCTCTCTTTATCTTCTCATACGCGCGGTAAAAGCACGCCTGCGCGGAAGCCGCTGTGCGCGCTGGTTGAAATGAAGAATCCATCCCGCCGCCAGAGAAACCGGACGCCGCGCCAGCCGACAAAAACGAAAGGCTTAAATAGTTATATACACTTATACAACCCCATGCCAGTATTGTTCCATCCAAAAACCAGGCACAAAGGCATCCTCCATTACCCCCAGTTAGATACGGTGCTTATGGTCGAGAGATTCATCTATGAAAACAGCGGGGAATTCAAAAAGAAAGCCCTCTGGGAGCACCTGCCAAGGCAAATGATGTACCAGACGTTCTGCGTCATCATCGATTACCTTATTGAATCAGGAAAAATAGCAGTAGACAATGAGGGCAAGATTGCGTGGGTGTGGGATCCTGAAGGGGTAAAAAGGTACTTGGCAAGGAAGGAGCTCTCATGGAGCTAGCCTCCGAAGTGAAATTTGGTGATGAGAGCCTCAAAAAAGCGTACCTTGAGCTTGAAAAAGGGAAGTTCGAAGATAAGCAGCTCAAGGAGTGGCTTGATCGGGCAGTGGGTGACTTGGGGAAAAACGCCTTTTCCGGAATCCAGATAGCCAAACGGCTGATCCCTCAGGAATACTATCAGAAGTATGGTCCGTTGGATAACCTGTGGAAATACAATCTGCCGAACGCGTGGAGACTGATTTACACCATCAAACGAGATGAGGTCGTTGTCCTCAGCATCGTTCTCGAGTGGATGAAGCACAAAGAATATGAAAAAAGGTTTGGTTACTAAACACCTCTCCCGCTTGGTGGGACAGTTTCCCTTATGCGAGGATAAGCCACGGTGCTGTGGCCACTCCTCACCCATTGCGCTCATGCGGCGGGAACATGAGCAGATAGGGGTTAGCCCTAAAGAGAAAGCGAGCCCGCGAGGACCATCACTCCGCGCTCCTGCCGAAGCAAGCCGCTTGAGATTCGAACCCCGATCTGCAGGTGTCCTGCGGGGGCGCTGCTCGTTTCATCGCCTGCCCTCACCGAAGCCTGCCGTGCTGTCCATTACACTACGGGCCCACGGCGGCATGCGCGCCACAGGATATAAAAAGCTGTCGCTTCAAAGGCTCAGGAGAAAAGTGGCCTGCGCGGCTGAGGACGCATCCGAGCGGATGCCGGCGTGCCAGCAATCTGCATTGCTCCGTGCTCTATCCTGGATGCCGGGCAGGCGATTTTCTGCAGAGCATTTATCATCGCAACCATTTTAAACTTCGCAGGAATCGTCCTCAACATGATGCTGCTCAACCAGCTTCTTGTCGGAACTGTGGCGCTGCTCGGGATAGCCGTCGGGGTGCTGCTGGGGCTGCTTGTGCCGGAAGAAGCAGCCAAAGGGAGGCCGTACTTCACGATGCTTGAGCGCGTCCTGCTCGCTGCGGCTTTTGTCCCTGCGGCCGCGCTGCAGGCGCTTGCGCAGCAGTGGCTGGCTGTTGCGCTGCTTGCCATCCTTCTTGCCGTGGTGCTGCTGCTCCGGTTCCGCTGGCGGATCGCGCTTCACGTCGTGATATTTGTTGTGCTGCTCGCGCTGACGGTCTCGGATGAAAGCATCTTCCTGATCGAAGCGAGCCTGATATTCCTGTACGGGCTGCCGGCGGGGACGCTGGCCGGGCTACTGTATAGTACCGAATTCACGTAACATTGATGTGGATACTCCAGCACCGAAATT
>CAYYLB010000070.1:0-5360 GCA_964472345.1 uncultured Methanosarcinales archaeon
GAAGCAGTCAGTATCTCCGCATCGCTCCCGCGCATGGCGCATATCAACCAGGCAGCTGGTACTTCCCCGTATCGTGTGGTACGTTTCTGTAGCGGTGTTTTCAGTCCAGTTCCAGAACAATGTGCTTCCTGTCCGGCACTGACACGGAAATCGCCGCGCCCTTCTGCAGCTTGAGGCTCTCGACCACGTGCCTGTTCAGGTAGATGCCCAGCCGGTCCTTGGAGAGCTTCACGACCTTCTGCCGCATTTTGAGAGGGGCTTCTCTCAGCTCCGTGATGACATTCTGCGCGGATCGCGGCTCGAAGGCGAAATAGTCGCACTGGCCGCACTGGTAGCTGACGACCCTGTTTTCCGCTCCTTCGACATTTACTTCCACCTGCTTGAGTTCCTCATTACATCTGGGACAGTTCATGGTGCACAACCTCTCAGTTCTTCTTCGCGTTATTAAAAATCCCAGCCACAGCAAAAGAATCTGCTGATTCTGAGCATGTCTGTTTCTCTTGAAACAGCCATACAAGCTGTGGGGATTTTTAAGCCTCAAACTGAGTAACTATAAATCGCAGCAAGCTGCGGAGTATGTACTCAGTTTGAGCAATCACCGACAAGACTGCATCCTTCACCTCAAAAAGGATATAGTAGCCGTCTTTTTCTATCTCAAACTTATCTCCTTTTTTCCTTGGGTTCTTCGTGGTAGTGGTTCGTTGCCTTTATCTCTTTAAAATAAACCACGAAAGTCACCTAGACTATAAAAGTGTAGTATAAAGTACTATATAAATACTTCGCTCCCCTAAACCAGCCATCACCGTTTCGCATGCCTCCACACCTCCTCAAAGAACGCCCGGTACGCGCTCGCGACAGCGGGTGAGCGGACGAGCACCGCGGAGAACTCCCCCTCGTCCCAGACAATTGTGGCGACCATGTCGCGGAAGACCGAGACGCCGTTGAGGATGGGATGCTTCACGTAGCGCATAGCCAGCAGCTTCTCCGCGACGCGGTGCGCAAAAATGCCCCGCTGGCGCTCATGGGCGATGCCGCGCACGCGCAGCTTTCTCTCCGCGCGCTTCATGTCGTACCTCTCGAAGAAGCGCTGGATCTCCGCGTCGTAGCGCTCCATGGCAACGGAAAAAAAGAGGTAATCTTCCCCGGCTTTGGCGTCCTTGATCCAGTCAAGGAGCATGCCGAGCACTGCCCTGCTCCCTTCGTAGACCTCGGCTTCAAACGGCTTGCCTGCCTTCTGCCGCCGCAGCATGAGCCCGGGCAGGAGCTCCCTGAAGCGGCGCTTCCGCTCCTCAAGCAGCTCAAGGATGACCGCGGGGCTCGCTGCCTCATAATGCTTGGTCTTGCCGCGCACGATCCAGTGGACAAGCCCTTTCTCCTTCAGTCCCTGCAGGCTGTTGTACACAACCGAGCTTTGCAGGCCTGATTTCCTGATCAACGGCCCTGTTTTTGTCTGGCCGAGCTCGAGCAGCGCGAGGTAGGTCGCAGCTTCCGCCTTGGTGAGGCCAAGGGTTTCGAGAATCGCAAAGTCCATACACCTCTTGGTGAGCTTCGCCTATTTAAATATTTCCATTAACTCACCTTTTATGGAGAGTAAGTTATTTTATACCCCATACTGTTACTATCTTTTAGTGGTTTTAATGCCACATCAACAGTAATCCCATGGCAAACAAACTCATCCGAACGGCGCTTGCGGCGCTCCTCGCACTCTCAGGCTGCGCCGCGCCCAAAGCCTCCGGGAAGCTTGCAGCATACTACGACACGCGCGGGATGCCGACAGCAACGATCACTGCCAATGCGTCGGGGCTGCCTGTCGATGCGCGATTCTTCGGCTTTTTGGACGTTGAAGGTGATGACGGCAGCGGGAAGGGCGGCGGCGATGAAAACGCCGGCCTCGCAAAAGCCTATGGTGAATTCCGGATCTCGAGGAATGTCGCATACGGCATCGGCCCCGCAATCGAGCACGACCGTGAATTCCTGAAGCAGGAAGGCGTCACGCGCCCCGGCATTCTCTGCGAGCCGCCGCTGACGGGCATGGTGGAGAGCGCGTTTTTCGGCATCAAATTCTACCCGGCATCGTTTCCGGATCACGGAGCGCGGATCGGCATCTACGGCGGCAAGCAATGGAACAGGGGCGACATCACGCTGGACTTTTGGGCTGATTACAACTTCGAATGGGGCGCTACCGAGAGAGGAGGAACAATCACTGACGGGACATTCCTCAGCGACGTCCAGCTCGGCAAGCGGCTCTTCGATTCTGTCTATTTCGTTGTTGAAGGGCGCTACAACGGCTTCAACGATGAGGAGCCGTTCAGCGCGGGGATCGGGCTGGAAGGGAGATTTTAGCGCAAGACAGGTGCGGAAGGCATGACCATCGACTACGACAGCCAGGCAGCCAAATGGTGCCGGGATGAGCCAAAGCACCACAGCGATTTCTGCGGCAGGCCAGAGGTTTTGGAGCTGTGCGGGAGTCTTTGCGGGGGAAAGGCTGTTCTGGATGTGGGCTGCGGTGAAGGGTATTTTGCCCGGCAGCTTGCTTCCATCGCTGGTCACGTGGTTGGGGTCGATCGATCAAAAATGATGGTGGAGCATGCAGTCGGAATGGAACGGCAGAGAAAAATGGGGATTACATACATTGTTGGTGATGCAAAAAGGATGCCATTGCGCGATGGGACCTTCGACGTGTGCGTCGGCAACTACGTGACGAATTACGTTCCGCCAGCCGAGCTGCCCGCATTTTACCAGGAACTCGCAAGGGTAACGAACAAAAGAGGCAGGCTCGTCGTGCTCATGCCGCACCCCCTTCTCGAATTGAGCACTGATTATGGTGATGCCATCCGGTACGTGGCTGATGAGATTGACGGATATGATTACGTCAAGAGCAGGGGAAAGTTTTTCAGGGTAACGCTCGGTACGGTCGGGGGAGATACGCTCGAAGCCGGCTACTACCACTCAACATTGGAGGACCATATCGGGGCATTATCTTCAGCAGGATGGAAACTCACTGATCTGAGAGAACCGGTTTTTCCGGAAGAGATAGCAGCAACCCATGCCGTTTTTGAAAGGATGGCTGGCAAGGTCTGCTGCATGATCCTCGTCGGAGAAAAGTGAAGGGAATGCCCTTACCGTATCTCCCTCAGCCACATCAACCCTATCCGTATCATCAGCCTGTTGAACTTCTCGCTGATGCGGTACGTCTTCTTGTACAGGTCGTAATCGACCAGGCCCATGCTCTTCATCGGCGTCAGGATGCGGTCGTAGAACTGCCGCTTGTTGTAGGATATCATCGGCGCCTTCTTGATCTGCGGGCCTTTGACAGGCTGCGTGGTGTCCACCAGCCGGCCCTCGTGGAGCTGCGTCGCGAAGAGCGACATCTCCGTCTTGCCGATCTCGCTGTTGTTCTGCTTGATGTAGTTGATCAGCAGCTTGGCGACAACTTCCTGCTGCTCGGTGGCAAAAATCACCTTGAAGATGTCATCTGGCAGATTAAACTGGTCGAACAGGATAACCATTGGTGATACACCCCCGAATTCACCAATGGCTACGAATGCGATAGCGGTTTATAAATGTTACGGATGTGTATAGTGATGCACGGCAGCGGGAAGGCCTCGCGCCAGGCGGGGTTGGTGCGAAATTCGCTTCGCGTCACTGCCAGCTCCCTCCGCTGATTTCCTGAAGCCTTTTTCGCTGCTGTCTCGCAGTTCGCATCGAAGGAAATCAGTCCCAGCGAGCCCTGCAAGCAGCGGACAGCGTCGCTCGCAATGGAGGAGGCAGTGCACATTTCGCACCAACCCCGTGCCAGGCAACAACTATTTAAGGCGCAGGCCTTTTTCTCCGCGTATGCCCTGCCGCTTCTGTGAGTTCATCGCTGGCAAGGTGGTGGGCGGCGGCCCGTTCATTCCCTTGTATCAGACAAAGCGCACCGTTTCCTTTCTTTCCATCGACAGCCCAGCGCACGAGGAAGGGCACCTGCTGGTGATCCCAAAGAAGCATTACGGAGCGCTCGCGGAGCTTCCCGCAGCGGTGCGGAGCGAGCTGTTCGCTCACGCAGCACTCGCGGTGCGCGTGCTGAGAAAGCGCCATGCGGGCTGCAACGTGCTGCTCAACGACGGCAGGGCGGCGGGGCAGTACGTCCGGCACGTCCACGTGCATGTGATTCCGAGGGACGAAGGCGACAACATCAAGATAGAGCAGTGGAAGGGAAAGAAATTAACGAAGAAGAAGTTTGAAGAGATATCAAAACGATTAAAAAAGAAACTTTCAGAACGAAGTTAGCGTTTCAACTCCGGCGGGTGCAGCGAGCGGAGCGCTCCCTCGGTTGAGCACATGATGAGGCATTTTCGGTCGGAGCCAGGCACGACACGACTCTCGAGCAACTCTTCGACTTCAACGTGGCTGCGCAGCAGAACCGGCTCTTTGGCTTGCTCTCGCTTTTCGACTCTGCGTCTCCACCCTCCTTCTTCGAGTTCTTTATCCGGCACATCCGTGGATGCAATGAACGTCAGATCGGTGCTCGCTTCTCTGCTCGGATCAAGGTAGGCACCAACAAAGCGCAGATCCTTCACCCTCTTTCTACTAATGCCGAGTTCCTCGCGCAGTTCGCGGAAGACATCAGCATAAACATTGATTTTCCTTCTTTCTTCCCGAAAGTTCCAGTGGCCGGCAACGGTGTTCAGCTCCCCGCTGCGATCCTCTCCTTTCATTCGCTCGTAGACAACGGCTGATCCATCCGCAGTGATGACAAGTGCTGCAACACCCGGGCAGCGGGAGTGGAATGCCCACTCGTTTTGGTGGAATTGCCTTCCAAGTTCCCTCAATGTCTTGTTATAGTTTGGACGGCGATCGACGTCTGCACGGAATTCTTTGTAGTGGCTCAGGCCAACCGCCATCTCAAATGTATCACATTTAATTCTGAATGCGTCGATGCGGAACTTTCGATCGTTGAAGCCTCCGTTCCGCCCATCGTTTATGACTTCGTACGCGATGAGCTGATTTAAGATCTGCTCACGGTAGTTTTTCGGTGAGGGCATAGAAAATCGCTCTGCTTCAATCTCGGCAAAATCCCTCTCATAGTGAATTTCTGCAATGTAAGCCTGGCACATATCACGAATACGCCTTTCCCGCTCATCAGGTAAAACAACATCTGGGGGGTAGGCTGCACAGCGCCCTTCGACGAACGCGAACTGACGAACAGCTTCAACATTCTCCCGCACCAGCCAGACTCCTTCCCGCGTCTGGTCAGGCGCATAGTCGGCTCGTTTATAGGGTTCTCTGCTCATCAGGCGCGGTTCAGCGGCGTTGCTATATAAATTTTGCTATCCTTCAGTGGCACTCTCTATCTTTCCGAGGATGTCTCCCCTGCC
>CAYYLB010000071.1:0-5221 GCA_964472345.1 uncultured Methanosarcinales archaeon
ACCGCCTCAAGCTCCGACAGCTTCTCGTAGGTCGCATCGATCAGGCGCAGGCTTTCCTCATAGCGCTCCGCGCGCAGCGCGTCCGCTGCCTGCCCATACAGCACAAGGGCCTGCGTCAGGTCCGCAATGGCCGTTGTCTGGTTCAGCTCAACGCCAAGCGCGCGCAGCTCATCGGACGCCGTGAACGCAAGCTGCCTCAGCTGCTGCAGCTCTTCGAGCTTCCCCGCCACCTGGGCATAATCGGCATCGGCACCGGCATGCTCGCGCTCAGCAGCAACGGCGAACAGCTCCTGTGCAACGAGCAGCGTGTCATTGTACCGCGCAACGGCGAATCCCGCTGCGCGCAGCCCGTCCAGATCCAGCAGCGCAGCCTGCAGGCTCGCATTGGCCTCGCTCCCTTCCGGAGACAGTCCCGCAGCTCCGCTGAGCGCAATAAGCAGCGCCGCAAAGACAGCGGCAGCAATTGACATGGGTATCGGTTTCATGAGCTCCTCCACCAGCGGCGCCTGCTCGCATGCCGTGCTTCAAGCTCTGCCAGGTGCTCCTCAAGCTCCGCCAGCCGCTTCGCATAGCTCCTCATCCGGTTCTGGTAGACGCGCGTCTCGAGCTTGCCCGATTCGACGTACAGCCGCTGCATCCGCTGCACAAGGCTCAGCAGCTCCTTGCGCTCCTGGAGCAGCTCGCGGTTCGCCTTGTGGAACAGCCGGAAGACATTCGCGCGCCTGATCTCGAGCTGCACGGTCTGCTGCACGACCTGCGCAAGCCGCTGCTCATACTGCTGCAGCGTCTGCAGGTACTCGTTCACGCTCAGCTTGTGCCGCTCGAAGCAGTCGCGCTGCACTTCCTGGATCAGCCCGATCATGATGCGCTCCTCTTTCCTGAGGTGCTTCATCCGCGCGCCGAGCAGGAGATACTTTGCCAGCAGGAACAGGAGCCACGCGATGATGGACGCGGCGAATGCGGCCGCCGCGAGCGTCTCCCAATTGTTCTCAATGTAGGTGAGGTAGTTGAACCTGCCGACCGTCTCGAGCGCAAGCGTCACGCGCGCATCCTCCGCGCGCTGCAGCGCAGTGGAGAAGTCGCCGCGCTGCAACGCTGCCTCCGACAGCCGAAGCAGGCGCTTCGTCTTCGCCACGCGCAGCCCCTGGAACTCCGCCTGCCCGATGTCCTGCTGGACCGCGGCGATCAGCGCGCGTGCCTGCATCGCAAGATCATACAGCGCCTTGATGCGCTGCGCCGTTGCCCGGACAGCGCCGTACCGCTTCTGGTCGAACTCGCGCGCAAGCGTCGCGAGCAGCTGCTCCGCTTCCTGCGTCGGCAATCCGAGGGAGGCAAGCTCGCTGATCAGCGCAGCGCTCGACTCCTGCAGCGCGGAAGCTTCCCCATGGGGGATCTCCTGGATGACCAGCGACACCGAGCGGTTCTCCCGCAGGAAGGTGCGCAGCGTCACCGCCTGTCCCTCCGGAAGCGGCAGCGTCGTGACAACAACTCCCGTGATGAGGAACGTCAGGTTGTGGTCGCCCTCGGTAAAGTACTCAGGCGCTCCGATGTTCACGGCAAAGTCATAGCTCTCATTGGGCCGCAGCGCATCGACCGAGCGCGGCTGCACGCTCAGGTACTGCGCAAGGAAGCCGGAGAGCGCAACGGTGACATTCCGCAAAATTCCATCAAAGGGGTTCTCCACCCGCAGCGGAAAGCTCTGCTGGCTTCCCCTGACCAGCTCGAATGTCTCGGAGGTCTGCAGCAGGCGGTCGCGCTGCTGCGGCGTCACGGCGCCGCCGCCTCCGGCGCCCGAGCCGCCGCCTCCGGCGCCGCCTCCGCCGCCCGTGTCCGTGCTTGGAGTCTCCTCTTCCTCTTCTTCCGCTTTTGCAATCACCGCAACGTCAACGGCAGCAGAGCCGCTCTTGTCCTCCGAGCTGCCGGCAAGGGCCGTGATCGTCTTTGTCCCCGTTGCCGCGTCGTCCGCAATGGTCACGTTGACCTGGTTGTTCGCGATCGCATCAACCGCAAGCGTGCCGATGGACTTGTTCCGCTCTCCCTGGCTGATCGTCCAGCCCGGCGAAAGGTTCCACGCGAGCCAGACGCCCGTCGCCGTGGCGTTGCCCTTGTTCTGAACGCGCGCGTTCAGGTACACGCCCGTGTCGCTCTGCGTGACGCTGATATTGTAGTCCGTGATCGTGACAAGCAGGAACGGCCCTGAGGCGAAGCTGACGATCGTGCCTGTTGACTGGTTCAGCCCAGGCTCAGCGGTGTCGTTGAGAGCATCGAGCGTGATGTTCAGCGTGTCGCTGCGCTCCACCGCCTTCGCGACCACCGTCACGGTGAAGTTGCTCGCATTGCCCGCGGGGATGGAGAGCTGATAGCCGCTGCTGCCTTCCGCCGTGCGGTTGTAGTAGATTGCGCTGCTCGTGTCCCAGTTCGACGTGACGCGGAAGTCGATGCTCCGGTCGCCCGTGTTGGTGATGGTGATGTTGGCTGCGCTGATATTGGTTCCGAGCGCACCGGACACCGCCCCGAAGCTAACCGGCGTGAGGTTCCACGTCGAGTCAAACACAATGCTCAGGTTCCGATCGCTGCTGTTCGCCGTGTTGCCGGCGGTGTCCGTCGCCTCGACGAAATAGGTGTAGTTGCTTCCGGCTGCGGGGGTGAAGTTCGCCTGATAGGTGTGCACGAAGTTCTGCGTCGCGCGCAGCGTCATCGCTGCGCTCGTGTTGCTCGTGTTGAGCAGCGAGCGGTAGTACAGCGTGGCAGAGGAAATATTGGTATACTCAGTGATGTTGGCGGTCACCTCGACGCTCACGTTCGGGTCAAGGCCGGCGGCGGTGCTCGGCGTGGTGTTGAGCTTGATGACGTCCGGAGCCGTCGCATCGCTCACGTTGAATGTGATGAGCGTGCTGTTCACCCTCCCCGACACGTCGCGCACGGTGATGTTCGCGGTTATCTGGCCCGCGTTGACGCGCGACGCGTTGAGCGTGATGTTAATGCTGCTCTCATTCACGAAGGCGGTGCCGTTGCGGATGGTATAGCTCGTGTTGACATACAGCACCGTGTCGCTCCCGTTCGCGCCGTTGCCCGTGATGTTGATCACCGCATAGTCGAGGAAGCTGTCGTCGGTCCAGTGGCTGTGGGCGGTCGCATTGGCCGCATCGGTGCCTGAGATGTTCCCCGTCGCGCGGAACAGCGGCGCCTGGCGGTCAGACGTCTCCTCGGCTTCCTGCGTGATGGTGACGGGGTTCAGCAGGTTCTCGTACGTCTGGTTGGCCTGCGTGATCTCGCCAAGCCCGTTGAAGACGAGGCGCGCGGTGCGCGTGGAGAAGTTCGATCCGCTGCTCACCGAAGTGCTCGTCGAGCCGATGAGCAGGTGGCGGTAGAAGTCATTGTCCGAGTCATCAGTAATCTCCATGCTCGGGCTGCTGCTCGCCGCGAAGGTGCGGTTGAGGAACAGCTCCGCGACGGCATCGCCGTTCTCGGTGTTGTACAGCGCGATCCAGCGCATGTTCGTGTCGAGCGATGAGGTGTCAGCGTTGTCGCCGGCCGCGAGCGGCCGCGTGACGATCGGGTCGCTCGAATTCCGGTACGACGCGTTGGTGTACTTCCCGTCGCCGAACACCAGCCCGTTGAGGTAGAAGCTCTTCCAGTTCTCCGTCGCGGTGGTCGAGACATTCTTCTCGCAGAGCATGAAGGAGTTCCTGCTGTAGACGGTGCACTTCACGGCGACAGGCTTCGAGTCGACATCATTCGCGTGGCCGGAGACATTGAAGATGGCCGCGACAGGGCCCGAGGCGAGCGCTGCAGTTGCGGTCGTGTCGCTGCGCTCCGAGTACGTCGTCAGGCCGATCTGGAACTCGGGATAGAAGTCCATCGGCTCCGTTCCCGAGAGGCTCGTGTTGCTCCCGAGCTTGCTGATGAGGCGCTGGAGCAGCCCGCCCTGGCTCACGTTGAAGAAGCTGACGAAATGCGCATTCTCGATGCGGTACTGGTCGCTGGTGTTGGTTGCGTTCAGGTCGCTGCTGTAGTTCTTGGGCAGGCTCGTCTTCGTCGAGATGATGAAATACTGCCGGACCTCGCTGATGTTCACGCTTGCCAGGAAGATGATGCGCGCGCTCGCAAGGCCGTCGCTGGTGGTGTTCGCCATCAGGAGCTGCGACGGGATCTCAAGCAGGTGCGTGGTGTTGTACGCAACCACGCGGACGCTCTGGTTGTTCGGCTCATAGGTGAATGAGGTATTCACGTCAACCGGCTCAAACCACCTGCTCCGGATGCCCGGCTCGGTGACATTCAGCAGCCTGCGGAAGGTGAACACATTCCCGCTTTCGTCGGTGTAGTTGCCCTGCCACACCTCCCCGCGGTAGAAGAGGCGCTGCCACACCTGCGAGTTGATGGAGACATCGTACCATCCCCGCGAGCCGTTCACGGTGTAGTTGAAGACGTAGCCGCCGCCCTGCGCAGCCATGCCCTGCCCGTCGATCTGCCGCACACCTGCCGCATCAACGATGGTGATCTGCGGCGTCGAGAGGAACGAGCCGTTGGCGCGGATGGCCACGGTGTCATTGCCTGCGAAAGAGCCGCGGGCGCGGTTGTTTCCGTAGGTCTCGACAAGGCGCGCGCGGATCGGCTCATACCTGATGGTGACGTTGAAGAGCTGCGCGCTGAACGTGACATTGTCCGCGGAGAACTCCGCCCGGTACTGGAAGAATGTGTTGTTCGCAACCGCGAGCGGCTGCGGCGACGCGTTCTGCGCGAGCGCCGTGAAGCTCTCCCCGCTGCAGTTGAGGTCGTTGCAGCTCCGCACGGAGAAGTTCAGGCTCGTGTTGATGGTTCCCGCCTGTGAGAGATTCGCCCAGGAGATGTTCTTCCAGTGTGCAAATTCGCCGGCGCTGAATACGCGCGAGATGAAGCTGCCGTTGAAGCGCTGGGGCGAGCTGTTCAGCTGCACCGAGCCGTTCCCCGTTGCAAAGAACGTGAAGTTCCACGTCCCCTGGTTGAAGTCCGCGAACTTCTCATCCTGGCACACGCCGGCAAAGCACCGCCGCACGGTGTTGTTCACCGTCACGCTGCGCTGCGCGAGTTGGGCGCGGTTGTTGAAGGTGTCGTTTGCCGTGGCGTTGAAGGTGTGCGCGCCTTCGGTGTAGGCGCTGGTGTTCCAGTAAAAGCTGCAGTTCTTCATTCCCGATACGCCGAAGGAGCAGTTCATGAGCGCGTCGCTGTCAACGAAGATCGT
>CAYYLB010000072.1:0-5188 GCA_964472345.1 uncultured Methanosarcinales archaeon
CAATCAGAACACACCAACCTAATGCCTATTTCAACGGGAATTTAGGAAATTATGTGCGATGCTCACCAGATTCACCTCGATTCTCACTTTTTCCAAGCCTTTAAGCAGAAACTCTCTGATGAGATGGCCAGCGCCTTCAATACAAAAGGTTTAAAAGAAACACGCCCTTTGCGGCTCGGGGGTGATGCGAAAGATGAAACATGCCATTTTCGCCGGGGTAGCCATGCTCATGGTATTGATCGCCGCGTGCGCGCCAGCGCAGCAAAAGGCAGCGCCGGCGGGAGAAGCGCCTGCGGCGGTGCAGCAGGTAGGTGAAGGGGTGCAGGCGGTTGACAGCGCGAGCGAAGAGCTTGAAACGCAGCAGGCGGACGACGCCGCGGCTGTGCTTGAAAACCTGACGTGGTAGGTAGGTACGCCCTTTTTTCCATGATCCCCTTGCGGCAGGTTGCGGCGCTGCTTTTGAGCGGCATTCTTGTTGGCTTGCTTGCACTGCTTGCGAGCGGCACGGTTAGAGCGGGATTCTTCTGGATAGTGGTGCTCATCATCGCTCTCATTGCAGCGGTGCTGTTTCCCAAGAGGGAATAGGGGTCTGTCCCGATAGGAGCTGCGGCTCAGCAGGCCACGAGAAGCGGCGGGCCAATAGGTCTAATCACCCAGGTTCCAGGATTACACAATGACCTTTTATAAAATATAAAGAATATAAGAACAACCTTATTAATATACTTCCACTAGCCGCCATATGAGTTATATAGGGGTGGTTGGATGGACTATCGGAAGCTGATTTCTTTCGGGAAGGGGGGATATGTCATTTCCATCCCCAAAAGCTGGGTTGAGGAGCACCGGCTTGCGAAAGGCAGCGTGGTGATGCTCGAGAAAAGCGGAGAGCAGCTCGCCGTGAGCCCGGCGCAGAACGGGGCGGCGCAGCAGCGGGTGGAGCGTGACTTTGCCATCCGGGTTGACGGGAGCCCGCCGGACGTTGTCCTGCACATGCTCACCGCAGCGTACCTGAATTCCTACGACACCATCACCATCAGCGGCGAGCAGCTGAGCAGCGTGCTGCCGCGCATCAGGCAGCAGATCCAGAAACTGATCGCGCTGGAAGTGATGGAATCGAGCCGGACGCGGCTGGTGCTGAAGGACTTCCTTGACTTTTCCGCAATCTCGATCGCCGATCATTTACGGAAGATGGATATCCTCATCCGCTCGATGTTCACCGACCTGATTGAGCATCCCGGGCAGGCTGAAGAGATGGGTGCGCGCGATGACGATGTCGACCGGCTGTTTTTTGTCGTCGCCAAGGCGATGCGGAAGGCAGCGAATGATCCGGCGGTGCTGAAAAGCCTGCGCCTCTCCTTGCAGGAGCTGTGCACACTGTCCCATCATGCAGGTGCGCTGGAGAGCCTTGCAGACGAGCTTGAGCGGTTTGCCTGCGAAACGGCCGGCGCGCAGCTGCGCGCAGCGGCCGCGCAGGACGTTGCTGCGTCGCTTGCGGAGATGCAGCAGCTCTATCTCACGACGATGCGCGCGCTGCACAAGCAGGATGCGCAGCTTGCGCTCGCGCTTGCGGCGGGGAAGCGGGGGCTGATTGACGCATGCACGGCCAGGCAGCGGCAGCACGCGAACGAGCATCCTGCGCCGGTGCTGCTTGAGATGGTCAAGCGGATGGCGCGGATCAACCACAGCATCGTGCGGAGGATGACGGAATGATGGAATACCGCAAGCTGATCTCATTCGGGAAGAGCAGTTACGTCGTCTCGCTGCCCAAACGGTGGGTGGAGCGCAACCAGCTGCGGAAGGGCGACGTGATTCCCGTGCACGATAATCACGAAAGCCTGACGCTCTTCGCGAAAACAGACAAGCAGGAGCGCGAGCCGGAGCAGCGCATCGTCATCAGCGTGGACGGCAAGGGGATTGACGAGCTGAAGCGGGAGCTGATCCCGGCGTACATCAACAACTACAAGATGATCACGCTTGTGGGCGGCGAGGTGCGGGAGAAGACGCCGCAGATCAAGCAGCTGCTGCACAGCCTGATGGCGCTGGAGGTCATGGAGCAGCACGCGGACCGCATCATCGCGCGCGACTTCCTGAACCTCCACGAGATCTCCATCCCTATGCTGGTCACCAAGATGGATGCGAGCGCCCGCTCGATGCTTGCCGATACCAAGCGCATGTTTGCGGAGGACCTGTATGAGAACATCTTCAGCAGGGATGAGGATGTCAACCGCCTGAGCTACCTGAGCTTCCGCGCCATCCGGTATGCGCTGCGGAACCCGCTCATCGCGTCGCAGCATTACCGGCTGACAAGCATGGAGCTGCTCAACCTGTGGATGCTCACGAGCCAGCTCGAGTACATCGCGGATGAGGCGAAGCGGATCGCGCGCGTGCTGAAGCGCATCTCCCTCGGGCGGGGCGCGCAGGAGCAGGTCATCGCACTCCTGGGCAAGATCGAGCGGAACGAGCAGGACATGATGACGGCGTGCGGGAAGAAGGACACGATGCTCGCGCACCAGGTCTCCGCGAAAAAGCCGGCGATCGTCGCGCAGATCAAGCAGCTGTACGAGAAGAACACCGAGGTGCGGGGCATCGGCGCGCTGACGGAGCACCTGAAAATCATGACGCTCGCCATCCATGACATTGCACGGAGCGTGTATGAGTGAGGGTTCCTTGTGGTTGCATGAATGCATGTGTCCGTTGTGAGGGCACTGATGATCTTCAGGGTCGGTGCAATACGCCGAGACTGCGGTCTCTGGTAACTCCTCGCTCCCTCAGAGTAACTCGCTCCGCGGCACTGCCAGCTCGCTCGCGCTTTTTCCGTTGTTCGCTCTTTTTAGGTGTTGGCAGTCTTCATCGCAGAAAAAGCATGCCTTGCGCGTCTGACGAGTGGACCTGCTCGCTCACAACCGTCGGGCAGTGCACCGTTTCGCACGACCCCCTTTCTTTCCGATTCATTTTTAAGAGAGCGCTTCTTTTTGTCATCGCATGAAACCGGCTCCGGTTAACGATGTACTGCGGGCGCTGCATCAGGCGTATCCACGGCTGCACCATTACCTGCATTTTTCCACCCCGCTTGAGCTGCTCATCGCGACAATCCTGTCCGCGCAGGTGCGTGACGAAGTCGTGAATGCGACGACCACATCACTGTTCAGGAAGTACCGAACGGCAGAGGACTACGCGCATGCGGAGCTGCAGCCGCTCATCAGGGAGATCGGCGCGGTTTCGTATCCCGCGGCGAAGGCAAAGCACATCAAGGAAGCGTGCCAGGAGCTGGCAAGGAGGCATGGCGGCGAGGTTCCGCGGACGATGGCGGATCTTGCTGCGCTGCCCGGCATCGGCAGGAAAAGCGCGAATGCCATCCTGCAGAATGCATTTGATGTGGTTGAAGGGATTGTCGTTGACACGCACGTCCTGAGGGTCGCGTACCGCCTCGGATGGACGGATACGGAGAAGAATGCGGAAAAAGCGGAGAAGCAGCTCATGGAGCTCCTGCCAAGAGAGGAGTGGAAGCGGTTTCCGTGGCTGATGAAGGCGCATGGCAGGGCGGTGTGCAGGGCGCCTGCTCCGCGGTGCAGCCAGTGTCCTGTCGCCCGGCTGTGCCCGAAGCAGGGAGTTGCGCAGGTGCGGCGATGAAAGAGAAGAAAGAGAAGACAATGCAGTTCTTCCAGAGGATCAGGCCCATTGAAACGCCGCAGACGTACCTTGACATCGCGTTCCATCGCACGAAGCTCCGGGTTGAGCAGCTCAAGAAGCGCGCTGCGCGGCCATTGCGGTTTGAGCAGCTGGCGCAGGTTGAGCAGGCAAGGTTTGACGTCGTGCGGGACGTGCTTGCGGAGCGGATCCACGCGATAGAGGCATCGTTTCCGGCGAGGGAAAAGCTGCCGGTGTTCTATCGGGAGCTGATGGGCGCGACGCTCGATGTCCCGCGGCTGGAGAGCTCGCTGCAGGCGCTCGCGTGGTTCATCGGGACACTGGGGGAGGTGCATCGCAGGGCGGCGCAGCGCGTGCGGCGGACGCGGGATGAGGCGCAGATCCATGAGGTCCGGCGCGCGCTGTACGGACGGGTCTCGTCGCTGGTGAAGCGGATCGGACCCGCGCTGCAGTTTCTTGAAGAGGCGAGAAAGGTGATGAAGACCTATCCCATCCTCAGGGAGATTCCCACCGTTGCGATTGCCGGCTTTCCCAATGTCGGCAAGACAACACTGCTGAGCAAGCTGAGCAGCTCACGGCCGGAGATCGCAGAGTATGCGTTCACCACGAAGCACATCAACCTTGGCTACGCGCAGTTCGGCAGCCGCGTGCTCCAGCTGATCGACACGCCGGGGACGCTCGCACGAAAGGACAAGATGAACACCATCGAGCTGCAGGCGCATCTTGCATTGCGGCATCTCGCGCAGGCAATTGTCTTCGTGGTTGATCCGATGGAAAGCTATCCCCTCGAAGAGCAGGAGCGGCTGCTCCAGCTGCTTGACGGGCTCAAGAAGCCCCTTGTCGTGTATATGAGCAAGACGGATGTCGCTGATGCCGGCCAGGTCAAGCGGGCCGCTGCCATGAGCTATCCGCACGCGCTCACGGACATCACGCAGCTGAAGGGGCAGCTCCAGCGCTGGGCGGGGCAGTTTTCCTCACTTGAGAAACCTCAATGATGCGGAACTTGCCCGGCAGCTTCTTGCGGGCGCGGTTCAGCGCGAGTTTTGCGAGCTTGCTGTTCTTCCTGTCGACGCGCACTTCGAGGAGAATTTCGCCCACAAGGATCTGCGCAGCGCTGCTGACGGGCTTGCCGAAGGAGAGCTGCATGCCCTGCGACATGCGGTCAGCGCCCGCGCCGGTCGCCATGGCATTCTCGCGGAGGATGTGAAACGGATACTTGCGGAGGCGCAGGAAATAGCCTGACTTGCCGAGCGCTTTTTCAAAGACGCGGTTGCTCGTCTGGCGCGCGCTTTCGAGCGCATTGTGGCGGATCTGCGTGTCCTTGAGCGAGACGAGGCTGAGCGTCGTTTCGAATGCCGAGCGCGGGTCGCCATGCTCAAAGCGGACGATGCTCATGTGCGGGCGCGCCTTCACGTAGCTCTGCTTCTTGTACTTGCTGATGCGCGTGTACGGGCGCTCAATCTTCTGATAGCTGCAAAACTTGCGGAGCCTCACCATGGAGCGCTGCGGTTGACGGCCCGTTTAAAAATGTTTCGGGGGTTTT
>CAYYLB010000073.1:0-5110 GCA_964472345.1 uncultured Methanosarcinales archaeon
GACATTCTCCTGCTCTTCCCAGAAATCGAGGGACTGGAAGGTGAGGAGGGCCATGGTATCATCCGCGGCGGACGTGGTTTATAAACGTGTGCTCTGCTGGCTGGCGGCCGTTGCGGTGGCGTACTACGGGCACTTCATCGGGCGGGAAACTGAACGAACCTGTCCGGCGGCCTGCGCTGCAGCGAGAACGCCGCCAAGCTGCGGGCTGCCACGCATATGAGGGGCGTGCGGAGCGTTTGGCATAGGAGCAGCGTTCATTTAAATGGGAAAAATGAGAAACGCGCAGAAGTTTCAAAAAAATAGAAACATTTATAAATAATAATCAGCTATTATTGAAAAATGAAACAGGCGGAAAAGGTCTACCGGGAGCTGCTCTTCCTGGCGCTGGAGCGGAAGCAACGCGTGAGCACCCAGAAGGCGCTTGCGGAAAAGCTTCAGCTCTCACTAGGTACGGTCAATCACAGCATCGCGCCGCTGCGCCGGATGGGTGCTGTTGAGGTGAAGGCGCGCAGCCTGACAATCATCGATCCCCTCAAGCTGCTCTACCACTGGGCGAGCGTGCGGAACGTGGAGCGGGACATCGTGTACCGGACACGCGTTGACAAGCCTGTGCGGAGCATCGAAGCGGACATGCCGCCGGGGATGGTGTTCGGGATGTTCACGGCCTACAAGCTGCGGTTCAGGGACGCGCCTGCGGATTATTCTGAAGTGTATGCCTATGGCGATCGCAAAGATGCCGAAGAGCGTTTCCCTCTCAGGCGTGGCGCGCCGAACCTCTTTGTCCTCGCGATGAGCGGAACCGCTGCGTATGGAGCGACCACCACCATCGCGCAAACCTTCGTTGACCTCTGGAATGTGCCCGAGTGGTATGCGCGGGAATTCCTCATTGCGCTGGAGAAAAAGATCAGGGAGATGGAGTAAGATGGACTTTTGGAACACGGAGATCACTGCGAAGAGCTGGGGGGTGCTGCAAGAGCTTACCGCGAGACCGATTCGCTTCATCCTCATCGGCGGGTGGGCGGCATACCTCTGGACAAGGCACCACAAGTCCAAGGACGTTGACATCATCATCACCCGCTATGAAGATCTCGAGTACCTGAAGACACACTTTGGGCTCAAGAAAAACAGCCGGCTCAGGAAGTATGAGATTGTGCTTGACGATATCGACGTCGACATCTATGTCCCATTCTACTCGCGCCTGCCTCTTCCCGCCGAGGAACTCCAGCAGTATGCCACCACCATCGAGGGGATTGCAGTCGTGAAGCCCGAGGCGCTGCTCATCCTGAAACAGGTGGCGGAGGAGGAGCGCGCGCATAGTGTAAAAGGTGAGAAAGACCGGATTGACATCATGGCGCTGCTGTGTTTTGCTCCCGTTGATTTTCCGCTTTATCTGGGCCTGATTGAGAAGCACCACCTTGGCCGGCTGTACGAGCGGCTGCGGAAGATTATCATAGGATTTGATGGAACAAAATACCTCGGGCTGAACCCGCGCGAGCTGAAGAAGAAAAAAGAGGCGTTGCTGAGGATGATGAAGGAAACATAGTGTTTCCTATGGACGCTGCGTTAGCGCCTTGGTGCGGTGTGCGGCGGTGGGAGGCTGAAATCAGCGCCTTCTTTTTACCGGCAGCGGCTCCCGTTCTGTTCAAAAGGGGTGCTGGGAACCGCTGAACCGCATCTCCCACAACCCCCCTCCACCACGGAAAACCATTTAAAGCCGTCCTGCCCCTGCAGAGGCCATGGGGGAGGAAATTGCCATTACGTTCGAAACACTGTATGACCTCTTGATGCGCGAGAAGCAGCGGGAGGAGCTGCTGCCGCTGGAGCCGAGCTTCTTCCAGGATGTGCTGAACTACCTCCAGGAAAAGATGAAAGTGCTTGAGCGGGTGAGCAAGGAAAATGACCTCTTCAGCATCGGCGAGCGCGAGAAGGTTGAGATGGAGATCCGCAACATCCGCAAGGTGCTGAAAGACCTCTACGAGCGGCGGGAGCGGAAGATCATCGAGCTTGCGCTGAACAAGAGCAGGACGGCGCATGCGCTCGACGCGGGCCAGCTGCTGGATGAGGAGCAGCAGTTCCTTGATGCGCTTGTTGATGTCCTGGACCATTACCGCGGCGGCGTCCTGCTGCAGCTGCTGCAGCGTAAGATGCCCCAGGTCCAGCGGAGGCTGCAGCTGGTCGCTGCCGGCGCGGAGAGCCAGTACAGGGAAAAGAAGCCGGCAGAGCAGCTCGTGGTGCGGTTCCTGCATGCGGTGCCAAAGTTTGTCGGCCGGGACCTGGCGATTTACGGGCCGTTTGAGGCGGATGATGTCGCGGGGCTGCCGCGCGAGCTTGCGGAAATCCTTCTCGAGAAGAAGCGGGCAGTGGCCGCCGGGAAAGAGGAAGCGGTGCAGGAACCT
This sequence comes from uncultured Methanosarcinales archaeon, assembly GCA_964472345.1. Taxonomy (GTDB): domain Archaea; phylum Nanobdellota; class Nanobdellia; order Woesearchaeales; family JAGLXL01; genus CAYYLB01. The sequence continues at coordinate 2,397 of CAYYLB010000073.1, forward strand.
TTATAAATGGCCGGGGGTTGCGCGAGACCATGAAGCTGCCCAAGCAGATGCGGCGGCTGTGCCCCTATTGCCGGAAGCACACCGTCCATAAGGTCACGATCGTCAAGAAGCACGCGGCAAGCGCCCTGAAGCATGGGAGCAAGATCCGTGCGCGGCTGCGGGGAAAGGCGCGGGGCTTCGGCGGGTGGGGAAGGTACTCTAAGCCGGCGGTGACGCAGTGGAAGATGACCGGCTCAAAAGTAAGCAAGAAGGCAGATATCCGCTTCCAGTGCGAGAAGTGCAAGAAGATGCATCCGAAGCGCGCGACGTTCCGCGCAAAGAAAGTCGAGGTGCAGGAGCAATGATGGAAACAAGGCCGCGAAGCTCGTTTGTCAAGGTGCGCTGCATCAAATGCAAGAATGAGCAGATCATCTTCGGGAACGTGAGCAGCAGCGTGAAGTGCCTTGTCTGCGACACGACGCTCGCGACGCCGACGGGCGGCAAGAGCCAGGTTTCCGGCCATATCCTGGAGGTTCTTTCGTAATGCTGTACCGGCGTGAAGGCTATCCGGGCGAGGACGCGTTTGTGCTGTGTACGGTAACAAAAATTCTCAACCACGCGGTTTTTGTCAATCTCGACGAGTATGACAAAGGCGGCCTGATCCACATCAGCGAGATTGCTGCCGGCAGGATCCGGAATATCCGCGAATATGTTGAGCTGAGCAAGAAGGTGGTATGCAAGGTGCTCCGGGTCGATGCCGAACGCGGGCATATCGACCTGAGCCTGCGCCGCGTCTCGGATATTGAGCGGCGGAAGAAGCTCGAAGAGATCAAGCAGGAGCAGAAGGCAGAGAAAGTCATCGAGCAGGTCGGCAAGGAGCTCGGCCAGCCGCTGCAGGCAGTCTATGATGCCGTCACCAGCAAGGTGTTTGAGCAGTATGCGTTTGTTCATCAGTTTTTCAAGGACATTTCGACGGGAAAGATCCCTGCCGAGAGGTTCATCACGGAGAAGAAGCTTGCCGCCGTGCTGCAGCAGCATGTCGCCGACCGGTTCAGGCCGCCCAAGGTGTCGATCCGCGGCACCTGGTCCATCAGGACGTTTGATCCCCGCGGCGTTGAGCTGGTGAAGCGGTCGCTGCTCGCCGCACGGGAGCTTGGCACGAGGAGCACCGTGGAGCTGATGTACCTCGGCGGCGGGCGGTACAAGATGCGCATCGAATCAGAAACCTATAAGGATGCGGAGCAGACGCTGCAGCAGATCGAGGAGAAGCTGGTCGAGGCATTCTCGGGCAATGGCGAGGCGCAGCTTGCCCGTGAAGAGGCATGAAACGGCTGCTGCGGTGCCCCCGCTGTGCGGCGTATACCCTGCAGGAAACGCATCCGTGCGGCGCAACGAGCGTCCCGCCCCAGCCGGCGAAGTGGAGCCCGGAGGACAAGTACGGGAAATACCGGCGGGAGGCACGACGGGAAGAGCTGGTGGGGAAAGGGCTGTTGTAGTGGTTCGGATTTCTTGATGCGCTTTTGCGGCTAATGAGCGGCGGCGTAGCTCTCCTGCACGTGAGCGCCGCTTCCGGGCAGCATTCGCAAGAGATCGCTGAGAGAGGCGATGACATAGTGTGGCTTATCAGCGGTTTGTTGACTGCTCTGCTCCCGGCCTGCCGCTGGATCTGCTCCATCCCGGAGAAGCTGGACTGAGATCATCCCCACTTTATTTGCTCCGATCCAGTCTGAGGGGCGGTCGCCGGCGAAGACGACCTTTTCTGGATGGATTGCATCCCCGAGGCGTTGCCGGGCAAGGTTTAGCGCAGCCACATAAATCGCCTCGCCTGGCTTTTCACAGCTGACATCTCCTGAAATGACGGCGAAATCGAGCGAAGATCCTTCTACAAGGAGTGAGGACCCTTCCTTGAAACTGCCGAGGCCAAGCCGCTGGATTTTCTCCCGCTGGAGCTTGGAAGGTCCGTTCGTGACGCAGCCGCGGACGTAGCCGCGCTCTCCCAGCGCATCAAGGGTTTCCTTCGCACCCGGCAAAAGCTCAGGCCAGATGCTGTTGTAGGCCATGAGGAGCGCATCGAGCTGCTTTTCAGGGAGACCAAGGGTCTGGAGGGGCTGGTCGGATCTGCTGTTCATGATCCCGTAGAACAACTGATAATAGCGGAGGGCATCCCCATCGGTTGCTGCTGCACCATTCTCCTCGAGCACGGCTATGCATGCTTCCTGCTTTTTTTCTTTTGCAGCTGAGGTGTCGATCAGCGTGTCGTCAAGGTCGAAGAGGACAGCGATGACATTGGGGAGGCTGGCTGGGATGCTGGCGGCGTTTTGCGTTGAGATGAGTGTCGGCTCGCGCGGGTAAACGATCATTTTTCCGGGAAGAGGGGAATTTGCTTTTTAAATGTGATGCACCACGCGATGCCGCCTGCTCCGCTGGGGGATAGAGAGATGTGTCGTGCACGGCCTCAACGCAGGTCAAAAAGAGTATCTCTTTTAGGCAGGGATAAGATGCAAAGCTTTATATATTATTGATATACTTTCTATGACAATTGATATAAAATGTATGACAAAACAGAAATGAGGATTTTGGAACAAATATATCTCAATCCAGGCATTCATAAGAGGGAACTTTCCAAGCAGCTCAAAGTAGGAATGCCCTCTATAGATTATGGAATGAAAAAAATAAGCAGGTTAATTAAGCAGAAAAAGTCTGGGAATCAGATCAACTATTTCTTGGATTACTCA
>CAYYLB010000074.1:0-5028 GCA_964472345.1 uncultured Methanosarcinales archaeon
GCAAGAGAAGAGTGCGCACCTCCACGGGAATGGTGCTTGACAGCAGTGCTGTTCCGGCTTCCTGCGAGCCAAACTGTCCGAACAGCAGCTGCAGCCGCCGGGCTCCGCCAAAATCAAACTTCAGCTTGCTCTGGACCGCAGGATCGAGCCCTCCTGCAGTATCGTACAGCACATCCCCGCTGCGATTGAGCAGGACGAATCGCACCGCCACGCTTCCGGCGGCAAGATCTTCCTCAAGGGAGCCGTACGCTGCCTCATCCGTCTTCACGATAATGGTCAGGCCGCTCAGGCTGCTTTCGTTGTTTGCCATAAGGACGTCGCTGCGGTTGATGGTGATGGCTGAGCGGTAGGGCGTCACGTTCATCACGGGAACAAAGCCCGAAAGCGTGATGTTCAGGTTGTTCTGGCGCGCATACGCTCCCTGAACCGCGGAGCGATAGGCCGCCATCACCGCCTCAGGATCTGCAGCGTGCAGGCGCAGCCCGCTGAAGTTGACCAGCACGATCCCGCCTTGCCGTGAGATGCCGGCGGCAGAGATGTTCAGCAGCTGCGCGTAACTGCCGCCCACAATGTCGTCTTCGACAAAGCCGAGCTTTTCCGCAAGCTGCGCATCAACCTGCGCGGAGCGGAGCTGCGCATGCCGGTGGAAAAAGACGAGCGTGAGAGCGAACAGCGAGAGCAGCAGCAGGAGCGCGCTCAGCGTCACGACCAGTGCTTTCCTGCCCATCCCCTTTCGGCTTATTCGTTGAGGTACCATGCATCCATCCGTGCGAGCGCCGCGTCCGACCGGTGCCCGACAAACACGCGCCGCGCAACGGCCTGCTCTTCCGGCGTTTCACAGCCGCTGCGCTGCGCAGCCACGAGCAGGTTCCCTTCGGCGTCGGAGATCCCGAGCCTCCCGCAGAAACGCAGCGGAAGCGCGTCAAGGTAGCGAAGAAGCGTCGCATTGCTGCCTGTCACGTGCGCATCGAGCAGGCTCCCGTCTTTTTCGAGAACCGCCAGCGAATCTTCCGCAAGGGTGGCCAGCACATCCCGGCTGAACGGCGCGCTTTCAACGCGGCTCATGAAAAAAAGGATCGCCGTGAACAGGATGGCTGCGGCGAGCAGCGCAAGCAGCGCATCGAGGGTGAACACCGCCCCATGGCGCGGATGGACGCATCGCGGATGGCTCCGGGGGATCATCCGCAAAGCACCCCGCTGCACGCGTCCCATACCTGCAGGGTCAGCCGTGTCCAGTTCCCGTGGAGAAGCGCAATCCGCTCGCGCTGCACGACATGAACGGCGCCCGCATCCGGCCGCTGGCCAAGCTGCTCGCGCAGCGCATAGGAGCTCCCATCCCACACCGCAAGCCGCAGCGCAAACTCGTATCCTGGCCCCGCGATGCCGAGCAGCCGCTTCACTGTCTCATGGTCGCCCGCATCAAGCTGGACGAGCCGCGCGACCTTCCTCGCATCGAGAACCAGCGCATTGCGGGAAAGCAGTCCGGCCGAGGAGGCGTGCTGCGCCGCAAGCCCGTTCATGCTGCTGCCCTGCGCCAGCCCGATCGCAGGCACATTGTCAGTGGTGAGCGCGCTGGAAAGGTTCGACCAGTTCGCAGGCACGCCGGGAGTTTCCACAAGCACGGCAGCAGCCCCCCGCGCGATCCGCTCGAGATCACTGCGCCGCTCGACCAGCGCCATCTTTTCTGTTACAGAACTCCACAGCTCAAGCGCCAGCACGAGGATCACGGCAAAAGCGATCGCGGCGATCAGCGCATCGACCGAGAGAATCTGCGCGCGTTTGGTATTCCTCCCCTTCCTGTTGTCCATGCTCATGACTCCCGTTCGCTCAGCAGCACGCCGCTGCCGGTATGCGTCATCTCGACCGCCCCCGACAGGTTCGCCAGTGTGCCGTCCACATGAGCGATGATGAGTGAGGCGCCATAGTGCTCCACGCCTCCGCGGTGCTCCCAGCGGATCTCCACCAGGCGGGCGGCAGGATACACCGACAGGAGGTAGGGGCTTCCATCGTCAAGGGCAGCGGGCAGCACGGCCGTTGCCGTTGTCCCTTCTCCGCCCAAAAAAACGCTGTTCAGCCCTGTTGCAAACCGGTCAGCGATGGTGCGTGCGGACAGCCGCGGCTGCAGGGCAAAAAAAAGATCGTCCCGCTGGCTCACCACCGCAAGAACGCCCAGCAGCAGAAGGAAGAAGACCGCGAGGATAATGATCAGCTCCGCGCTGCTTTGTCCCCGCATCATCATCCGAGAGGTTTTCATACGGCTCCAATGCTCAAGACTGCGCCGTGATGCGCACATCATCAATATAGAAGCGGTCAGCGCCCAAATCCGCGAGCACGTGGAACCTTATGCAGGTTTCCGTGCTGAGATAGGGCGTGAGATCGACCGCCTGCCTGGCATAGGATGACGTGCCGCTTCCCGAGGAGAAGACCTCCCCATATCCCGAAACGGAGGTGTTGATGTCGAGTTTCCCGTACTCGCCGGCATCCAGCCCCTCCTTCGCCCAAGCGAACTCAAGCGTCGCTGCAGAATAACTGCCAAGGTCCAGGCACGCGGTGAGATAGTCGGTGTCGCTATCGTGGTCATCAAGCTGCGCAACCCATGTCCCGTTGTACACATTCTTGTTGTTCCGCGTGATATGCCCATCACCTTGCGAGCAGAGCGTCCAGACGCCGGGATGCGCGCACTCGCCGGCGCCCCAGCTCTCGAAATCATCATAGAACAGCACCGCGCTCGCGGGAGGCAGCGGAAGCGTCCGGTTCGTGCCGTTCGCATCGGCGGCATTGGTATTCCCTGCAAGGTCCTGAGTGTGGAGCGTGATGGCATGTGCCGTGTCCGGCGAAAAGCCCGTGGCGTTGTAAAACGCATCGCTCGTATTCGCGACATTCACCCCGTCGATGAAGATGATCGCCTTGCTGAAGTCCGCATCAATGGGATTGCTCCATGTCCAGTAAATCCAGGTGGTGCCCTGCACCGGGCTCAGGAGGCTGCTGACGCTTCCGGGCGGTGTTATATCGGCAACACACGCCGAGGTGTCGTAGCTGCAGCCAGCCGAGCAGGCCAGCGCGCCTCCGCTGTAGCCAAGGCCAACGCAGTTTTCACCGCCGAGATCAGAACCATCACACTGCTCACCAGTTTCTTTCAGGCCATTGCCGCACACCGGCTGAGGTGAGGCGACCGTCAGGATGCCCGTGGCATTGAAGCGCACCGCATCGTCAACGGCTTCAACGATAATCCAGTAAAAACCTTCCTCCGTCGGCAGCGTCCCGTTGATATCGAAGCCAAAGCTCCGGTGCAGCGTGTCCTGCCCGCCAAAGAACGAGACCGCGAGCGTCCTGTTCGCCGCGGCAACCCGGTCGATCGTGTTCGGCAGTGCGATGTACACTCTCGTGCGCGCGCCCGGCCCCTGCTGGTACACGAGCTCCGCCGCATCCCCAAGGTCATCGATCGCTGCGCGCGCTTTCACATGCCGCGACTGCTTTGTCACAAGGCTGAGCACGTCAAACTGGACCTGGAGGAGGATGAGGAATACCATCAGCAGCACCGCAAGGACGATGAGGAACTCGGTTGCGCCCTGGCCTCTCCGGAAGCCGCCCGCAGCGTGTGTCCGTCGCATGGCATCAATACACATCCTCATCAGGATAGATGCGGATCCCCTCGTTGGAAATCGTCATGGGGAAGATCTTCGCCGAATGCTTCGTGGCGCGCATCTTGAACACTTCGAGCGCGCGCTCGCGGATGTTCCCCCGGCGGATGTTGTACAACAGGATGACGCCGTCGACCTCAAACTCCTCGACCGACGAGATGTGCTCCTCAGGATTGAGCTCCTGCTCCGCGACGAGCAGCGAGGTGCAGCCCCACTTCTTCAGCGCGTCGAACAGCGCAAGCGAGGCGCGCCGCTGCGCAAACGCAGTCTCATGGAGGAGCGTGAACGCCGTCAGCGAGTCGAAAACGATGCGCGTTGCGCCGATGCTTTCCACGGTGTCCCTGATCGTGCCGCCGCCGGTCTTCAGCACATTCTCCACCTGCTCCGGCGTGTACGAGATGACGACGAGCCGCTTCTGCCGGATTTTCTCACGGAGATCCCATCCAAATGACTCCATATCAGAGAGGATATCCTCCTCAGACTCCTCGAAGGAGACATAAACCCCCGGCTCGTTGAACTGCTCGATGCCCGTGACGAGGAACTGCATCGCAAAGATGCTCTTGCCTGAGCCGGAGCCGCCGGCGACCAGATTGGCGTTCTTGCGCCGGAAGCCCCCGCTCATGACCTCGTCAAGCCCCGGGATGCCGGTCGTGACGCGGCCCATTGCCGAAGCAGGCACGGGCGCCCCCGGCACGAGCTTTGCCTTCACCGCCTCCTTGAGTTTCGCCGCGTCAATGCGTCCGGAAGAGGCAGCCGCCTGCTGCTGGAGCTGCGACAGGGTGCCTTGCGGCCGCCGCACATGGACCTTTCCTGCGTGATAGTGGACGGTCGGCTCGTGCACATCGGCGTGCTCCTGCGTCCTGATGCGCCGCCCGATGTGGCGCCGGATCGCTTCTTTGTCAGCGATCCCCTGATTTGGCGCTTTTTCCGGAGGTCCCCGCCGCTCAACGCGATCAAGCAGCCCCATTCACGACCCCCTCCAGTAGTGCAGCTTCGCGGAGCCCGCACGGCGCACGTCGATCTTCCCCTCGCCCTCGAGCCGCGCAAGCGCCTTCGCAGCCGTGATGGTGGAGACATGGCTGTGCTCCGCAAGCTCCTTCAGCGTAAGCCCGCGCGGATTGCTCTTCAGCAGCCTGCGCATGCGCACGTGCAGTGCATCGATGGTTGTCCCGCTCATCCCCTGCCCCTGGTGCCCGAAAGCGTGTTTGTAGCAGTTAATGGTATCTGTTTATTATTGAGTTTATTCTTAAATTTTAAACCTAAAGGTTAGCTATATTCGTTACCACTATTTAAACATTGTGGGGAAAAATCCAGAAAGCCCCAAAGAAAAGCACGAGGCTGAACGTTCGCCCGTGGAGCGGTGCCGCGCCAAACGGATGCGGAAAAT
>CAYYLB010000075.1:0-2722 GCA_964472345.1 uncultured Methanosarcinales archaeon
TTTTGGCGGAGGATGAAAAATGAAGCTGAAACGAAATAATATTAGGACACGACAGAAACGAGGGCTTTGCGCTGCCGCCGACAGCCCCCTGAGCTGGGGCTCCGGTGAAAGTCCCGCTCGCTACGGCCCAGACGCCCGCACTCCGCGCCCGAATGGGCCTAGCGCAAGGGCGTGCTCTCCGAGTAACGCGTGCACTCGCTGGCGGTAAACCGCGACTTTCACCAGAGCCCTGAGCTGGGCAAAGCTTATGAATAATGGAAGAATCCTCCTGAAAAAATGAGGTGAGAAGCCATGGTATTGCTGTTCGGTGCTGATATTCCGGTGATTGAGCTGCTGTTCGCGGCGACCATCATCACGCTGATCCTGATGGTCGAGGCGACGGTGATCCTTGTGCTGCTGCTGTACCAGCTCAGGCACACGCGCGAGCTGCTCGCGATGCTCGGCGCTCCCGACAGGCGGAAGAAGAAGTGAGGCGGCTGGAGAAGCCGCTGAGGGGGTTCTCCAATGGGCAGAAAGCGCTCTCTGACTGCGGAGCTTCGGAAGTTCAAGCTGCGGCTGTCCCGGCAGCTCCCTGTCGAAAGGATGATCCTCTTCGGCAGCCGTGCTGCGGGAAGGGCGCATGTGTTCAGCGATGTTGACCTGATTATTGTTTCTCCCGCGTTCCGTGGAGCAAAAACGTACGAGCGCCCGCTGGGGTTCTTCCGCTTCTGGGAGCTTGACGAGCCTGTCGATTTCCTGTGCTACACGCCGGAGGAGTTCCGGAAGCTGTCGAAGATGGCGACGATCGCGCGGGAGGCGGTGAACTGCTGCGGGCTTCGCTTCGCTCAGCCCGCAGCGTCACGGGTGGGGAGGCTCACCCCGCGTAGCTGAACAGCGTGCGCTGCTGCTTCTGCTCCCGCTCAACCCAGTGCTTGCGCTGCCCTTCCTTGACATAGCGCTTCACCGTTTCTGCGGTAACGACGCCGACCGTGCGGTGGAAGTAGCCGGCGCTCCAGAATTTACTCCCCCAAAGCTTGTCCTGAAAGAGAGTACGATGGCCCTTGCGCATCATCCGGCTTGAGTATGCTTTGAGCTGGCCAGCAAGAACAGGAATGCTCCAGTTCTTCCAGTTGGTGACGAACATATGCAGGTGGTCGGGACCGCACTCGATCGCAGCGATGTCCACCTTCATTTCTTTCGCACGCTGCACGATGTAGGCGATGGTCAGCTCGCGGACGAGCTGATTCGCAAAGATGTCCCGCCGGTACGCCGGCGTGATCTGCAGGTGCAGGTTCGTCTCGCCGACGGTGTGCCCACTACTCCGAAGTTCGCTTTCCATGGTTGTTCTCCGATGGTTTTTTATAGAAGCAGAGCTTCCGCTACCGTTGTGCTTTGGTGCAGAGCGCGACCATCACGCGCTCTTTTTCTTTCTTTGACAAGCGAAGAATAAGAAGCTTTCCCTGCGGGAAAGCCGACGGGCGCGGCTATCGTGCGCAATTCATCTGCGGGTTTCGCTGCGGCTCAACCCGCAGGGTTCTTGCGCAGCCGCGCCCTAAAGAAAGGGGTGGAGATTTGAGGCTTCCCGATCAATGCGTTACGCCCTGCACGCTCACCTCCACGGGGATCGGGCAGGCGGCGTGATGATTTGGGGGTGAGCAAAAACAACCGTTTTGGGGGGCTGGCCACAGAAATGTTTAAATAGGTCAAACGAGTCTTTTTTGGTAAAAAGGTGCTGCTGAGATGGTGAGGAAACTTTTGGGGTTGCTGGTTCTTTCTTTTTTGGTTCTTTCCATAGGTGTATCAGCACAAGATACACCAGATAAAGGGGAGTTAGGCAGCAACCTCAAAGACAAGATCTATGAGGCACTGGGGTGGATGAGTGAAATAGACCTAGGAGCTGTAGGTCTTGAGGGTACAGAAGGAAAAGAGGCAACATTCTGGGCGAAGGTTATCATGTGGTTCATGGTATTCGCAATTTTTTACTATGTCGGGGCATCCATTGTCTTCAAGGAACAGCCGAAGAGGGCTAGCGTGATTGCCGCCCTCATCGCTTTTACAACCGTTTTGATCCCCAACAGCCTCTTTCGGTATCTTTTTCAGACGTACCAGGTGATTCTCGTCTTTCTGTTTTTCGGCACCCCCATTTTGCTGCTCGTTTTGCTCGCGCATACGTTCAAGCACACATTCGGTGAAGAGTACCCGCGTGCATACCACACCGCAATGGCATTTCTTACCCTTTTGCTGATGTTCGCACTCAACAACCTCAACGAAGGACTAAAATTTTTGAACCTTGAAGGGCTTTTCCAGTTCACGGACTGGATCGCGTTCGCGTACGCGTTCCTGAACATTTACCTGATTTACCATATCATCAAGATCTTCTTCAGCGTCGCGGCAAAAGAAGAGCATTTGGAGAAAATAGCGGAAGCGATGCCGACGTTTAAGAAACTTGGAAAAAAGATTCCCGCCCTCTGGTCGAAGAAGCGGAGGCTGGGCAGAAGCCTTGCAAAATTTGCTCAAAAGGCAGAAAAAAACATTCAGGAGGTCATCAGGGAGCTCAGGATAGTGTTGGATGCGGTTGTACGTGCACGCTCGGATCCGGAGCTTGTCCCCCAAATAGAGAAGAATGTTGAGAATGTCAAACCCGCTGTTTTAAGGGAGTGGAGCGCGCTGAAGGAATTTGAGAATGTTAAGGATGAGCTGAAGAAGTGGGATGAGGGAGAGCTTGCTGAACTGAAGGAAGCGA
>CAYYLB010000075.1:2732-5004 GCA_964472345.1 uncultured Methanosarcinales archaeon
GAAGAACATAGAGGAAAAAATAAAGGAAAAAGAAGCAGGCATCAAGAAGGGAAAACTCACTGGGGCTGCAAAGACTGCCTCTCTTGGCGCCCTGGAGGTTGATAGAAAGTTGGTTGATGTTCTCGATGAAAAGGTCCTTAAAGAAGCCGAAGCGGTATTCGCCCAACTCCAGACTATGGATAAGGTGTATAACGACGTTGATGTGGAGGCCCGGAAGCTCTGGAAAAGCCTTGAAAACGTTAGCGCGGCTCTCACCGCAAAAGCAAGAGACTATCTCAATGTGGCGTATCGGAATGGTCTCGCTGCGCTTGAAGCCGCAGAAAAAGTTAAGGACGGCCTTGCAAGCATTTCTGAATTTGTCACGAACACGCAAGCGCTCGTACGGGGGAAGGAACGTATTGATGTACGACAGCTGAGGAAAGCAATAAAAGAAGCGATTAACGCAGAGAAAGCTGCTGCTCGTGTTGCTGGAACCCCGTAATTTACCTATACCTAACCTGCTGTCTTCGGAATGATCGTTTCGATCCTATAAGTGTTGTATCGAATTGGTGGATGCCATTCCTCGAATGTTTTATAGCCGTCAAGACGCGGCTTGTCCTGTCTTGCCCTGCAACCAACGACCAGATCCTCCAAAAGCGGGCGGCAATAATTGTTGGGGTTGTAGGTAAGTGCCTTTCTCGCGATGCGCTCCGCTTTCCCGTCATTTCCATGGGAAGCGTATTGGGATGCAAGCTCTGCAAGTATATATGGGGTGCGCGGGCATAAGCGTGCAGCCATGCGGATGCGCGTGAGCGCCTTATCACGACCCCAGAAGCGGCGGAAACCGGTTTCTTGTATTGTGAGTTTGTATTGCTGGACTGATGCTTTGAGAAGTTTCTGTGCTTTCTGCGTCCTCAAGTTCCAGGCGTAATCAGCTGCTGTAGCAACGGCATTCTTTATCGATTGGTACCATGATTGATTGAGAGTTGCCGCGGCGCGCTCTTGATTTCCTGATGCTCCTCCGGTGGCGCTTGGCCTTAGATTGCGCCCAACCCACTCAGCGAATCGGCTGAAGTAGCCGCCTTCATGTGATTCCCTATTTTCGCGGTCGCAAAGCAAGCCTGCCTCTACCCTTTCGCTTGCAGCGACCAGTCCTCTAAGTATCTCTTCGAGACGAACTTGGCCGGCTGCGACTCCTTTGATTTCGGAAAGCAGCCTAACACTGTATGCTACACCGCCGGCACCGGCTGCTTTGAGTGGTTTTTGAGCGCCGGCAACCTTTGATTTGGCAGTTCTAAAGGCATGTCCACCCCCGTCTTGGTTTGCTGTAATAACTTTAAGGGCTCCAGCTATATCATCAATCGAAGGCAATTCCTCGGGCTGATCTGGTGGTCCGGTTTCTACGGTTGGGACAGGCACTCCGCCTCCAGCATATTTTTCTTCATCAACAGAGATGGTCTCTGCATCAGCATCTGCACCGGCGGCAGCAACCGGCGCCTCTCCAAGATCGACAGCCACAGGGATTCTTGCTCCGCTCTGTGGAGTGGGTGGGGAGGTTTTTGGTGGTTCCGCCGGCCTCGACTGGCTTTCAAAAACAGCTCCCGTTAAGCCTGTGGAATTCCGTGCAGGTGGTTGGTCTTGCGTCATAACATTTGTTCTGGCATCGCCCCTATTTAAACCTTTCTATAATAGCAACATTCAAGTAGTGACATATACCGCAAGCGCCTGCACGCTGATCGCGCCACCGCGCGACGAGCCGCCGTTCGCGTGATTTCCCACGAGCGCGGCGGCCGGCAAGCGCGGGCGGTGCGGGTCAGTTACGAGGCCCGCACGCCGGCGCACGGCTGCCGGAACCCCCGAGGACCGGCAGCTGCCACCGCCTAACCGGAAATCCTGCACCTGACTGCAGGATTTTCGCTTTTTTTCTGCAGTTTAGTGCAAACTTTTATAAATGCCGGGCTTTCTCCCGTACCATGGCAATCGCTGAAGTGCTGAAGGACCAGCGGCAGGAGCTCGAGCAGGGGCTGCGGGAGCTTTTCCTTGTGCCACGGGAAGCGGAAAAGCTGCTGCCTGCGACGTCGAAGCGCATCCTTATCGTTAGTGGCGTGCGGCGGTGCGGCAAGTCCGTGTTGATCTCAAAGCTCCTACAGGGAAAGGAGTTTGGCTATGTCAACTTCGATGATGACCGGCTTGCGGCGGTTGAGCCCAACGACATTCTTTCCGGCCTTTATGAGGTCTATGGCCGGCAGTTGGAAACGATCTTCCTTGACGAGATCCAGAATCTTGAGCGGTG
>CAYYLB010000076.1:0-4936 GCA_964472345.1 uncultured Methanosarcinales archaeon
CACACGCGCGAGCTGCTCGCGATGCTCGGCGCTCCCGACAGGCGGAAGAAGAAGTAGGGAGCGGGAATCACTGGAAGTGTGCTGGCAGGCATGATGTCCGATCTCGGTCAGGGTTATGCGGAGTCGTTGGCAGGAGAGGGTACGGCACTGCGTTAGAATGATCGAGTGCGGCACCGGCGCTCACCTGTTGTGCAAACGGTAATGGGGCATCAAGAGCGCCCGCTGGGGTTCTTCCGCTTCTGGGAGCTTGATTGCGCCGCAGAAACGCTCATTCGAGCTCTGAGAGCAGGCGCTCGACCTTCGGCTTTAGTTTTGGGATATCGTCCTTGATCGCTGCCCACACCAGCTTGTTGTCAATGCCAAAGTACGCATGAACGAGGCGGTCGCGCATTCCTGCCATCGCCTGCCAAGGGATGTCGGGGTGCTTTTCCTGCAGCGACGATGGGATGTTCTTGGCGGCTTCGCCGATGACCTCAAACTTCCGGATGACAGCGCTTGCAGTCTTGTCGTCATTCGTGAGCTGCTCGGGGGACATACCCTTGACGAATGATTCTATCGCATCCATCGCCGAGAGGATGTCGCTCACAAAAAGGCGGAGATCCCGCTTCATGCCATGACCACCTCTTTGGTGATCTGCTCCTTGAGCTGCTTCCTGACCCCACCTTCGGAAACGAGATCCACCCTCACCTGCAACAGGTCTTCTAACTCCTGCGCGAGCGCAGCGTAATCGAAGAGCGTCGCGCCCTCCCGGAACCGCACAAAGATGTCAATGTCGCTCCGGCTGGTCTGCTCGCCGCGCGAAAATGAGCCGAAGATGCCGATGGCTTCCATGCGGTAGCGCCGCTGCAATCGCCGCTTGTGTCGCGCAAGAAGCTGCCGCACTTCGGTGAGCGTTTTCATTGCTCGAAGGAGGGAAGGCTGGCTTTTAAAGATTGTGCCAAGTGGAGGTATGGACTGCCTCGGGCCGCAGGATGGTGGAAGCAAACGCGGAGGAGCGCTTGCCGGCATCCTGTCCGGAACGGGAGCCGTCGGGGCGTGCGGGGCGGTGGCTTGAGGGGAGCAAAAACGACAGTTTTGAGGGGCTGGCCGCAGAAATGTTTAAATAGCACGGCGAAGATAGTGGGAACATATTGAGGTGTTTGAAAGGATGAAAAAGCGGGTTGCGGTTATCGCCGTTGTGGCATTGTTGCTGCTTCTGCTGCTTGGGGTCGTTGCGGCGCAGGGGCCCGGGGTTTTTAAGGCTTCGCAAGGGAGCGGAAGCGGTGATAAGCAGATCCACGAGACTATTTACGACAAGCTGAGCTGGATCGGGCAGATTGACCTCAGCAAGGTGGGTGTAGAAAATGAGTCGACCTTCTGGGCGAAGGTGATCATCTGGTTCGCGATTTTTTCCATCTTCTATTACGTCGGGAGCAAGTTCGTCTTTTCTGACAAGCCGAAGTTTGCGGGGATTATCGCCGCGCTCATCGCATTCATGACCGTGCTGATCCCCAAGGAGCTTTTCGGCTACGTGTTTCAGACGTACTCGGTGGTGCTGCTTGCGCTCCTCTTCGGCGGGCCGATCGTTTTCCTGATCCTTGTGGGCCATGCACGCACAATGGGGGGAGAGCGCCCCGCGCCTCTACCATGGCATCATGGCCATCCTCTCCGGCCTGATGATTTTCATCCTCAACAATCTCAACAAGAGCCTTGAGTTTCTGGACATTGAGGCGCTTTTCCAGTTCAGCGACTGGATTATCTTTCTTCATAGCATTGTCTGGCTCATCTTCCTTTGGCACTTCGTGCTGATGTTCTTTTCGAGGTGGAGCGAGGAAAGAGAAGCAGGGACCATTGCCGGAGTGGAAGCCACGAAGAAAGGGCTTAAGAAGGGCCTGAAGTGGCTTACTGGTGATGAGGGTGTGGAGCGCCGTACAGCAAAAAGGATGAGAAAATTTGCAGAAAAAGGGGAAAAGTCAGCACAGGACGTTGCCGATGGTCTAAAGTATGTCCTAGGGAAGTTACAGCCCTATGCTTTTGATCCGAACAAAAAAATGCCTCAAGGGGTACGTAAAATCCTTGCAGGGAACATTCAGGATGTGCTGCCCCGCCTGAGAAAGGAAGAAGCGATCGTGCAAGAGCTTGATGATGTTAATAAGCAACTAACTACATGGAGTGAGGGAAGAGCGGCGACGCTCAACGCATATAAAGCGCAAGTAGCTGATTTACTCAGTAAAAAAAAGTTGGATCAGAATGATGCTGCCGAACTTGATAGATTATTGGATAAAGAGCTTGCCTTTGCTATTGGGAATCTGGAGGAGATTAAAAAGATTAAAGAGAGGGCTAAAGAATTTGCGGGGATTTATAATGAGGTTGAGGGATTCGTGTACGAAGGGGGAGAAAAACTGGAGCAGAATAATGTAAAAGGAGCATACACATTGTTGTACGATGCGTGGAAGGCGCAGGGAGTATACCTGAAAAAGGTAAAAGAACTCAAAGAGGGTATCAAGCACATTCGTGAAATCATTTCCGGCGAACGAGCCGCAGATCGAAGGTTAACCAGAGCTATTGATGGTGCAACCAAAAAATGGGTAGGAAGTATAAAGAAAGATGTTGAGGAGATTAAGGTAATTGGATGGTGATGCGAGATGAGCTGGTGGCCATTTGGGAAGAAACAGGATCCATTAACGAAGCTGGAGGGGCTGAACGCATCGCTGGCAACGGCGATGGGGCAGGTCAAAAGCAGCGTAACGACCGCGCTCAACTTTGAGCAGTCGCAGCGGAGGGTGGCGCGCGACCTGCAGCGGATGCTGAAAGAGGACCGCACCTCATCAGAAAAGGTTCTCGAGCTCATCCGGAAGATGCGTGCGACGGTTGCGAGAGAGCCGTCGGGGGCAGCCGGCGCCGTGGCAAACGCCGTGAAAAAGAGCTGGCAGGGCATCATCGCAGGAATCAAGCGCGAGAGGGGCCTGGTGGATGAACTCACCAACACGTCGCGGCGCTTTCAGGAGTGGCACGGAGCAGTTGCCGCTGAGATGGGGAAAGCGGAGAATGCAATACAAAGTTTCAAGAACTATCTGAAGGCGAGCAGGGAGAGATTCGTTGAAGCGGGGCTCCGGTGGGACGCGAAAATCAACGATGAGGTAAAAAAAATTGAGAAACAATTTGATGCAATCAAGAAAGAAAAGGAGGACATTGCCGCAAATCAGGAAGAGGTTAACCGGCTGCTTTCTGGGATCGAGAAGGTAAAAGAAAAAGAAACCGCCTCCGTAAATGCGATCAAGCTGGCGATGGGGTATCTGATGCGGAAGCAGAAGAGTGATTCCATCAAGAAGCTCGATGAAGCTGAAGGAATAGAGAAAGAGATCCTGGCAGTCTACCGGGACATGGCTGACGTCATCAAAAAAATCCGCGGCCTGGTGGATCTCGAGCGGTTTGCAGCGAGGCGATCGCTCAAAGAGGCTCAGAAGGCTTCGTAGCTTTTTTCATTAGGCCTACTGCCGCAGGTGAAGTGTCATCGTTTGATGTTTTTCATACCATCGTAGAAGGTGTTGCGAGAGATTATATGCTGCCCAATTTACGACGAAAACCCACAACGATAAACAACACTAGACCGACTCAGTTCATTAGACCAAGTCTACATTAAAACTACTCAATAGTAGTTATTCAATAGAAATGTTTATATACTACTGGTGCTCTGGGGCTTCTTGGTGATATGCATGAGCTGGTTACGTGAGCACTACAAAGGAGCGTTGGCGCTTATTGGCACGGCGGCTGTTGGGGCAGTCATAGGGTATTTTGCTCGAGGAGGCGAACTTCCATCTACTGGGGGAATGAGAAAAGAGCCTACCATAACATTGGCGAATCCGAGCGGAAATGTGAAATTCACTGTTGAAGGACCGCAAAGTCTTGATGAGGTGCTTTACCTTGCCGCTGGAAAACATGGAGTAGAAGGAGAACTTACGGACCGACAAAAGGCTGCAATCTTTTATGGGCTTGACGTTAATGTCGACAAGCGCATCACTACGGAAGAGGCTGCAATGGGCGCTGCTCCACTTGGTGATCGACTTGCTGCAGAGGGCAGACGCTTGCTCGCTCTTCCTGAACCGGCTGCACCTGCTCCGGGGCGAAGCGATTAGTGCGCTCACTCTTCCTTTTCTTTTTTCTCATTGTGTGTTGGCTTTTTCATTGGGCCATTCATTCACTCACCTAGCGAGGAGAAAAGAATGGGAAATCAGCGAGCGACAGCGGGGGCTATTCTTGAAGCATAGGTGTGCAACCCCAAGGTTGCTGGATCACTCGGGGTGCGTGCCGCCTCATCGGTTTTTCCCAGCGCAGTAAGAACCTGATGGAGGTTGTGGGCTGCCAGGCTGCGGATTGGTGTGCCATCAGCTGAGAGAGCGTGTGCTTCTTGTAAACAGGTGAGCGCTTTGTCGATCTGTTGTTGGGTTACGCCTTCCTGAAGAAGGTATTGTGTTCCGAGTTCGGCAAGGATTTCAGGATCCCTTTGTTTCTCGCGATGCGCTCCCTCAAGGAACACGAGCGCGGCGTAATGACTGCCATGGTGTCGCGCCCGAAGCGCCGCCTCATAGAGCGCTTCAGCCCGGAAGTTGCTGGCGGAGAAGCCGCCGTTGCCGGGTGGTGCCGATGCTGCGGCTTCAAGCCTGCTCCCCGTATCAGACCCTGCTGCTGCACGTTCCCGCCTTCCTGTCAAGGGATAAGAAGAATGATGGCGGCGACCAAAGAGGCCGTCTGCACATTCAATGGGATATTTGATCACGGCAGCGAAAGCCCCCGCAACTGAGCCGAAGTAACGCCCAACCCACTCTGCGACTCGGCTCAAGTAGCCGCCTTCTTCACGTAATTCCCTCTTTTCGCGGTCGTAAAGCAAGCCTGCCTCTACCCTTTCGTTTGCAGCGACCAGTCTTCTAAGTATCTCTTCGAGACGATCTTGGCCGAC
>CAYYLB010000077.1:0-4931 GCA_964472345.1 uncultured Methanosarcinales archaeon
AGGTATGGCTTGGTTCCGCCGGTTTAATCAGTTCCGTAGGGTGGCCTTCGATGCGATCGCATTCGGCGACGAAACGCCGCTCCGCCGCCGGCAGTCCTTTTTTCTCCGGTGAGCCGCAAGCTGTGCCTCTCGCTCAGACGGATCGCTCGCACAACGCAGCGCCGTGCTCCGCCGCACCAAGGCAGCGCCGGAGCCGCAGGCGGAGGCGCGATGGGGTACGCTCGCCGCGTTCAGTTTCCCAATGCGCCGCAGCACAAGGCCCGCTCCCGCCGCACGCTGCTCGCCTCGGTCGCGCTCGGCAGCCTTCGCAGGTCGTTCTGGCACGCAGGAGAGCAGTTCCATCACCATCACAGGTGAAAGCGCGACGGCGGAAATTCGCCGCAGTTCAGCTTTTGGCCGGCCCCGTATGATAGCAAAACGTTTATAGGGAACCGCCTTTCCTCGGCACAATGATGGATATCTGGTGCCTCGACAAGACGCTCAGGAAGGGCGATCCCAAGGCGCTTTCGCAGTGCAAAGGCAAGCCGCTCTGGATTGATGTCACGAACATCTCCAAAAGCGAGGCCGAGCTGCTGCGCGACGCCTTCGACCTGCACCCGGTGACCGTTGAAGATATCCTCCACCGCCGCACGCGGATCAAGGTCGAGGAATTCCCCCACTATCTCTTTTGCGTCTTCTACGGTGCCCAGAACACCACGCTGAGCGATTTCACCGAGTTCGACTTTGTGATCGGTGAGCACTTCCTCATCACCAGCCACCTCAGGGCAGTCCCCTCATTTGACCGGTTGAAAGAGGATGCTGCGCACCTCGCAAGCCTGCTCGAGAAAGGCAGCGTGCTCCTCTTCCATCGCCTGCTCGCGACAGAGATCGACGCCTTCGGTCCGCTGCTGGAGAAGATTGAGGGCAAGGTCGCGTCGCTCGAGACCGGAGCCATCAGGCTCGCGCGGCCGGAGCTGATGCAGCAGATCCTCAAGCTGAAGCACCAGCTCAACATCATCAAGCGCACGACCACCACGCAGCGCGAGAAGCTCTCCTTCCTCGCGAAAAACGAGTACGCGCTGATCCCGAAGAAGGCCGTGCCCTACCTGCGCGACGTGTACGACCAGATGATCCACACCGCCGACCGCGTCGACGCGAGCCGTGAGCACGCTGCCAACGCCTTTGATGTCTACATGTCTTCCATCTCCAACAACACGAACCAGGTCATGAAAGTGCTCAGCATCATCGCGACCATCGCCCTCCCCCTGACAGTCATCTCGGGGATTTATGGCACGAACTTCGCGGCGCTTCCCGGATCCGCGCAGCCGTACGGGTTCTGGGTGATGGTGGGTTTCATGGCGCTGCTCAGCACGGTCCTGCTGCTTTTGTTCCGGAAGAGGGGGTGGTTTTAGGAGGCAGGATACATTTTCTCCCATTTCGCAACAACTACTCTTCGGAAAGTTTTTTAAGCGTTCCCCGTTTGCAGCAGCGCTATGCCCTACGAGCTCATCATCTGCGAGAAGCCGAGCGCGGCGCTCAAGATCGCAACGGCGCTGGCGGACGGCAGGCCGTTCAAGAAGAGCAACAAGAAGGTCCCGTACTACGAGCTGACGCATGGCGGAAAGGACATCGTCGTCGGGACGGCCGTCGGCCACCTCTTCGGCCTTGTGGAGAAAAAGAAGGGCGGCTGGACCTATCCCGTCTTCGACATCGAGTGGAAGCCGACCTCGGAGAGCGACAAGGAGCTTGCGTACGTGAAGCCGTACGTCGAGACGCTGAGGAAGCTGGGCAGGGACGCTGCCGCATTCACCGTCGCCTGTGACTACGACGTCGAGGGCGAGCTGATCGGCTGGAACGTGCTGCGCTTCGCCTGCAACCGTCAGGAAGCGAGCCGCATGAAGTTCTCGACGCTGACGAAGCCGGACCTTGTCGAGGCGTATGAGCGCAAGATGCCCCATCTCGACCACGGCCAGGCGCTCGCCGGAGAGACGCGGCACAGGCTGGACTGGTTCTACGGCATCAACCTCAGCCGCGCGCTGACCGCGAGCATCAAGGCCGCGAACGCCTTCAAGATCATGTCCATCGGGCGCGTGCAGGGGCCGTCGCTGAAGCTGATTGTTGACCGTGAGCGCGAGATCCTTGCGTTCAGGCCAGCGCCGTTCTGGCAGCTATTGCTGATCGGGGAGCATGATAAAGGGAGTATTATCGCAGGGCATCAACAAAAAATAAATGAAAAAAAAGTAAAAGAACAAGTAGGGGAAATCATCGCAAATTTAAAGTCGTTTTCTATTAATGAGAATAATGAGTTAAGCCGTACGATAGCAGGGATATTAATCGAGAAAGTAGAAGTGTTGGAAGATTGTGTCAAACAAGCAAAATTTCTGCTTAAGGAGAACGATAATTTAGAAGGTGATATCCTAAAAAACAGCGATAAAAACAGAAAGATAGAAATTGATGCTCGTTTCCAAAAACTCAAAAGAATAGTTGATACTGACAAGTTCTGGGACGAGCAGGAAGCGACTGCCGTCCACGAGAAGCTCAGAAAGGAGAAGAAAGCAACCGTACATGAGCTCAAGCGGACAGAATTCTCGCAGCAGCCCCCGTTCCCTTTTGACCTCACGACGCTGCAGACGGAAGCGTACGCGCACCTGCGCATCAATCCGAAAGAAACGCTCGCCATCGCGCAGGCGCTCTACCTGGCGGGCGCGATCAGCTATCCGAGAACGAGCAGCCAGCAGCTTGATCCGAAGCTCGGATTCCCGAACATCCTGAAGCAGCTGGCAAAGCAGCAGGACTACGGCGCGCTCTGCAGCGACCTCCTCGGGCGGAAGCAGCTGAAGCCCAACAACGGCAAGAAGACCGATCCGGCGCATCCTGCGATTTTCCCCACCGGCGTCGCTCCGAAAGGGCTGAAGGAGCGCGAGCTGAAGCTCTATGATCTTGTCGTGCGCCGTTTCCTGGCGACGTTCGCCGACGCTGCGCTGCGGGAGAGCCTGCAGCTCACGCTCGAGGTGAAAGGCGAGCTGTTTGTCGCGGAAGGCAAGCGCACGCTCACGCCGGGCTGGCACCTGTTCTACCGGCCCTATGTGAATCTGAAGGAAGTGACCCTGCCTGCGCTGGAGAAAGGCGCAGCGGTGGCCGTGAAAAAGATCGAGAAGCTCGCCAAGGAGACGCAGCCGCCAAAGCGCTACACGCCGAGCAGCATCATCCGGGAGCTCGAGAAGCGCAGCCTCGGGACGAAAGCAACGCGCGCCGATATCCTTGATACGCTCTTCAGGCGCGGCTATGCCTCGGGGCAGCAGATCCAGGCGACGCAGCTTGGCATGCAGACTGACGCGACGCTCGAGAAGCACGTGCCGGAGATCCTTGACGAGGCGCTGACGCGGCATTTCGAGGACGACATGGAAAAGATCCGCGAGGGGAAAGAAACCGGGGACAAGGTGCTGCAGGAGGCGCGCGGCTTCCTCGAGAAGGTGCTTGCCAAGTTCCGGAAGCAGGAGCAGCAGATCGGCGCTGAGCTGCTCAAGGCGGTGCAGGAGACCCGGGAGGAGGAGCGCACCGTCGGGAAATGCCCTGCGTGCAAGGAAGGGACGCTCAGGATCCTGCGGAGCAAGAAAACGAAGAAAGCGTTCATCGGATGCGACCGGTATCCCGCATGTGAAGCGACCTTTCCGCTGCCCCAGAATGCGCTCATCAGGCCCAGTGAGCAGCGGTGCGAGCAGTGCAGCTATCCGATGGTGATGGTGATCAGGAAAGCAAAGCGGCCGCAGGTGCTCTGCATCAACCCCGACTGCAAGAGCAAGCAGCCCGAACAGGAAGCGGAGCAGCAGGCCAGGAAGCTGGAAACAGGAAAACTCGAGAAGATCTGCCCCCAGTGCGGCAAGGATCTCGTTCTGCGCAGGAGCTTCTACGGCCCGTTCATCGGCTGCTCAGGCTATCCGGCGTGCAGGCACATCGAGCGGCTGGGGGCCCCGCGGGCGCCGGTGAAGCCGGCTGCGGAAAAGGGGAAAAAGGCGAAGTCGCCGGCTGCTTCGGAGGGATAGGCGGCTACCCCGGGCCTGGTTGTAGTCACCTATAACACAAATATTTAAATATGTAGTCACCCATACCCCATTTATGCACATTGAAAAGAGAAAATCCAGGGGCAAAATAAAATATTATCTATCCCATTCTTACCGGGAAGGCCAAAACGTGCATAAGTTCAGGAAGTATCTTGGCCAGAACCTTACTACCGGGCTTCTCGGGGAACGAATGGAGATTGCCGCAAAGCTTCTTTCTGATGAGATACACCGGTACAGAATAATCGGCGACCCCCTGCTTAAAGGACTGCCTGCCAAGGATATTGAGTGGGTAAGGAATATCCAGTCTAAAATCCCCATAACCATCCATCATCTTTCCGAAGCTCAATGGACAGTGTTTTCCGAGCTGTTTACTTATCATACAAATGCGATAGAAGGCAGCAAGCTGAGCAGCGATGAAGTCAAGAATATTCTGGAAAAAGACCGGTGGCCTGAAAAGTCAAAAGCGGACATTGCCGAAGCTTATGGTGTTAATGGGGCCCTTAAGCTCATAAGAAGTACAAAAGAGCACCTCTCGCTCGATCTGATAAAAAAGATTCATCTCGTCGTATTCAGGAATTCAAAGCCTTTTGCCGGAAAGTTAAGAAAGCCTGGCGAGGAAGTTGCGGTTATGGACAGCACCGGTTTTGTCGTCCATCAGGGCGCGCCCCAGCCGCGAATAGTATATCTCTTGAATGAGCTTGTCGCATGGTACAAGAGAAACAGGAAAAAATATCCCGGGCTGGTTCTTGCCGCGGTTGTGCATAACCAGTTTGAAAACATACATCCTTTCAGAGACGGCAATGGGCGCGTTGGAAGGATCTTGCTGAACAATGTTCTTATCAAACATCGGCTGCCGCCAATCAACATCAATTTCAACAACCGGCTGCAGTA
>CAYYLB010000078.1:0-4770 GCA_964472345.1 uncultured Methanosarcinales archaeon
TGATTTCATTGTTTATAAACACATAAGAATGTTACGCAATTACGATACTAAACAACCTACGCAGGCCACAAAAACCTTTAAATAACCAGCAATACTCCTTCTTCCCGGAGTGAGGCATGAAAAAGAGGCGTGAGCTGCAGATAGTGAAGGAGCTTTCTCCCGGGCATGATGTTGTCAAGACGCTGCGCGGCGCGGGCTTCTCGGTGAAGCGGGTGGTCGGTCTGGCGGAGCGTCCCGTCATTTCTGAACGGTCGCTCCCCTCTTCTGTCGAAGGCAAGACCATGAACCAGCTCATCGCGCAGTTGTTCGGGAAAGCGCGGCAGTCGCGGTTAGAAGAAGCGCCCCGTGCTGAATCAGCAGCCAAGGCCGGGCGTGAAGAAAAAGCAATCGCCGCAGGCGTCGCAGCGGAAGAAAATCCAGGCTCAAAAGAGCAGCAACGCTTCGCATCCTCACTGCAGCTCGCGCTGCGCGCATCACGAACGAAAGGGCGCGCGGCAGCAGCTGAAGCCATGGAGCCGGTTTCTCCCGCAGCCATCGCCGCCGCGCAGCTGCCGCAGGAGCAGGCGCCTTACTTCTTCGCCGGAGCAGGGCCGAAGGAAAGGTATAAAAGGCCGCAGCTCACCCTTCCTGGTGTTGGATTTCACGGCGTTGGGAAGCATGATGCCGGAGTGCGGCGGCGGATGCTGCTCGAACTGAAAGAGGTGCATGGTGGAAGCGAAGACAATCGGGATCGTGTCGGTTAAGGGCGGCGTCGGCAAGACAACCACCGTCGCGAACCTGGGCAGTGCGCTCGCCTTCTACGGAAAGAAAGTGCTGCTCGTGGACGCAGACTTCACCGCGCCGAACCTTGCGCTGCACTTTGGCATTGTCAGGCCGAAAAAGACGCTGCACCACGTGTTCAAGAACCGCTTCACCGCGCATGAAGCCGTGCACAGCTATCACCCCAACCTCGACGTGCTTCCCTGCTCAATGATTGCGGAGAAGGTGAACCCCTACCTGCTGCGGGAGAAGCTCGCCAGCCTGAAGAAATTATATGATTTTGTCCTCATCGACGCATCGCCGACGCTCAACGATGACATGCTCGCAACCATCATCGCCAGCGACGAGCTGCTTGTGGTGACAAGCCCCGATTACCCGACGCTGAGCGCGACGCTGCACGCCGTCCGCGTCGCGAAGAGGCAGCGCACCCCGGTTGCCGGCCTGCTCCTGAACCGCGTTCTCAACAGGCGCTTTGAGCTGAAACCGGGGGAGATCGAGGAAGCGGCAGGCGTGCCGATTCTCGCCACGGTTCAGGAGGATGTGCATGTGCCCGCGAGCATCGCAGAGACGGTTCCGGCAGCGATCCACGCTCCGCGCGCAAGGGCATCGCGGGCGTACAGGCGGCTTGCCGCGCAGATGCTCAACCTGCCCGCCAAGGAAGGGCTCTTCTCAAGGCTTGCGTTCTGGAACCGCCGTGAGTGATGCCTGACAGTTCGTGAGGCTAGGGTGTGTTCCTGCCCTTTAGGAGCATGAGAACGAGCACAGCCGCGGCAAAGCCGAGCAGGAACGCCGCAAGAAACGGAAGCTCCGGAGCCTGCTCGCTGCTCACCGCCGCAGCCTCTTCCGTGAAATAGATGTCGAGATTGCTCAGCTCCAGCGCATACTCCGCATACAGCAGCGCGGAAGATGCCTGCTCTTTCTGGAGTGACTTTGCATATTCATAGTAGGAGTATCCCAAAATCGGGAACGCCCGCTTCTCGATCGTGTGCGCAATCAGCGCCTCGAGCGCGTGCAGCTTGTTTGCGACAAGCGCATCGAGCTGCTCATCACGGATGACTCCGAACGTGCTCAGAATGGCATTCGCATCCGCTTTTGCCTGGCTTGCCTGGATCAGGCAGAGTGCATGCTCCTGCGCAGCGCCCTGCTCTTCCGCTCGTGTGATGGACTCCTGGATGTTCTCCAGCCCTTGCTCAAGGAACAGTTTCAGGTATTCGAGGCGCTCCTTTGCCTCCTGCACCTTCGCGATGCAGGAATCCCGCAGGACACTCCCATCGAGCTTATACGACGTGCCGCGCATCGCAAAGAACCGTGACCACACCACGGCGCTGAAGGCACGCTCCTCGGCGAACGCAAGGAGAAATGCCTTGTTGTCCTCTTTCTCAACGCGCTCAAGGAAAAGCTTCGCATCGCTCAGGCGCTCAATGACAATGGTGAATGTCTGCAGCTCAGCGATAGTCCCGAGCTCACGGCTCCGCGTCTCCTGCTCAAGCCGCGCAACGTCCTGACGGAGCTGCTCCACTTTGCTCTTGATTTTTGCTTCCGTGATGTTCTGCTGCTCAGAGATCAGGCTGCGCAGGCGGATGTTCAGCCCAAAGCAGTAGGATGCAGCCGCATAATGGCTGTCAGCGAGCTGCGCGTCGTGCGCGCGTGTCGTCTGGTTGAGAAGCTCCTGCCGCTGCTCTCGCGTGAGTGCTGAGCTGTTCAGCTGCTTCTGAAGCTCCCTGCTCCGTGCGCAGAGTTCGCTGCTGATGCCGCTCATGATGGTGAGGTAATCCTGCTGCACGGTGACGGAAGCGCCATCCTCGAGCAGCCGCTTCCCGCTCACCTGCTCAACAACTTCATTAAGATCACGGACTTCGACCACCTCGATGCTGAGGTTTTTCCCGTACTCAACAAGGTCGGTGCTGCCGTTGCCGTCAGTCCGCGTCCCGAACGGGATGAGCACCTTGGCGATGCCCGCGCGCTGCGCCGCGCCAATCTTGGCCTGCAGGCCTCCCACCGGGCCTATCATCCCGCCGGAGTTGATGGTTCCCGTAACGGCAACGCTCTCATTGACGGGAAGCCCGAGCAGGCCTGCCGTCGTCAGGGCCGCGAGTGCGCTGCCTGCGCTCGGCCCGCCGATGATGGTGCTGTCCGAGCGGATGGTATAGATGAAATCCTGCTGCCCGCACCGCAGGTCGAAATAGTTGCACGCGATTTCCTTCGCGAAGCGCGTGCTGATCTGCGTGTCGATCTTCGTCAGGGGGCTGGTCTCAAGGAACACGCGCCCCTTTCCCGGCCGCACCTCAAGGAAAAGGTCAGCCGTGTTTCCCGTGAGGCTGCCGTTGACCTCCTCGACCGCAAGCAGCGTCATGTGCAGTGGCTCCTGCAGCTGGATCTGCGCGAAAGCCAATGGCATCAGCATCATCCCTGAGAAAACTGCCGCAATCAAGAGAGGAATCCGCATACCGCGTTCTCCGGCGTTGAGCTATAAAAATGTTTGGTCGGTGTGTAATCGATTGGTCGTCTGCAGTTGCGTCGCCGATGAAAGGAGAGGCACCTCCCGGCTCTGCCATTGATAAGCTCATTCACTCCATTGAATTCATAGAATTCCGCCAAGGCAAATCTTTATAAGTGAAAACCAGGTTCTCAGCCGCATGGCCGATGTGTTCGCCGGCGTCCTGAAGAAATTGCATGATGCGCAGCAGCTCGCAGGCTGGTCTGATGAGGAGCTTGCAGTTCTGGAAAAGCCAAAGCGCATCCTCCGGAAGACGCTCCGCATCGGTGGCAGGTCCTACCCCGCCTTCCGTGTCCAGTACAACGACGCCCGCGGCCCGATGAAAGGCGGCATCCGTTTTCATCCTGCCGTGAACGAGTCCGAGGTCAAGGCGCTCGCCTTCTGGATGACGCTGAAGTGCGCGCTCGCAGGCATCCCGTACGGCGGAGCGAAAGGCGGCATTGCGATCGACGTAAAGAAACTTTCCGCGCCGGAGCTTGAGAAGGTGAGCCGGGCGTATGCGCGCGCCTTCGCCAGCCATCTTGGCCCATTGATCGACGTGCCCGCGCCTGACGTCGGGACAGATGCGCAGGTGATGGCGTGGATGCTGGATGAGCATGAGGCGATTGTCGGGAGGCATGAGCCTGCAGCTTTCACCGGCAAGCCGCTCGCGCTCGGAGGCAGCAGGCTCCGCGGGGAGGCAACCGCTCTTGGAGGCTTCTTCGTGCTGCGCGAGGCGCTGAAAAAATTCAAGGCGGGGAAAACTGTCGCAATCCAGGGCTTCGGGAATGTTGGTAGGAATGCGGCTGATGTCCTGCATGCAGAAGGGTACACCATCGTTGCGGTGAGCGACACGAAAGGGGGTATGTATCGTCCGCAGGGGCTGGATATTGCAGCTGTCGGGAAGCAGAAAGATGCCACGGGCTCGGTCGCCGGCTTTCCCGGGGCAAAGAGCGTGAGCAACGAGGAGCTGCTCGAGCTGCCCTGCGGCGTGCTGATCCCTGCGGCATTGGAAGGGCAGCTCACGAAGGAGAACGCTTCCAGGATAAAGGCAAAAATGGTCTTTGAGCTCGCCAACGGGCCGACGGCGCCGGAAGCTGATGCGATCCTGCGGAAGCGCGGCATCCCGGTGGTGCCAGATGTCCTTGCGAATGCGGGCGGCGTCACGGTAAGCTATTTTGAATGGGCGCAGAACCTGACCGGCTGGTACTGGGAGGCTGATGAAGTGCGCAGCAGGCTCGAGCAGGTGATGGTGCGGGCGTTTGAGGAGCTGTATGATGAGTATAAGCGCCGGAAGGGGATCGACCTGCGGACGGCCGCGTACATCCTTGCAGTCAATAAGGTGCTGGAAGCGGAAAGGGCGCGCGGCCGGATCAGATAAGAGCCTATCCCGGTTGGCAGATGAGCCTGCTGGCGCTCCGTCGGCGTCTGCTGAGCTGGAAACGTCTAGTGGGATAGGCTTCTAAGAGAGGGGCACTAACAAATGGACTTTTTATTTCTAAGAGGTCATTTTGTAGTTTCTACCTTAATAATTT
>CAYYLB010000079.1:0-2470 GCA_964472345.1 uncultured Methanosarcinales archaeon
TGAGCTGGCGGGTTTCCGGCGTGTCCTGCGCGCCCTGCTCCGCAAGGAGCCGCGTGATCATACGCTCGCGGGTGTTCGCTGCGCGGATTTCTTCAAGCGGCTGCCCTTCGGCAAACGCCTGCGCGTCGATGAGGACAACGCGGAAGTAGCTGTTGCGGACCGCCCTGAGGTCATGCGCCTCGACGGACGGCTTGAGCTGCTGGAGCCGCCCTTCATCCAGATAGCGCAGCGCCTCTGCCGTCGCCAGCTTGCCGTCAAAGCCCGCGATGAGCCTGCCGTTCTCGTGCAGGAGAAAGAGGTTCTGCGCGTCGGGAAATGTGTCCGCAAATGCCCGCGCCTCGCTGATGACATTGATGCCGAAGGCAGCGCTGAGAGCCACCGCAAGGATGGCAGCGGCAAGCGCGTACGGGAAGATGCGCCTGGCGAGCTTGAACGCGAGGAGCAGCGCGGCGAGCAGCAGCAGGATGCCGACGCCGCCGGAGATGAAAAGGGTGGAAAGGAGGGGCATGGAGCCGAGAAGTTCGTTGTGGTTTAAATAATCTGGTGTCCGCTCACTTCTTTTTTTCTGACTGAGGCGGCCCTGCTCTAAAAACACATATCACGGGATCTGGCATGCCCCAATCTTCTGCGAGCCACCCCCTCAAAGCAGCTTCCGCCTGTTGCGGCTCCGGAATGGCGTTGCCGTATTTTTGTTTATACATCTCAAGCATTCGATCGGCGGAAACTCCGAATGCTCCGGCCACCGCTCGGACAAAGCCTATCCCCAGGCTTGGCTCGTCCTGCGCTGTGACGAGTTCAGCGACTGATTTTCTGGCTTCCATTCCTTGCGGGTAGCGGTTCGCGATTCCAAGAATATATCCACTGATTTGGTTGGGTTCGATGCCCATCAACTCTGCTGCAACATTTATTGAGATTCTATTAGGGAAAAATCCCTGTAACCGCTCCCAAGCAGCTTGCTCTTCAGCCGAAGGTTGCCATG
The DNA here is from genome assembly GCA_964472345.1 of uncultured Methanosarcinales archaeon. Lineage (GTDB taxonomy): Archaea > Nanobdellota > Nanobdellia > Woesearchaeales > JAGLXL01 > CAYYLB01. The sequence goes on from CAYYLB010000079.1 coordinate 980, forward strand.
CTCTCCCTGAGGTGTATTCTTCTGCAAGGGACTGTATAATCTCTTCCACAGGATCTGGGAGCCGAGAGGCTGGATTTCCGCTAGTCCCTTCCGGGGAAAATCTTCCGTCAAGCGTTTCCCCTGTCGCCGGAGCCGAAGGATCATTGCGCTGCATACCTGCCTGTGGTCCGCCCTATTTATAAACTTTTCTATTTTTTAGTCACTTTAAAGTTATGACAAGGTCTGCGTGGCTGCCTGCGTGTGCGCCTGAGAGGGCCCGCGGAGTATTCCAATAAGAATAATCCTTGCACAAATCTTTATAAGGCGCGCCCGTGTTTCCCGGCTGCAGTAACACACTGAGGTGGTTGGAACCATGGCACGGACATCATTTTTCACCAGCGAGAGCGTGACGGAAGGTCACCCGGACAAGATCTGCGACCAGGTCAGCGACGCGATCCTCGACGAGCTGTACCGCCAGGATCCCTCTTCGCGGGTTGCGGTCGAAACGATGACGACCACCGGCCTTGTGATCGTTGCAGGGGAAGTCACGACCAGGGGGTTCGCGGACGTGCAGCGGATCGTCCGGCAGACACTGAAGGAGATAGGATACACGGATCCGCAGTACGGCATCGACTGCGAGGATGCGGGGGTTCTGGTGAGCATCCACGGGCAGTCGGCCGATATCGCCATGGGCGTCGATTCCGGCGACGGCAAGGAGCAAGGCGCCGGCGACCAGGGAATGATGTACGGTTTCGCGACCAGCGAGACGCCGGAGCTGATGCCGCTGCCGATCATGCTCGCGCACGGCCTGACGCGGAAGCTCTCAGAGGTCAGGAAGAAAGGCGTCATCGACTACTTCGGGCCTGACGGCAAGAGCCAGGTTTCTGTTGAGTACCACGACGGGAAGCCGGTCCGGGTGGATGCTATCGTGATCGCGCAGCAGCACCGGGAGTATATCAACCAGCACCAAGTAAGGAAAGACATCATTGAGAAGGTGATCCGGCCGGTGTTTGAAGAATGGAAGCAGAAGACGGGGCAGATGCTGCTTGATGAGCGCACAGCCATCCACATCAATGCCACCGGCAAGTTCGTCATCGGCGGGCCTGAAGGGGACACAGGAGTGACCGGAAGGAAGATCATCGTTGATACCTATGGCGGCATCGGCAGGCACGGCGGCGGCGCATTCTCCGGCAAGGATCCGACGAAGGTTGACCGCTCGGGCGCGTACGCCGCGCGCTACGTGGCCAAGAACATTGTCGCCGCAGGGCTCGCGGACAAGTGCGAGCTCCAGCTTTCCTATGCCATCGGGATTGCGCAGCCCACCTCGATCAACGTGGACACCTTCGGAACCGGCAAGATTCCCAACGAGCGGATCGTGGAGCTGGTCAGGAAGCACTTCCCGCTGACGCCCCGGTGGATCATCGACACCCTGAATCTGCGCCGTCCTATCTACAAGAAGACCGCAGCGTACGGGCATTTCGGCAGGGACGAGCCGGACTTCACCTGGGAGGC
>CAYYLB010000079.1:2570-4719 GCA_964472345.1 uncultured Methanosarcinales archaeon
GCGCCCATCGTTCTCCGCGTTAAACATCAGTGGTTTGCCGGCAGGATCATCAGGAAGAACTATGGCCGCTTTGCCGTTTATGTGAGAAAGTCGCGCCGTCCAGCGCGTCGGGGGCCAACCGTGCACCGACCTGCCCAACGACCTTCGCTGCGAGCGCGGAAGCAAGCTCGCCGGCATCCTTGAGCGGCCAGCCTTTCAGCACTCCGTGCAGGAAGCCTGCAGCATACGCATCACCCGCTCCGGTGGTGTCGACGGCGTGCGCTTTGACGGCGCTGACGCGGATGAGCTCTTTTCCCCGCGCAATCAGCGAACCGTGCACGCCGCGCTTGACGATGGCGGTTTCGCACCACTGCGCGAGATCGCCGGCTGCCTCTTCTGCCTTCTTTCCGGTCAGCGCTTCCGCTTCCTGCTCATTGGCAAAGACGATGTCACCATAGCGCCGAAGGCTGTCGATGAACAGCGGTTTGCTGCGCGCCACCACGCCGGCATCGCTGAGGTCGAGCGAGACCTTCGTCCGGTGCTTCTTCGCAAGCCGGAGCGCGTGCAGCGCAGGCTCCCGTGTTTTTTCGTCTTCAAGGAAATAGCCGTCAAGATGGATCAGCCTGCTGCTCCGGATGTCATCCTCGCTGATGTCGTGCGCACCCATCCTTGTCGAGGCGCCGTAGTGGACCGCGAACGTCCGCTCCGCGTCCGGCGTGATGAGCACGATGCAGTGGCCGGTCAGCTCCTTGCTTGTGCTGAGTTTTGAGATGGCCCCCGCGGCGAGCGTCTCCTGCTCGTAGAGATGGCCGTACTCGTCATCCCCGAGCTTGCCGCAGAAGGCCGTTTTCGCCCCCAGCAGAGCGGCCATGGCAGTGGCATTTGCCGCGCTGCCTCCGGCCGCGATGCGCACGCTGGCGTATTTGATGCGCTCGAGGATCTTCCGGGAGTGCGCTGCATCGGTCAGGTGGAAGCGCCCTTTGGTAAGGTTCAGCTCCTTGAGCAGCGCGTCATCAACCTCCACGAGGAAATCGACGAGCGCGTTGCCGAGGCCGTAGATGTCGATGGTCTTTGCGGCGCCGGTGCCTCTTGAGGCGGCAGTGGTTTTTGTCATCGTGCTGGGGTCACCTATAGTGTTTTATATATAGGTTTCTGCCAGTAAATGCTTATATATGTTTTTGCCATTCCTTCCCCATGCAGCGACGGGAGGGGTGGTAGAAACGCGGCGCCATACTGCTCTTCGTGTTGCACGTGGGTCAGATTTCAAGTTAGGGGATGCAGTCGACTTCGGGTTTCTTGCCTGCATCGAAGTAAAAAACACAAGGGAGCTGGAGGAAGGAAAGCTCCCGCACCAGGTCGAGCGAAACCGGGACTACCTCTGGAACTCACTTGACGATGCGGTTGTTGTCGCAAGCGGCGCTGCACGGCCCTTCGATAACCCTATCCCTAGAGTCCCCGATTTGTATGACTTCGTCCTCAACATCGGATTCTCCGAGGAAGAACTCAGGGTTGCGCTGGGGGATATCCGCCGCTTCGCCAATCTCCCCCCAAAAGAAATCGATCTTCTGTCCCGTATGATGGAAGCGCGGCGGCATGGGATACCTCTCCGGGCGATGACACGGGCGGGCGACCGTGGCTATTCCCAACGGATGATGGATTATTTTCCGGATTACACAACCAAACACGGCGTCTTGCGTGACCTGAGCGGGGCGGTGGGACTCATGAGGGAAGTAGCCCTTGCCAACAAGTTTGCCGACGTGCTGCAACAGGGGACTGTCGTTGTTCGCTATACCTACGGCGAAGAGATGGGCTGGCCCGACGTCGATGTGCTTGTGGTAGCCAGGCTCCCTCATTTTGTTGAAGCGATGCGCCAGATTGCAGAGCGAAGGGCACACTACCGCTTTTCCCCTTTGTTTGAAAGAGTCATCGAGTGCTACCAGCAGCGCGCTGCTTCCGTTCCGCAAGCCCTTCGTGAGCTTTCTCCACTACCTCATAAAGAGGAAGGTATTTATGCTCCCTCCTGTTAATTCTGTCCTATGGTCCTCCTCCGCTCCGCCGCAACCACGCTGAACCCCGGCGACGCTGCTCCTGGCTTCTCGCTGAAGAATGTTGACGGCAAAAGCTATTCGCTCGCAGACTTCAATGAAAAGATCCTCGTCATCATCTTCAT
>CAYYLB010000080.1:0-4681 GCA_964472345.1 uncultured Methanosarcinales archaeon
AAGTGGAGAAAGAAGAAAACCCGCCAGAAGCGAGGATACTTGAACTTCTCAAAAAGGCAAGATTCACAGAAAAAGATTGGCAGGCCATCCTCAAAGAGAGGCAAAAAGAATGAATTGCACGGCAGATACTTCTTTTTTCATGCGCTTGAGTGAAGGGAGTGAAAAAGCTGCACGCCTCTGGGAGGACATCACGCAGGGAAAAAGCCGCCTGATTGTCCCGACAGCTGTTCTGGTAGAGCTTAAAAAACAATATGCAAAAAAAGGCATGCAGAAGGAAGCGGACGAGTTAATCTCTGCATTCGAACGCTCCAGCAGGATCACGATTCTGCCCCTGACGACCGAACTCGCAAAAAAGGCAGGCAACATAAGTTACACCTACAACCTCACAAACTTTGATGCAGTGATAATCACAACTGCAATTGAAACTGGATTCGTAGCAATTCCAACGAGTGACCCTTTATTTCTCAGGGCGCAGAAAGACGAAAAGATCACTGTTGTACCGATGTAGCCGAGCTTCTGAAAGAAAAAAAACGTATTTGTTTAGCACCTTCGAAATTCATGCTCATATCATCGACGGGGCTGCGTCCCCGTATGGGGCGTCCCCCCGCGACGCCCCCGATGATTTGCGTCGAAGGAATTTCGACCTTAGGGTGCTAAACAAATACAAAAAAAACTACACCTTCAAACTCACGACCTTGCTCACGCCGAACTCGTCCATCGAGACGCCGTAGAGCGTGTCCGCCTCGGTGATGAGCGCGTCGTTGTGGCTTATGATGAGGTATTGGGCGCGGCGGCAGTACTCCCGTATGAGCTTGGCAAGCTTCTCGCTGTTGTGCTTGTCCAATGCCGCGTCAACCTCGTCAAGCACGTAGAAGCTGTGGGGCTGGTGCTCCTGGATCGCGAAGATGAACGCCAGCGCCGTCATCGTCTTCTCCCCCCCGCTCAGGCTCTTGATATCCAGGTAGCGCTGGCCGATGAGCCGCACCTTGACGTTCAGGCCGCCGTCGAACGGCTTCTCAGGGACATCGAGCTGCAGATAGGCATTGCCTTTCCTGCTCAGCAAGGCAAACTTCCGCTGGAAATTCTCATTGATCTCCTTGAATGTCCTTGAGAACTGCTCCTTCTTCTTGCCTTCGATTTCATCCATCAGCCCGACGACGCCGGTCTTCTCCTTCAGCAGCGTCTCACGCTTCTCGAGCAGCTTCTGGTACTCGGCCTCGACCTGCTCATAAATCTCCAGCGCCTTCATGTTCACGGCGCTCATGCTGGCAAGCATCCGCTCAAATTTCGCAATCTCGAGCTTCAACTCGTCCTCGCCCTTCCCGCGCAGGATCCTGCCATTCCTGACCGGTTCGAACTGCGTCTCAAGGCCGGCGAGCTCGGACTTGACGCTTGCGAGCTTCAGGCTTATCGTGTTGATCTCGATCTCCATCTTCCTGCTCTGCTCGCGGTGGGCATCAATCCGGCTCTCGAGCCCGCTGGTTTCGGCAGCAAGGCGATCGCGCCTGGTGAACAAATCACGATACGCGCTCATGAACGTACGCAGCGCTTTTTCCTGCTCCTGCAGCTCCCGATCACCTGTCCCGATCTCCTGCTGGAGCTGCTGCAGCTCGGCGGCGAACTGAGCCTCTTCTTTGGTATGGCCCTTCACCAGCGCACCAATGCGCTCCTGCTCGGGCCTCAGCACCGTCGCGACCTGCCGGTCAAGCGTATCAGTCTCGCCCTTGATCTCGAGCGCGGTCTCGCGGACGGCCTGGCGCGCTTCCTCGAATGCGCCGAGCTCGGCAAGCAGACGTGGATTGCGGAGCTGCGTCATGGTGAGCTTGAGCTGCTCCTTCTTCGTCTTTGCGGCAGCGAGATCGTGATTCCCGGCCTGCACGCGCTCCGCAGCATCGCGCAGCTGCTTCTCCACCTCCGCGAGCCCCTTGGCGAGCTGCTCCTTCTCCTGCATCGTCGCATCAAGATCGCCAACGCCAACGTGCAGGGTTTTCTCGAGCCGCGCGAGCTCGCCTTCAAGCGCGAGCTTTTCCTTGCGCAGCAGGGGGAGGCGCTCCTCGTTGAGCTCTTTTCTCCCGGTGATGTCAGCGATTGCCGCCCGGAGCATGGCAAGCTGCTTCTCGACCGACTGAAGCTGCTGAGCCACGCTGCTCTCCGCGAACGCCGGGACGCGCTTTGTGTGATAGCCTCCGCGCATGACGCCGCTCTGCTCCGCCAAGTCGCCATCGAGCGTCACCATGCGCGCTTTCCCGATGCCGATGCGCCGCGCGACGCTGAGGTCATCGACCACGAGCGTATCCGCAAAAACGTGCCTGAATGCGGGAGCGAACCGCTCGTCAAAACTGATGAGATCGACCGCAAAGCCATGGACACCGCGCTCCTTGGCAAGGGGCTTGACGTCGTCGCGCATGGCAGGTGCCTTGATCCTGCTCAAGGGGATGAATGTGGCGACGCCAAACTTGTTGTCTTTCAGGTACCTGATGCATTCGGCGGCGACCTTCTCGTCTTCAACGACGATGCTGTGCAGGCGGGAGCCGGCAGCGATCTCGAGCGCGAGCGCGTATTTGCCTTCCCCATGGCCGAGCTTCGCCACGGTCCCGTAGACGCCTGATCTCTTGAGCGCAAGAATCTTCTTCATGGCGATGCTGCTGGTGACACGCTCCTCTGCTCCAGCCTGGCGCGCCTGAAGCCTCGCCTGCTCTTCCTGCTGCGCGTGGAGCTGCTTGCGGCTTTCCCCGAGCTGCCCGGCGTATTTCGTGTCAGCATCGAGCGCGGCGTTGAGGTCGTTCGTGAGCGTGATGAATCTTGCCCTTTTCTGCTTCAGCTCGTCAAGCTGCTGCCGGTTTTCCTTCGCAACGGACGCAACTTTCCTGGCGCGCTCGTCGAGCGTCTGGATCTGGTACTCCAACCGGTCTTTCTGGCGCAGCAATTCCTGCTGCTTCTCGCGGAGCTGGTGCATCTCCTCCTGCTTGCGCTCCATGGATTTCTCGAGCTCCTCGATCTCGCGCTCAACGCCGCCCACGTCCCCGATCTTGTTCTTCTTCTTGAAGAGAGCTATCCTCTGCTCGAGCTGCTCAAGCTCGCGCTCCTTTTCCTGCCTGCGCCTGAGGAGCTGCTGCTTCTTTTCCTCGAGCTCAGTGATGTTTCTCCCGATATCGTGATGGTCCTTGCCAAGGGACTGCTTGCGCGCCTTGATCTTGGCGAGCGCGTCCTTGATCATCTCCACGCGGTTCTTCTGCTTTTCGAGCTGGACGCGCCGGTTCTCAATCGACTTGTTCAGCTTGACCTGCTCGACCTCGCCCTTCTGCTCGATCTCGGTGTTGATGCGGCCTGCATCTTCTTTTTTCTGCTCGATCAGCTGCCTTCCGCCTTGGATCTGCTGCTCGAGCTTCTGGAGCTTCTCGCGCAGCTGCGCGGCTTCCTGCTCAAGCCTGTCCCTGACGGCGATCTTCTTCTCCATCTGCAAGGTGATGTAGCTTGCCTTGTTCGATTCGATATGCTGCTGGAGCTCCCTGAATTTCAGCGCCTGGTCGCGGTCCTTCTTCAGCTCGCGCAGATGGGTCTTGCGCTCATTCAGCACAATCTCCGCCTCCTCCAGCTTCTTCCCGACCTTCTCGAGCTCGAGCAGCGCCTTGTGCTTCCGCTCCTCGTAGACGGAAACGCCGCTGATCTCCTCCACAAGCTGCCTCCGCTCGAGGGGCGACATCTCGATGAAGCGCGTGATATCGCCCTGAAGGATTATATTATAGCCGTCCGGGTCGATGCGCGCCGCGCTGAGCAGCTCGACGACCTCGTTCCGCGTGCGCGTCCTGCCGTTAATCCGGTAGGTGCTCTGGCCGTTCTTCCTGATGATGCGGCTGAGCTTCACTTCCGGCTCCTCGACCGGGAAGACCTTGCTCGTGTTGTCGAACGAGATGTGCACCTCCCCCTTGTCCGCGGCCTTCTTCTTCTTGCCGCCGTTGAAGATCAGGTTGGCGCTCTTCTCGGCGCGGAGGCTCTTGCTGCCCATCCGGCCCAGGACGAAGCAGAGCGCGTCGAGGACGTTACTCTTACCCGATCCGTTGGGGCCCAGAACGCAGTTAAAGTTGTCCCCAAAGACGAACTCCGTGCGGTTGGCGAAGCTCTTGAAGCCGTGGATCACGAGCTTGGTAATCTTCGTCATGGACGCATATCCCCTCGCATGGCTTCCAAGCCAAAGAGGCGCGGTTTATATAGTTTTTTGTTTGCAGTAAAAATATAGTTTTGTTAGATGGTATTATCTTTTGTATATTGTCCCCCTATGGTCTATCACGCGGACAATAATCATCTTGTTCGCAAAATCAGCATCAACCAAAGCACGATAATCCCCCATCCGGTATTTGTAATAATCTTTGCTTTCATAATGCTCAAGATAATGGAAAGGGTTCTCTCCTTTTAACTTTTCTAGCCCTTTTCGTAGCCTTTGGGCAGTCTGCTTATCTTTCTTATCCAAGAAGTTTTGGGCATCCGGAGACAGAAGAACTTCCCACATAAGATTCACAACTTAACATACTGTGAAATTGGTGTTTTGCGTGCATTCTCCAGGCGCTGCTTTGCATTTTGTGTGAGCTCTCCTTCTTCTGAGAGTATCTGCTTAATGATTGCCACATCCCGCTTTAAAGACTCTATATCTTTGTGCATGTGTTCCATGATTGCTTCTGCCATA
>CAYYLB010000081.1:0-4583 GCA_964472345.1 uncultured Methanosarcinales archaeon
GTCATGTGGAACAGCCCGCCGAGATCAAGGTAGTGCACGTTCGCCTCGAGGCAGGCGCGCATCACCTCCAGATTATGGTAATAGGTGGTGCAGTTGATGGCGACGGCCGCGCCTTTCAGCATGCGCGCCGTGCCGCTGATGTCCGTGACATCGATGGCAGCGCTGCGGACGCGCCTGCTCCTGAAGCTCCGGGCGTACGTGGACGCTTTTTTCCCGTCGTGCGCAGCGATCACGATCTCGCAGGTTGCACAGGAATCGAAAAGATCACGCACAACCCAGCGCCCGATGTTCCCTGTCCCGCCCAGCACGACAATTTTTTCCATAGGCAGCACTCATTTCTTCTTGAACACCAGTTTCGTCGCCTGATCAAACGCCTCGAGCGTCTTCCGAAGGTCCTCTTTGGTGTGTGAGTAGCAGGTAAAGATGGGCTCTTCATTGTCCTCATCGAACATGATGCCGCGCCTGAGCAGCTCGAGGTGCAGATCCGCGTAGACAGCGAGATCGCAATGCCGGATATCGCGGTACTCGTGCACTTCCTTGCGGGTAAAGAAAAACTGGAACATGGTTGCATAGCCCTGTATCATGGCGTCGACGTTCCTGTCTTCGATGCAATCCGCAAACCCTCGGATGAGCAATTTCCCATAGCGCTGCATCTGGCTGATGACTCCTTTCCGTCTGAGCTCCCCAAGCGTCGCGATAACCGCAGACATCGACAGCGGGTTGCTTGAAAATGTCCCGCCGTGCACCACCTTGTGCGGACCGATGACATCCATAACCTCTTTTTTTCCGGCGATGCAGGCAACCGGATAGCCATTGCCCAAGGACTTCGAGAATGTGCTGAGATCCGGTGTGACATGAAAGAGCTGCTGCGCGCCGCCATCGGCAAGACGAAAGCCAGTCTTGACTTCATCGAAGATAAGCGCGATGTTGTAGCGGCTGCATAGTTGCCGGAGGTGCTTCAGGAAGCCGGGGGCAGGAGGGATGACACCTGCATTGCCCATCACCGGCTCGCAGATGACTGCGGCGAGCTGCTGGTGCTGCTTCCTGATCAGCTTCTCGACGCCGGAGAAGTCATTCCATCGCGCAACCGTGACGAGGCGCCGGATCGCCTTCGGAATCCCCTGGGACATGGGAATCGCTGATCCGCTTCCCCTGAGCTTGTCAAACGGCGCGTCGGTTGAAAACAGCACATAATCATGCGCGCCGTGATAATGGCCTTCAAACTTGAGGATCCGCTCCTTTCTTGTGAATGCCCGCGCGACGCGAAGCGCATGCATGGTCGCTTCCGTCCCCGAATTCGAGAAGCGGACCATTTCCGCGGAAGGGACCATGCTCCGGATCAGCTTCGCTGCTCGGATCTCCTTTTCGTTGCTTAATGCGTAGACCGTGCCTTTCTTCTCCGCTTCGTGGAGCTTCTGCTGGACCGCAGGGTAGCTATGGCCGAGGATCACCGGGCCGAAGCCGAGGCGGTAATCAATATACCTGTTCCCATCAACATCCCAGATGTGGCTGCCTTTTGCCCGGGCGATGTAAATCGAGCAGGGAATGCCAATCTTGCAGAGGCGCTGCCACAGCCGTGCATTGGAGCTGACGCCTGCAGGCAGGTAGCTCAGCGCCTCCGCAAAGAGCTGCTCCGAGCGCCTGAGCACCAGCTGTTTTGCCGGTGGCTGTTTTGCGGGATGCGTGAAGCGCCTCACCGTGAGCTGCCCCCATAGACGGTGTAGTGCCAAGGCCTTCGCGCCTTGCCCGTCATGTCGATGTAGACATGCTTCAGGCGCGTGTACTCTTCAAATGAGTAAAGGGAAAGGTCTTTGCCGAAGCCCGACTGCCTGAAGCCGCCGTGCGGCATTTCGCTGGCCAGGACGCCATGCTCATTGATCCAGACGGTGCCGAAGTCGAGCCTCTTCGCAGCGTCGATGCAGTCACGGATGTTTGTCCCGTAGACACTTGCAGCAAGGCCATAGTCAACGTCGTTTGCCTTTTCGATGGCTTCGCGCACCGAATTGACTTTGATGACAGTGATGACGGGGCCAAAGATCTCGTCGCGGCAGACTTTCATGTCCTGCTCAACATTAGTCATGATGGTCGGCTCAAGGAAGAATCCATTGCGGCAGCGCACGCTCCTGGGACGCGAGCCGCCGGTGACTATGCGGGCGCCGTCATCAAGCCCGGACTGGATATATCCTTCAACGCGCGTGCGCTGCCGCTCGCTCACGAGAGGGCCCATATCGGTTGTTTCGTGCAGCGGGTTGCCGAGGCGGAATCTTTTCGCGCGGGAGGCCATGGCGCTGGCGAGCCTGTCGTGGAGCTGCTTCATGACAATCACGCGCGTGACGGCGGTGCAGTCTTGTCCCGCATTCCAGTACCCGCCGACGACCGCGCCTTGCGCAGCCATCTCGATATCCGCATCAGGCAGCACGATCAACGGGGCTTTCCCGCCCAACTCAAGGTGCACTTTCTTGACGTTTGATGAAGCGAGCTGCATGATCTTTTTGCCCGTGGCGGTGTCGCCGGTGACGGAAATCATGTCGACCTCCGCGCTTGAGGCGAGCTCTGCGCCGACAGTTTCACCGGGCCCTGTTACGACGTTCAAGGTGCCTGCAGGGAGACCTGCCTTCTCTGCGAGCCTGGCAAACTCAAGCAGCGTGAGAGGGGTGGCGGACGCCGGCTTGATGACGAGCGTGTTTCCTGCTGCAAGTGCCGGGGCGATTTTCCAGACGGCAATGTACAGCGGATAGTTCCAGGGGACGATCCCTGCGACGACGCCGATGGGCTCCCGGCGGATCATGCTCGTGCCAAGGCCCGAGTACTCGGCTGCGGCCTTGCCTTCCAGCATCCGCGCGGCGCCGGCGAAAAAGCGCAGGTTATCGATAATGAACGGCAGATCAGAATCACGGGCGTACTTGATCGTCTTGCCCTGGTTCATGCTTTCGAGCCTCGCAAGGCGGGCTGCGTTCCGCTCCACAATATCAGAGAGCTTCCATAAGACGGCGGCTCGCTCTGAAGGTGGTTTTGCTGACCAGCTGCCCGCATCAAACGCGTCCCGGGCAGCCTCTACCGCACGCTTCGCATCTTCGGCATTTCCCTCCGGAACGTGCGCAATGAGCGCCTGATTGAACGGATTATGCACCGGGTAATAGCCGCCGCTGAGCGGCGCGAGCCATTTCCCTCCAATGGGGTTCTTATAGCGCAGTGCCATAGCTTCACCTCCTTCGGATAGCCTCATTGATTGACTGCCCAATGAGAGCAAGCCCGCTGTCCAGATCCTCGCTGGTGATGGTCAGGGGCATCAATGTGCGGAGAGCGTTGCCGAGCAGACCCGCATTAAGCAGGAGCAGACCGTTCTGATAGGCGTAGCGGACGGTGGCTCTTGCCAGCCCTTCGTCAGGCTGCTTCGTGCGCTTGTCTTTCACGAGCTCGAGAGCGCACATCGCACCCAGCCCGCGGGCATCGCCGGCCTGCTCGACAGCCTGCTGCAGGCCGCGGAAGTGGCGCATGACCCGCAAACCGATGCGCTGGGCGCGGTGAGCAAGATTTTTCTTCCTTATGAAATCGATTGCAGCAAGGGCCGCAGCGCAACTCACCGGATTTCCGGAGAAGGTGCCGCCCAATCCGCCTGGCTGAACACTGTCCATGATGGCTTTCTTCCCCGTGACTGCGCTCAGCGGCATCCCATTGGAAAGGGATTTTGCCGTGACGATAAGATCAGGCCTGATGCCGTAATGCTCATACGCGAACATCCTGCCCGTGCGCGCAAACCCGGTCTGCACTTCATCGATGATAAGCAAAATGCCATGCTGCCTGCAAAGCCTGGCAAGGCTGCGGACATACCGTTTCGGGGCAACGATGAAGCCACCTTCCCCAACGACAAGCTCCATGACGACCGCAGCGATGTTTTCCGGCGCGACGATCCCCTTGAAGAAGTCTCCTTCGATGTGGCTGAGGAGCTGATCGATGTACTCAGCTTCGGTCTGGCAGGATGCCGGCTTGCGGTAGACATAGGGATATTCAAGCTTGTAGGTTTCGGGGGCGAATGGGCCGAAGCCTTCCTTGTAGGGCTTGAGCCTGCCCGTGAGGCTCAGCGCGAGCAGCGTCCGGCCGTGAAAGCCGTATTCGAATGAAACGACCGCCGGCCTTCCGGTAGAGCGGCGTGCAATCTTGACGGCGTTTTCGACCGCTTCCGCACCTGAGTTGAACAGCGCGCTTTTGTTGCGGGCCCCGGTCTTCACAAGCCTGTTGAGCCGCTCGCACAGCGCGACATAGTGCTCGTAACCGGCGACGGTAAAGCAGGTATGGAGAAAGCGGCCTGCCTGCTCTTTTATCGCAGCAGTGATTTCTGGATTCCCGTGGCCGCTGTTCGTCGCCCCGATTCCCCCCGAGAAGTCAATATAGGAATTCCCATCGACGTCGATCAGTCGTGCTCCTTTGGCACGGGAGATGAACAAAGGGGTGAGCATGTCAACTCCCCGCGAGATGGCGTGCTCTTTTCTTCTGAGCAGGCGCTTGCTTTTTTCCCCTGGTATCGCTCGGTTCATCCTCTTTGGCATGAGAAGAAGCTGGTGCGGCTCTTAAAGGTAACGCTT
>CAYYLB010000082.1:0-4280 GCA_964472345.1 uncultured Methanosarcinales archaeon
CTGCACCCCATGCCCGTTGCATGTCCTGCATGGCTCGCGATCGCCGCCGCGGCCATCGCACGCAGCACAGCGCTCGAGCTTGTTCACGAGCACCGTTCTCGTCGCCCCTTCCGCGGCATCCTCAAGCGGCACTTCCAGCTCCTGCATGAGGTCGGCGCCGCGCCGCCGCTGCTGCCGCCTTCTTCCACCGCCGCCGAAGAAGCGCTCGAAGATGTCGTCAAAGCCTCCGCCGAACTGGCCGAAGTCGAAGCCCCGCATGAAGTCGGTGAAGTCAAAGCCCTGCTGCGTCCCGGCACCGTCCGCCGTCCCGAACTGGTCGTAGTGCGCGCGCTTCTCGTCGTCCGCCAAAACGGAAACGGCCTCGTTGATCTCCTTGAACTTCTGCTCCGCATCCGGGCTCTTGTTGAGGTCGGGATGGTACTGCTTGGCGAGCTTCTTGTAGGCTTTCTTGATCTCTTCCTTGCCCGCGCCGCGCGAAACGCCGAGAGTCTTGTAGTAGTCTTTGGTCATGCGAGCACCTCAAGGAGCTGTTCGGGCCTTTCGATGAACACATCGGGCTGCGCGTCCTGCAGCGCCTCCTTGTGGTTCCAGCTGTGGCTGCAGAGGATTACTGTCTTCACCTGCGCAGCCCTGCCGATCATGATGTCCTGGACCATGTCGCCGACGAAGAGAGCCTCTTCCGGGCTGACGCTGAGCCGCTGCAGCGCGATGCTCAGGCTCTCGGACTTCCTGCCGTCCTCCATCCCAACAACACACGCGAAGTGCTGCCGGACGCCGAGGCTCCTGAGCCGCTCTTCGATGAATTCCTTGCTCATTCCCGACGCGACGGCAAGCCGGCAGGAGCGTGCAAGCTTCTCCAGCACCCCTTTGATGCCGGGGACAAGGGTGATCTCCCCCTTTCGCTTCCTCTTGACTTCATAATAGATTTTTTCTGCTGCTGCAATTTCCCGCGGAGCAAGCTTCCACTCCCGATAGATCTCGTGATACGGCCTGATGTGCGCGTGCTTGAACTCCTCCTCAGAGCTGAACCCCGTGATGCCAAGCCGCTTGGCGATCTCCTTGTATGCCTCAACGCCGACCGCGAGGGAGTCCACCAGCACGCCGTCATAGTCGAAGATGATGGCTTTTGGTCTGGTCTTCATTGTTCGTTGCGGCGGATCACATGAACGGTGCCCGCGGTTGCGTTGAGCTCGACGAACTCCCCGTCTTTTAAAGCTTGTGTCGCGACTTTCGTGCCCACGATGCACGGCTTTTGGAGCTCCCGCGCGACAATCGCCGCGTGGCAGAGCATCCCCCCATGGTCCGTGATAATCCCCTGCGCTTTCGCCATAGCCGGGAGATACGATGGGTCGGTCATTGCCGTCACGATGACATCCGCTGTTCCCACCTTGTGGAGGTCTGCTGTCCCCGTGATCACCCTCACCTTGCCTTGCACGATGCCGGGACTGGCAGGAATCCCCCTGATCGATTCCCCTTCTTTTGGCGAAGGGAGCGGCCACGGTACGCTGTTCATGACCGGCGTTGTATTAAAATCAATGAACACAAAGCCCTGCTGCGGGGCGTACAGGAACTCAAAATACCCCTTGACGAGGCCCTGTGCCGAGGGAAATTCGCACGGTGGAGACGTTCTCACCTGCTGGATCGCCTGCTCGGCGACCTGCCGGAAGGCGCTGCCGACGTCCAGCTTCCGTGTCGAGAAATCGAGAGAGCACCGCACAATCTCTGAATCGTCCGTTCCCTGCGTCAGCGTATGGTGCGGCCCTCTCGTGAGCTCCATGAGAATCCCTCCCTCCCCGACCAGCATGATGCCTCCGACTTCCGTTTCGAACTGGGGCCACACGGTCACGACACGAAAGCGCCCGGGGCCCGTCAGGCTGCTGACCAGCGCGTAGCACTCTTCCTTGCTGATGCCATGCTTCCTGATGCGGAAGAGCGTCTGCTCAAACTCCTTTTTCGGCTCCGCTTTGATGGAGTACCTGCTGGCCGCGCTCTTCCTGAAGAACTCCTGCAGCGGCGCCGATGCCTCGAGGAAGTCCTGAACGCTGAAGTCACTCTTCTGTTCAATCGGAAGGCCGATCTGCTCGTGGAGCTTCTGCAGCCGCCCCCACTTCGAGAGGTCCTGCCCGATGGCATCCTGGAGCCTTGAGCTGCGCTGGGGGGCAATCTGCTTCACACCCTGCAGCCATTCGGACATCGAGTAGGATTTCACGCTTGCTTCTCCGCGATGTGATGTACCCATTGCACCCCGTTGCGACGGAGGTCTTCCTGGACCCATGCAACGCGCACCGCAAACCCGCTTGCTTTTAAAAGGCTTGACATCTCAGGAAGCGTGAAGAACGAGGTGTAGCGTTCAACCTTCAGTTCCGGATCGGGCGTAAGTCCCTCACCAGTTCCTTTTTTATTGCAGAGAAGCAGCGTTCCGCCCGGCTTCAGCACGCGATGAAACTCCTGCAGCGCTTTTCCGGCCGATTTTTTCTCTACATGCATAATCACCGCATTACACAGAATAACATCGAACGTATCCGCTTCAAACGGCAAATCCCGGACATCAGCAACGAAAAACTCAGCACCGGGGACACGCTTTTTTGCTTCTTCAATCATCTTTTCAGCCAAATCGACGCCAACGACCGAAAAGCCGCGGCCATGAAGAAGCCGGACATCCCTTCCAAACGCACAGCCGGCATCTAAAACCTTTGCATGCGGCGGGATGGTGAAATGCTTCTCAAAAATGCCAAGAACATCAAGGGATGAGGTCCTATCGCGGTAGCTGTCGACCGTGGCATTATATGATTCGATGGTAATGGCCGTGTTGCGGTCCATCACAGCTCCTCCGGCGCAACGCCAAGCACACCGCAGATCTCCCGCTCCGCCTGCTCCTCTGCCGCGACGACCTGCTTCCAGCGCTCCATTCCGCCGTCGCCGACGATCTTTTTGTAATACCGCTTGAAGAAATCTGCCATGCGCTCCTCGAGGGGGATCACCTTCGTCCCGAGCACGCGCCAGTCGGCGTAATGCACGACCTTCTCCTCCCAGCCGCGATGATCGGGCAGCTCATGGGACAGCGCGCCTTCGCTCCGGATGAACGCGGCAAGCTCCGGGTAGCGCTCCCGCAGCAGTTCGTATGCTATTTCACTCTCGTGCTTCCCTGCAAACCGCGCACGCAGCTCCTTCCACGACGCAAGCTCCTCTGCCGCCGGCTCATAGGGAAACTGCTTCGACGCGCCGAGCTTCTCCAATGTCGCTGCCTTCATCCAGTCGTGCAGCAAGCCGCCGATGCGGACCAGCCCGACGTCGATCGCGATGCCGCGCGCCTTTAACTGCCCGGCGATCCGTACCGCAAGCCTGCTGACCGCGACGCAGTGCCCGTGGATGTTCTTCGGGACGTGGTACTTGGCGAAGAGCTGATCGCACTCCTCCACCGACGGGAGATTCATCTCTTTCCCTTCTTTTCACGCTTCTCTTCACCGCCGCCCTTCTCCTCAAACTCCGCGTCAACGACCTTTTCGCCGCTGCCGGCGCTTTCCGCGCCTTCGCCGTCGCCTCCCGCGGCTCCGCCGGCAGCGCCCTCTCCGCCTTGCGCTCCGGCTCCTGCCTGCTGGTACAGCTTCGCGCCGATCTGCATGACTTCCCTGTTCAGGGCTTCCATTGCTCCCTTCATGGCACCAACGTCTTCTTTCTTCTTGGCTTCCTCGAGCTCCTTGAGCTTCTCCTCGATCTTCTCCTTCACCTTCGCGTCAATCTTGTCCTTGAACTCCTCGAGCGTCTTGCGCGTCTGGTAGAGCGTCGTGTCCGCAAGGTTGAGCGTCTCGACTTTCTCCTTACGCTTGGTGTCCTCCTCGGCGTGCTCCTCAGCCTGCTTGCGCATCTTCTCGACCTCGTCCTCGCTGAGCTTGTTGGGCGCGGTGATGCGGATGCTCTGCTCTTTTCCCGTGCCCTTGTCTTTGGCGGTCACGTGGAGGATGCCGTTGGCGTCAATGTCAAACGTCACCTCGATCTGCGGCATCCCCCGCGGAGCAGGCGGAATGCCAACCAGGTCGAACTGGCCGAGCAGCTTGGTGTCCGCGAACATGGGACGCTCGCCCTGCCCGACGCGGATCGTCACCGCAGGCTGGCTGTCCGCCGCAGTCGAGAAGATTTGCGACTTCTTGGTCGGGATGGTCGTGTTGCGCTCAATAAGCTTTGTAAAAACGCCGCCGAGCGTTTCGATTCCCAGCGACAGCGGCGTGACGTCGAGCAGGAGGACGTCCTTCACCTCGCCTGCAAGCACGCCGCCCTGGATG
>CAYYLB010000083.1:0-836 GCA_964472345.1 uncultured Methanosarcinales archaeon
AGAGAGCGGCAGTTTGATGTTGTCCATCTTATCGGAAGCAGCTTAGGGTGTGCTGAGCGGCTACGGAAGCTGATATCCATTCCTCTTGTATCAACTATTGAAAGTTATATTGCACTGTGCCCCAAAGGAGACTTTTTGTGCGGGAAGAAAGCAGATGCGGCTCGATGGCCGTTTGGGCGGTTTGTTTCCTGTCTGCTCTATTCGGATGAAATCGGAAAAACGAGAAACCGTTTTTATCTGAAGTACAACCCCCTCTTCTGGTTTGGGAGCTATTCACGCTTTGTGCAGCTTGAAAGGAACCTCCGGTTCGTGAGCCTAATCGCCGTCAGCCGGTTCGTGCACGACGTCCTGAAAAAAAATGATGGGCTGGAAAGCGCCGTGGTGCCGAATTTCATTGATATCGCCGCGTTCCGGAGGCCGCTGTTGAGGAGCATGGCACCAAACAGGAAGCCCGTCGTCGTTTATCTTGGGGCGCTTGCGGAGCACAAAGGGCCGCAGGTGCTTTTAGAGGCGGCTGTTGGTCTTGATTGCCGCATCGAATTGTACGGCGACGGGCCTTTGCGGGAGCAGCTGCTCGCGTTCATTGCGGAGCATGAGCTTGATGCGGAAATCTATGCGCCGGTGCCCTATGAGCAGGTTCCCCAAATCTATGCACGTGCCGATCTCGTGGCTTTTCCGTCGCTCTGGCCGGAGCCGTTCGGGAGGATCGCGATTGAAGCGCTGGCTGCAGGCGTGCCGGTGGTCGGCTCTGCAGCAGGGGCCATTGCCGAGACCATCCCTCCGAAGGCAGGAATCCTTGTCGAGCCGGGAAATGCCGGACAGCTGCGGGAGGCGAT
>CAYYLB010000083.1:846-2352 GCA_964472345.1 uncultured Methanosarcinales archaeon
TGCGCGGCGCACAGAGCGGAAGAAAGCGGCATCTTCTACGCGGAAAATGGTTGCCGCACGCTACGGCAAGGAGCGCGTCGTCGCGCAGATGCTGAAGTTCTATGCTGCCCTGGCTTCTGCCAACCCGCAGTAAAATTACTTCTTTTAAGTGATAACATTAGAAAGCTTTATAAGCCGGAATAATGCTCATCTGCCCATGGTCAATACGCTCCTTGCCCACTGGAATGAACCGCCGAGGCTTGAGGTCAGGCTTCACGATTCTTTTCCCCTCGCCGAAGCGACGGGCGTCCCGCAAGCATTTGGTGCGGAAGAGCCGAACTGGGATATGCTGCGCGGGCGGTATGGTCCTGGAGTTTACATCAACCCCGGCACGCCTCTTGAGTGGAGGGAAGTGAGTCTCGCGACAGCGCGCTCGCTTGAGGACTGCTTGCGCGCAGAGGGCGGCGTCGTATCCTTCGACGGCTTCAAGATAGACTCATTCACGATTCAGGCGCAGCGCAAACCACCTGCAGGGAACTTCAATAACTTTTCCTACCTCGAGACGGGCATCTACTGCTTCATGCTCTCGCCCGATGAAGAGAACATCATCGTCGGGACGCGAGGGGGGAGCGAGAGCATCGGGCAGGTGATTGCCGCTCCGGTAGGGAGTGTGGGCTACCCAAAAGGGAACCTATGGATAGATCCCATCACCGACGCCGTTCTTGCTGAAGCGCATGAGGAGCTTGGCCTGTTGCCGGGAAGTTACACTGCTCAGTTTGTAGGCCTGTTCCGGCAGGAGCCCGGGAGCGCTGCACCATCCAACAATTTTTTCTATGTCGCACAGCTGAAAATCCCCCCTGAGTGGGTGGTGCGGTGCCATACCCAAGCCATGGAACTTTACCGGAATTTCAAGCGGGAGGCTAAAGGAACGGATCAGGAAAAAGAATTCGCTGCGCGAGGCCTCCTTGCCCAAATGGCTGAGGGAGATTTGACCATCCCGCGCGACGCATGGGAGAATGAGCACCTCCGGCTGCTTCCAAACAATCCTGAGCAACTTATCAGCGCATTGCGCCCCTCAATGGAAAGAAATGAGCTTAAGCATGGCATGTACGGGGCACTTGCGCTGTACTTTCTGCACGCTTTTGGGAAGCAGTGGTACGGGAAGCTGCTTGACGTACCTAAAGTGAAGGGGGAGATCAAAGAAGGGCCTCTCCTGCAGCGCATCATCTAAAAACCTTAATAAGCCACCCCCGTCACTCTCTGGCGAGAAGCATGAGACGAGAAGGTTGGGACAAGGTGAAGGCATTGGCAACAAGGGAACTGCTCCTCAAGCCCCTCAACCGGCTGCTCCAGCCGCTCGTGAAGCTCATCTACCGGTACACCCCGCTTGTCCCAAATCACATCACGGGAGCGAACGTCATCGTCGGGCTTGCGGCGCTCTTCTTCATGGCAGTGAGCGGGCACCTGCCGGGGCTGTTCGGCCTCACCGAGTATGGGCTGCGGCTCGCCGGCGCGCTGCTGACGACG
>CAYYLB010000083.1:2362-4131 GCA_964472345.1 uncultured Methanosarcinales archaeon
CTCTACATCTGCCTCGACTCCATGGACGGCCAGCTGGCGCGCGGCGGCAACATGAAGAGCGAGTTCGGGCACTGGTTCGACTCGACGCTCGACTCGGTCATGTTCCCTCTCTTCCTGCTGGCGCTGGGCATCGGGATGGATGATTACTGGTCTCTTGTCATCGGCGCTTTCGCAGCGCTCTGCTTCCCCCTCCAGTTCCTGCTCCAGTTCAAGTTCAAGCTCGACACGCCGCAGCTGCTTGACGGATCGCCGCTCGCGACGAGGAGCAGGCTCCGCTACCTGTATGGCGGCGCGGTCTTCTACTGGCTGAACCTGGTCTTTGCGCTCCTCGGCCGGCCGCTGTATACGCTTGTGTTCTTTGCGGCGTTCGGGAATGCGTTCTGGATGGGGATCCTGTTCTTCCAGGGTCTTGCGGTGAGGAAGAAGTAGGGGTGAAGGCGTGCCCTCTGCTTGTAGCACCAACGAATGCGGATGGGCTCCTACGGCCTGTGCACGGCTGCTTGAGGCGACTGCGGCGCAGCCCATCATAGCGGGTGAATAGTCACTTTTTAGTGGTTAAATAATAGAAATGTTTATAAAGCCAAGCTGGCGAAGCCCTGCCCATGAGCGGTTATGGGAAAGAGCTAAGAGTGGCACTGCAGCTTGCGGAAGAGGCGGGTAGAGTTCTGTTGGGCTATGCGGCACGAGGGGACACCAAACCATCAACGAAGGCGGATGGAACGCCTGTGCGCAATGCTGATCTAGAGTCTCAAAAGCTGATCGGCGAAGGCCTGCAAAAAGCTTTTCGGCTCGATGGGATTGTCGCCGAAGAGGACACGACAAGGAACCCCCACCCAGAGGCGCCGCGGCAATGGTACGTTGACCCGCTCGATGGGACGGCAGGCTATCCTCATGAGCCATATGCGGTGATGATCGGTTTGGCAAAGGGCAGAAAGCCGGTCCTGGGGGTTGTGCTTGTTCTGGACCCCAAGGTTCGTGGTAAGCCCATAATGTATTATGCTTGCGATGGCAAGGCGTACGTAATGAGTGGTAAGAGAGGCTGGAGATGGAGCGGCCCTTCTGAGCTGCCCATCATGCGCCCCCACAAAAATAATGTTACCCACGAAAATAATGTTATCATACAAGCTGGGAAGTTTGACGAAGATGATATTGCTCGTTTGGTACGCGAAGAGTTCGGTGATTCCATCAGGATAAGGTATGGCAGCGCGCTCGGTTTTAACATATGCGACGTGGCAGGGGGGGCGGCAAGTGCGGCTATCGACTTCCGCGGAGCAGATCAAACAGCGGTCGGAGGCCCCTGGGACACCTGCGCGCCGGAAGCGATTGTCCGGGTGGCTGGCGGGAAGATGACTGATCTCAGGCAGAAGAAGTTTTGTTATGACGGGAAGGTTTGGAAGCCCTATGGCGCGGTAACCGCAGCAAGCGAGGAAGCGCACAAAAAAGCCATGCGCGTCGCCAGCGAAAGCATGCGGACCTTGCGCGGCGAGCACCAGCATCCGTGACCTAAACCTTTATAAAAACCGCATCGCGGGAACAGCACCGTTGGTGCACATGAGCATGACGGAAACGGCCAAGCACATCAGCTACGGGAACGTGAAGTCCTTCTGGGACGATGAGTACAAGAGCCCGGACTTCCACTACGGGCAGGGCTGGCACTCGGTGAACGAGGACTTCAGCAAGCTACGGTTCCGCTGGGAGATCCGGCGCTATGCCAGGCTCTTCAGCGTGCGGGAGCGGGGCGCGGACACACTGCTTGATCTCGGATGCGG
>CAYYLB010000084.1:0-4069 GCA_964472345.1 uncultured Methanosarcinales archaeon
TGCTGGCGGCCTCTTCATCGCCCGTCAAGCTCAACGCCGGCCAGAAAGGGTTCTACCGAGTCTCCTATGACGATGAGCAGCTCGCGCGGCTGAAGGAGCTGATTGAAGCAAAGAAGCTCAGCGCGGCAGACCGGTGGGGCGTCCAGCACGACCTGTTCGCCTTCTGCCTCGCCGGGACGTTTCCCGTCAGGCGCTATCTTGAGTTCGTCCGGGGCTATGCGCGCGACAGCGAGTACCTCCCATCGGCTGATGTGGCAGCAAACATCTCCCTCCTCTGGCTCCTCTCCGCAGGCGAGCCGTTCTGGAAGGAGCTCACGGCATTCAGCCTTTCCTACCTCCGGGAAGTCTTTCCGCGGCTCAGGTGGGACGCAGCAGCCGATGAGCCGAGCACCCACAAGCTCTTCCGGCCGTTCGTGATCAGCGCGCTGGGGCGCCTTGGGGATGATGCTGTCCTGCAGGAGGCGCAGGCACGCTTTGAGCGCTATCGGAAGGATCCGGGCACGCTGCACCCCGACATCCGAAGCGCAGTCTACGGGCTTGCGGCGTGGACGGGAAACGCGGAGACGCACGCGGTGCTGACGGACCTGTACTTCAAAGCACTGACCTCGGAAGAAAAAGTGCGCTTCCTCGGCGCGCTCGCAGGCTTCCGGGATGAGAAGCTCCTCCTTACGACGCTCGCATTTGCGCTTTCTCCGGAAGTGAGGTCGCAGGACCTGATCGTGCCCATCTTCGCCGTTGCCGGCAATCCGCATGGGAAACGGCTCGTCTGGCCGTGGATGCGCGCACACTGGCAGGAGATTACGGCCAAGTATGGGGCAGGCAGTCCGCTGCTGAACAGGACCCTGGACTCGCTGGCCGTCATCACCGATGCGAAAACTGCAGACGAGATTGAGTCATTTTATCAGGAGAACTCCGTGCCCGGCACCGAGCGGAAGATTGCGCAGACGCTCGAAAGGATCCGTATTTACGCAAGGCTGATGGAAAGGATGAGGAAGGAATTCTGATTCCCAGCGCGCATTTCGTAAAATTTAAATATATGTTCAGTTTAAACATAACAATGGCATTTAAAACGATAACCATCAAGACGGGAGTCTACCGGGAACTCCTGAGGGTGAAGACGGGGAAAGAAAGCTTCAGCAGCCTCTTCACGCGGCTGCTCCATGAAACACACACCCCGCTCAGGGAGTTTTATGGGGCCTGGACAGCAGAAAAGGGTGAAGAAAAGAATGCCGAACAGGCGATGAGGGACTTCAGGCGCGAGCTTGAGCAGGATTTCCGCAGGCACCATGAACGTACTCGACAGTGATTTTCTCATTGCACTCCTGCGGAAAAACCCCGAGGTGCTCGGCAAGCTCGGAGAGCTGACGGCAAGGGACGAGCCCACCGCAACCACAGTCTTCAATGCGCACGAGGTTCTCCGCGGAGCGATGGAAACAAAACACAACGCAGAGGTCACTGCACGCTTCCTGAGAAGCCTCCGGATCCTTCCCTATGATTTTGAGGCGATGCGCCACGCCCTTGATGTCATCAACGACCTCAAAAGGAAGGGGACCCCCATAGGCCTCTTTGATGAGCTTGTTGCAGGCATCTGCCGTGCAGCGAATGCGACCATCGTCACGCGCAACATCAAGCATTTCTCATGCGTGCCGGGGCTGAGGGTGGAGCGGTGGTGAGCTGCGCCAGTGGTCTTTCCTGTGATGAGAACCAATTATAGAAAAAATCCCGACCGTTCCTGATGATGGCTGCTGGTGAAGTGGCTGGAAGGGAGGTAGTCAACCTTGGCAGTTCTTTTTTTGAAGCGGTACATAGGCAAGGAGGTCAGCAAAGCGAACAACTGTTGTTGGAAGGGTACCATCCTTTTTAATCTGACTGGCAAATCCGATGACAACGGAAACTCCTGCAGGCGGGAGATGAACACTAGGGTGTGTAGTTTGGTCGACATTGATAAACGTTGCACGGCCAAACACCATCACGACCTCAGTTTCCTTTTCACCAACAAGATCAGCAAGGCCGCAGGCGTCTCCAGCCATTAATGGCTTCCAAGGTTTATCAGTACTGCCGCTCGGAACAAAAACATTATTATAACCTGTTACTAAGATGGAAGCGTATTCTGGTAACTTGCTATAGGTCTCTTGAGGAATAGTTGGGGTAACCATGCCCATCTCGATGCAGCTCCAGCGTTCATCTTGGAGCGCCCCATCACCCCTTCTCAGAATGTTGAGATGGCAGTGGCTTATAAGCATTGTGCTGCGGCTGCACGATGGTTGGGCATATCAGAAGAACTCATCACTGACAAGCTTCTACCGGCAATTGCTTTGGTTGCTCTGCCTACTGCTCCAAGAACCAGAACTCCAGCCCCGTCTTCTTTTTCCTGTCCAGCCGGCAGAAGCCGAAGCGCTCGAACTGGACGACCGCGCCCTCGTGCAGCCCCCCCACCAGGTGCTCGGCCTTGCCCTTCACGAGCGAATCGTCCTCCATGCGCACGGTGATGTTCACCGCCTGCTCTGCAGCTGGCAGCCAGTGGATGATCAGCCCGCGGTTCCCGGCACCCTTGAAGCGCTCGTGCTCCTGTGAATGGAACACGAAACTCCTGCCGCGCCTCTCGAAGTTGAGGCAGTCCATCAGGCGGTGGAGCCTGCCTTCGCCGAGCGCGTCGATATCACGCTCCGCAATCAGGAACTGCCCGCCTGTCTGAAACTCGCGGTGGCCTCGCGCGTGGAAATCGGGGTGCAGGTGCAGCCTGACGCGCTGTTCCGGGGCTCCCTTGATGGTGATTTTCCTCGGGCTTGCAACAAAAAAGTACCGGTTGGCCTGCGGATCGAGCACTTCCTTGTTGAAGTGGTTGATGGCCTTGAAGAACTCCTGCCTGCTGACTTTCTTGTCCGTCTCCGTGATGCCGACGTCCACCGCATACTTCACGAACGCATCAGGCGTGTAGCCGCGCCTCCGCAGCGCAGGCAGGAACGGCAGCCGGATGTCATCCCATCCCCTGTATTTCTTCTCAAGGATCAGCTTCTTCGTCTGCGTAGTGCTCAGGTCCATGTCCGTGAAGTTGATCCTGCCGACGTACAATGCGACCGGCATCTCCCAGCCGAAGCAGTCAAAGATGTAGCGCTGCCGCTTCTCGTTGTCGATATGGTCCTTGGCGCGCAGAGTATGGGTGACGCCGAGCAGCCTGTCGTCAACGGCGACCGCGAGGTTCATCAGCGGCCAGACGCGGTGCTTCTTCTTCTGCCTCGGATGCGGGTGCTCGTTGATGCGCATCAGCGCAAAGTCGCGCATCGCCGGATTCCGGTGGCTGAGATCGGTCTTGAGGCGGAGCACCGCTTCTCCCGGCTTGTAGCTGCTGAACATCTTGTCGAAGCGGGTGTGCTGCCCGCCCGCGTCCAGATGACGGCAGGGGCACGCTTTCCCATCGTTCAACAGCTTCTTGAATGTGTCTTGCTCACAGGTGCAGACATACGCCTTTCCGAGCTGCACGAGCTTTTCCGCCGTATCATAATAATGCCCGAGGCGGTCGCTCTGCACGATGACGTCCGCGACCGCTCCCCCGGTGAGCCACTGCGCGTCCTCGGGAATCATGGAGTACGCCTTGGCATAGATATTCTCCGGGTTGGTGTCCTCGATGCGCAGGAGCAGCTTCCCGCCGTATTTCCTGCAGAGCTCTGCGTTCAACGCAAGCACGTAGGCATGGCCAAGGTGCAGCGGGCCCGACGGGCTTGGCGCGAAGCGCATGACGACCTTGCCCTCAGCGGCGCCGGGCAGTGCGAGCTGCTTCTCCTGCGGCTTCTCTTTCTGCTCGAGCAGCTCAGGGGCGAGGTGCTGCAGACGCTTCCTCTGCTCGTCCGGCGGAAGCCGCGCAACTTCCCCGATGACCGCTTCAATTTCGGCACGGAGGTTCGGCACGTCGCGCTTCAGCTCCGGATGCTCCGCGAGCACCTTGCCGAGCACGGCGTTGGGATTCGCCTTTCCGCCGAAGTCAACGGCGTTCTTGAGGACGTGCTTCTCGATGAGGGGTTTCATATGGATGGCTAATCTTGAGGCGGATTATAAAGGTTATGAAGCAGTC
>CAYYLB010000085.1:0-4067 GCA_964472345.1 uncultured Methanosarcinales archaeon
ATCACCACCAGCACCACAAGAACGATAATCGCAATGATAATCGTATTCAGCGGCAGTCCTTGGCCTTTTCGATGCATGAGCATTCACCTCATTTTCAGGATGTGCATACAAAAACGCCTTCCTTTTTAAACTTTTGCGCGGAAAGCGTCGCCCCGCAGCCGCACAATCCTCGCCGCATCCTTGCTTGTGGTAATCGCCAGCCTGCCGCCTTCCCGCAGCACCATCAGCTCCGGATGGTTGTCAACAGCGACATGCGCCAGCCCGCGCGTCAGCTGAACCACGATCCGCGCTGCGTTGTCAAGCATCAGCGGCGCCTGCACCCGGGTCGTGTTGTTCAGCGCAATGCCGATACCTTCCTCAAAATGCTGCCGGGTGATGGAGCGGAAATAGCCCTCGCTGCCGAACGCCGTTGCAACAACAATGCCGTCGCCGATCCACTCTCCTCCGATCCGCTTTCCGTTCACCTGCAGCGTGAAGCGGATCGCCTCCGTCGGGGAGACGTTCCGCAGCACGGCATCATTCACCGCTTCGAGGGTGCGCCCGTCCGCCCGCACCCGGAGCTTGCCGAACGCTTCCACCCTGAACGTGCCGGCAAGAAGCCGACGGATGCCTTCATCAAGATTGTCCCAGTCGCACTTGTTGCAGATGCTCTGCTCACGGACAAGGAGCTTGGGCACCGCGGGAAAGGCCCGCTCCGCCGCGAGAAAAGTGCCATCTCCGCCGAGCGCGATGACGATGTCCGGCCGCTGGCTGAGAGACGCACGATAGCGCCGTATCGTCCCGAGGTGCTTCCGCAGGCGTGCAGGATCGCGGCTGACGATCGCAAGTCTCATGGGGAAAAAGAAAGAATGCCAGCTTAAAAAACCTTCCGAACTACGCCGCCAGCCCCAGCGCCTCGTCCAGCGCTTCCCGGTCAAAGCCGACGATGACCACCGGCTCCGCGCCTTCCTTCTCGACCTCGATTACCGGAACGCCGAGCTGCCCGCTCTTCTCGATCAGCGCCTTGCGCGCCTTTTCGTCAGCGGCGACGTTCACCTCAGCGTACTTGACCTTGTGCTGCTTGAAATACTCCTTGGTGCGGTGGCACCACGGGCAGGTGGGTGTTGTATAAATCGTGACCTTCGGTTGAGCCATGGGATGCCTCCTCGCACCGGTGGGGGAGTGCCCTCGTTTTTAAATGTTTTCCTTCAGCCGATGACTTTACCTTGTTACCCCATAGTGCTGAAATTATAGTCCCGCGTGCGGATTGCGGCGGCGCACTCGTAGAACACGCGCCACACCTTCCCTTCCGCCAGCTGCATCCAGAACAGGAAGCGCTCCTTCGTCTCCGGATCGAGCCGGCTGCCGGTATTCAGCACCGCTTCCGCAAGGAGATATTGGATCACGGTCCCCGCGCTGGCCGGCGCCGAGAGCGCAGTGAACGTCGGCAGGGAGGCGAAATCGTCCGGCAGCTGCATCTCACCGTACTGAACCGCCACCCCGCTTCCGACAAAAGAGTACAGCTGCGCAACATCAAGCACGGGCTGCTCCGTGGTGAGCACATAGCGCTCCCGCTGCGGCGCACGGCCTTTTCGCGCGGCGGGAGCGCGCTGGCGCTGGTAGATGGCCGTATCATCAGCCTCTATCTCAAGCTCGGGCTCTTCAGGATCAGCATACTGCTGCCGCAGGCCTGCGATCCGCTGGATGCTCTCGCCGATCTCCGCAAGCCCGCGCTTCGCTGTTGCGATCAGGCGCTCGAGCATCGGCTGCTGCGTTGGTGGCTGCTCGGCTCGCGGGGGAAGGATCAGCCTGCGCACAGAAATGGAACCCTGCTGGCGCAAAAGAACGGCGTTCGGGAAAACACGCACAGGCTGCTCCTGAGCCTTCCGCACAGCGCTTGCGGAGCCCCAGTCGGTGCTGCTGCAGGTGAGCACTGCCTTCCGGACCAGCTCCTCAAGCACCTCTGATCGCATAAATCCCCTCACAGAATGCAGGGCAGAGCCAGTTATATAAATATTGTTCTCACCCGCCCCACAACCGCAAAGAGCGCCGCCGCCAGTGCCGCGAGTGCGAGCGGGCTGGAGTTATCGGAAGAAGCGCGGCCGGCTGCAACATGTTCCGATTCGCACAAGCCAGTGCCATGCGAAATGATGAATGGGTCAGTGCACTAGATCGACGTCGCGACATACACCGCATGCTTCGCTTCCTTCCCGCACACGCAGCACCGCGCGCCTTTCTTCACCGGCTCAGCATGCAGGGGGGTCCCGCACACGACCGCCGTCGTCTTGGCTTTCAGCGCCTCAGCGCACGCCGCACCGTCCATTTCCATCGAGCACCACGGCACCTTGACAAAGCCGCGGTGCTTCTTCAGGATGTCCTGCACATCATCAGCCGAGACCGCCGCTTTCGTGTTGTTCGCGAACGAGGCCTCCGCGCGCTCCCGGATTGAGGTATCCACCAGTTCCGCCTGCTTCTGCAGCTCCTTGCCGAGGAGATGCTTGTCCGTCTCGATGCGCTCCTTCTTCCCATCCGTCCGGCGGACAATGGTCGCGCTCCCGGCGGCAGCCTCGCGCGGCCCTAACTCAAGCCGCAGCGGAGCGCCCTTCAGCTCCCACTGGTTGAACTTCTCTCCCGGCGTGATGCCCTCCCGCTCGTCAACCTGCACGCGATAGCCAAGGGCTGCAATCCGCTCCCGCAGCGCCTCGCACTGCTTCCGCACCGCTGCATTTTCCTTCGCTTTGTCCGCAAACAGGATGGGCACGATCGCGATTTGCACCGGCGCAACGGCGAATGGCAGCACCAGCCCGTGCCCATCGCCGTGGATCGCGATCAGCGCAGCAAGGATCCGCCAGATCCCCGGCCCGAAGCATGTCTGGTGGCCGTACTTCTCCGGGCCATCCTTGTCGGTGAACGCCACGTGAAACGCTTCCGCGAAGTTTGTCCCGAGATCGTGCGTGCTGCTTATCTGGCTTCTTCGTCCATCAGGATTCAGCGTGTCGCTCGCAAAGGTGAGATCGGCCCCCTTGAACTTGTCCCACTGCGGCCGCCGGAAAAAGATGAACGGGATGAACAGCTTGTTGCGGACGACCGCTTCCATCATGCGCATGTCGCTCTCGATCTGCCGCACGGCATCGTCATGCGTCGCAAACACATCATGCGTCTCGAAGAACAGGAACTCTCTGCCGCGCAGGAACGGCCGCGTCGCCATCTCGTTGCGGAACACGGTGATCCTGCTCTGGTACCGCTTGAACGGCAGATCCTGGTAGCTCCGGATCCATAATGAATACATCGGATAGATCTGCGTCTCTCCCGTCGGCCTCAGCGCAAGCCTCCGCTCCAGCTTCTCCCCGCCGGCATGCGTCACCCAGAACACGTCCGGCATGAACCCCGCATGCTCCGCCTCCTTCAGCAGGTTCTCCTCGGGGATTACCGTCGGCATCAGCATCGGCTCATGCCCGTCTGCTTCTACCGCTTCCTCAAAATACTGGTAGAGAGTGCGCGCAATCCTCAGCGCCCACGGAAGGTGCACGACAAACCCCTGCACCCCATAGCGGATGTCCGCCAGCTCCGCTTTCTGCACGACCTGCGTGAACCACTCGCTGAAGTTCTCCTCCTTGGTGACGGTGATGCCCTTCTCGTCAGTTTTCGGCTGCGTCGCGGCCTTCATCGCTTGTGCGGCACCCATGGACGGGGAATGCGTAAGGGTTGTTTATAAACGCTTCGAACCGGCCCGCTGGGCACCCTATTTCTTACCCCGCTTCATCTCCTTTACAACCTTCTTGAACGCCTCGACCTGCCGCTCGGTTAAGGCGCCGAAGCGCAGGTACGCCGCCTTGATGTCGCGCAGGAAAAAGCTCTGCTCGTATAGCGCCGGCTCGAGGTCGAACAGCTTCTTGAAGACCGGATCGGTGATCGGCTTGTCGAAATCGCGCGTCTGGCAGGGGACGCAGATCGGCTTCTGGCGCCCGGAGGTGATGAGCACCATGTTCTTCCTGCAGAGCATGCATCGCTGTTTGTAGAGGACCATGGTGAAGCAGGCGGGGAAAGAGTGCAGAGAGATGCCTGGAGCAGTTAAACCTTTCGATGGA
>CAYYLB010000086.1:0-4042 GCA_964472345.1 uncultured Methanosarcinales archaeon
TGATGGAGAGCCCATCCGGCTGAAGCTGCCGCTGCTGGGCATGAGGATCCCGCGCAGGCGCCGCCCCGCCGCCGTGAAGCATCAGGCTCCGCATCGTGCAGGGAGCAGACCGGCAGGCGGGGCTGCGGTGCGCCTGGAGCTGCCGCTGCTCGGTCTTGGCCACAGGCGGAGTGGAGAGAGCCACCTGCACCACGTGCAGCGGAGGCTGCGCTCGCGCCATCGTCGCTGACAATGTCCGCCATGAAAGCGCGCCGCCCGCACCGCCGCCAATAGCACTTCCCAGCCAACGAATAACTGCGTGTGCAAAGGTTAATAAATCACGGAAAGATTATCCGAGGTGGAAGATATGGCGAAAAAGAGGAGACAGGGGCGGCGGGGCGGCGCAGCAGTTCGCGGCTCAAGCGCCATTGCTGCAGTCCATCATCATCTTGACCGCGAGGGCAAGGACTGCAAAAAGCTGAAGTTCGGCATCGCAGGCTTCGACAAGCTCTTCCGCGAAGGCATCCCTGAAGGGAGCGCCGTGCTGGTCGAAGGCGGCCCAGGCTCGGGGAAGACGATCCTGTCGCTGCAGATTGCACATGCGGCCGCAAAGAAAGGGCTCCGCGTGCTGTACATGAGCTTTGAGGAGCCCGAGCACCGCCTTCGGGCGCACATGGAGCACTTCGGCTGGCACACGCAGCAGCTGGAGGCGCAGGGGCTGTTCCGCCTGAAGAGGTTCAATTCGCTCGACATCGCGCGCTCCGTGGAAGCGCTGCTGTCGGAGGCGAAGAAAGAGCTGCTGATCGAGATCCAGCCGGTGCTGATCCCTAAGGACTTCAAGCCCGAAATCGTGTGCGTCGACTCGCTGTCAGCGATTGCCTCGGCGTTCTCGGGAGAGGAGTCGCGGTTCCGCGTGTACATGGAGCAGCTGTTCCGCTACCTCGAGAGCAACGGCATCACCTCCTTCCTGATCCGCGAGGTGGCGAATCCGGTGCACATCGGACTGACGTACGTCGAGCCGGGCGAGGCGGTGAGCTTCCTTTCCGACGGCATCATCGTGCTCTACAATGTGGTGTACCCCAACGGGAAGCGCACGCGAGCCATCGAGGTGCTCAAGATGCGCGGCGAGGAGATCGACCGCAGGATCATTGAGGCGGAAATCACGCGCCGGGGCTGGGCGGTGTATCCGCGGCGTCCGATCAAAGGGAACTATAAGATGACCTGAGGCTTTCGGCCTTCGCTTTGGGAGTGTTTTATGAGCAACGCAGGCATCCTTTTTGGCATTGCTGCGCTGCTTGCGTTCGGCATCGTGCGCGTCCTGCAGTCGCGGCTGATCCATCGTGCCGGTGTGTTCACTGCGCTGTTCTGGGCGTACGTCGCGGAAGGAGCGTTCGTTGCGCTGGTGTTTGCGCTGAGCGGTGCGAGGCTTTCCCCCAACCTTCGGATGGCCGGCCTTGCGCTGCTGCTCGGTGTCATCGGAGCGGCTGCGATCGCCTCGTTCTACCGTGCGACGCAGCTCGGCAGTGTCTCCATCGTCTCGGCGGTCTCGCAGACGTTTGTGGTGCTCACCGTCGCGCTTTCCCTGCTGTTTCTTGGCGAGCGCCTGAGCTGGATGCGTCTCGGAGGGGTTGCGCTTGCCGTGAGCGGAGCCGTGCTCGTTTCGCTGAAAACTGCTGTGCTGCGGCTGCGCTTGCCGCGACGGGATGCTCCGTGGGCGTTGCGGGGCACACGAGCGTGGCGGGGGCTCGCTGCCGGCGTCCCGTGGGCCGCGCTGACCGCAGTGCTCTGGGGCGTGTTCTTTTTTGCATACCGGTTCCTCGTCGCTGATGTTGGCGTGATAGGCGCCGCGCTGCTCGTGGAGCTTGCGGTGATGCTCTGCTTTGTGATCGCGGCGTTCCGCTTCAGGCTGCGGCGCCTGGATGCGCGCTCACGGCGGCTTGCGGCAGCAGTCGGCTTTCTCGTCGCGCTCGGGGCGCTGGCATATAATGCGGGCATTGCCGCTGCGCCGGTCTCGCTCATCGCCCCGCTCGCCGGCGCGTCGCCCATCGTCACGGCGCTGCTCGCGCGCACATTTTTACATGAGAGGCTTGCCATCCACCAGATTGCGGGCATCGCTGTCGGCGTTGCGGGTGTGGTGCTGCTGTCGGTGTGATGGTGCGCAACTGGCTTCAGCGAGCGCCTGCTTCCATTTCCTCTTTTCGGCTCACAACATCCTCAGAAACTCCTCACGGGACAGCCCCGCCTGCCGAAGGATACTCAGGAATGTCCCGATGGGAATCTCCTTGCTCCCGTGCTCAGGCACTGTTACGAGGCGCCTGTTGCCGCCCTTATCCTCCCCGACAAGATGGACGTGAGATCCTGTCTGATTCCTTCGCTCAAAGCCTGCACGCTCTAACGCCCTGATAATCTCTTTTCCGGTGAGAACGGGGAGCTTTGGCATCTATGCGGGCAATGGGACCGTTAGCGTGGAAGAGAATGACGGGGCGACGCGGCCACCTTTCACGGCTTCCTCCCTGCTCAGGCCTAACCGCTCAAGAACATCATCAAACATTCCTTCTTCCTTTGCGGTCTGCAGGTAGCCGGCAACTGCCTCTCGCAGGTTTTTTCCCGCCTCCTCGATGGTGTCGCCACGGCTCGCGACGTCAAGCTCAGGACAAAGGGCAGAGTAGCCTCCGTGCTTTTCCTTTTTGATGATGCAGGTGAGGATAACTTCATTCATGATTGAGGGGCTGGCGGATATCTTTATAAATATTGTTATTCACACGGGGCTGGTGCGGAACTATTCTCACCTGGGTACTATGGGTGTCGTGCTGCTGTCGCTATGATCAAGCTCATCTCCTTCGACCTTGACGGGACGCTGGTGGACAACGCAGGGCTGGACATCTTCTTCTGGTACGAGGAGGTGCCGCGGCTGTATGCGGAAAAGAACGGGCTGCCGCTGGCCGCCGCCAAGGAAAAGGTCCTTGCGGAGTACGATTCCGTCGGGCGGCATCACGTGGACTGGTACAAGCCGGCGTACTGGTTTGCGCGGTTCGGGCTGCGGGAGAGCCACGCGCGCATCATCCGGGATCTGCGGGCGAACGTGCGGCTCTTCCCCGATGTCCTGCCGGCGCTGCGCGCGCTGCACCGGACGCACCGCCTTGCCGTGCTCACCAACTCCACGCATGACTTCGTCACCTTCAAGATTGAGGCGGAAGGGCTTCGGGAGCATTTCGACGGGGTGTTCTCCGCGGTCGACGATTTCGGGATGGTAAAGAAGGATGCGGACGCGTACCGGAAGCTCGCGGAGAAGTGCCGCGTCCATCCGTCGGAGGCCGTGCACATCGGTGATGACTGGGAGTTCGACTATCTCGCGCCGAAGCAGCTTGGCATGCATGCGTTCTATCTTGACCGGAAGAAGGAGAAGAAGAAGACGGAAGGGATTGTGTGGGATCTGGGGGAGTTTGCGAAAAAAGTACGAGGCTTGTATCACCCATGACGCATGTGTTTGAAATCGTCGATAGGTCGGGAAGAAAAATCCGCCTCACCAGCGAGCGCTGGAAACACATCGTCCAGGAGCACCCCGGCATCACCGACCCCGAGGAGATCAGAGCTGCGCTTGTCCAACCGCTCGTCATTCGGCCAAGCATCTATGATCCCCAGCATGTCAGGTGGTACTATCGCTTTCATAAGGAGATGAGGTCTTACCTGATGGTCGCCGTTAAGTATTTAAACGGGGATGGCTTCGTTGTCACTGCTTACTATATGAAGAATCTCAAATGAACCCGAAGATGAACATCCATTACGACCCTGAAGGGGATTTCCTTGAAGTGCGGTTCGGGGAGCCAACACCCTCCCATTATGAGGGCATCGGTGATGACATCTTCGAACGAAGAGACGAGAAAACAGGGAAAGTGACCGGCTACGCCTTCTTCAACGTCCAGAAGCGCAAAGAAAAGCAATTCAACGATATTGAAGTGGAGCTGCCGGCAAACGCCTGACCATCAGAGGGGCTTTCACCGCGCGCCGTGCCGCCGTTTTATCCTACCTCCATTATTTTCCGCTCTTGCTGATGCGTGCATAC
>CAYYLB010000087.1:0-4023 GCA_964472345.1 uncultured Methanosarcinales archaeon
TAAGAAACGCAAGTTTCTGTGTCTCCAAGGGCTTGAGCGAAGCGAAAGCGCTTGGGAGCAGCAGACCAAAAGCCTGCGCTCCTTCTTATGGTTGTTCCCATGGTTCAAGAAGCTAAAAAAACACCAAAAAGTTTATAAATATATAACCATTAGATACATAATGATAACAATGGCCCAGCTCGTAGCACCAGAAGCGGAGCACAGTCCAACACTGGCAACGGTCCAGATGGTAGAGGACACCGTCAGAAAGGCAAAAGAAGTGGTGACCATCGCCGAGCTGAAGCGCAGGCTTCCGCGGCAGGTCAATCACAACACACTCAAGGTAATATTGTTTTATCTCCAGCAAAGCGGCAAAATCGAGTTCACGCCGTATGGTGTCGTTTGGGTTTTTGCTCCGAAAGAGGATATCGCAGCGATTCTGAGTAAAGGAAGAAAATGGTCTTAGCAGAAAAACAAAAGCTTGTGCAAGTTATCGGTGCCGCTGAAAGCGCTCTCGCAAGGCTTGAAGAGGGCATTCACGCACTGGAAGCCCAAGGCAAGACACCGCCAAAAGCTGACACCCAGCTGTTGAGGAGCATTGAGCGTGCGCTGAATATGCTCAGGGCAAATCCCTTTGCAGGGGACAATATCCCACACCGCCTTTGGCCAGGTGCATTTGAAAATCTCCCAAATCTTTTCCGCATGGAACTTTCTCAATTCTGGCGGCTTCTTTATTACGTAGTGGGGGATGAAGTCAGGGTCGTAAGTGTGGTTTTTGAAATTTGTGACCACCGCCATTACGATAAACTATTTGGTTATAGGAAGAAATAGATTCTCAAACCCGAACTTACTCATCAGCTCTATCGTTGCTTTCTCACAGAAATCCTCGACCTCAGCCCCCAGCCGCCTTTGCACGGCTTGCCACATACTCAATCTTCACGGAGTAATAGTCGCATATTTCGAAATAGTTGCAAGTGCCCTCGCGAGTAGCATTGTGCAGCATCACTGCGGACATCGCATTTTATATACCGACCATCCTCGCGCACGGGCTGAGGAAGAGATAGCTCACATGGCCTCAGACTTCACCGCGCTCATCGAACAGGCAGGTTCCATATACAAAAAAAACTTCCCCGCCACCACCACATTCGAGCGCGCCGTCTTCTTCAGCTGGTACTGCTCCATCCGCGACTGCGCGTTCTGCTTCATGTCGGTAAACCCCGGCCGCTACGCAAGGCAGGCCGTCCGCCATCCGGCAAGCATCCTCGCAGAAGTGCTGCTCACCAGGGCACTGGGCTGGGAGCTCGGCTTCTTCTCAGGCGGCATCGGAGCCTACGCATCCAGGGACTTCCTGCCGCTGTTGAGAGAGATCACTGCGGTCTATGGCCAGCCCGTCTGGCTCAACGCAGGTCCCATCGCCAGGCCGCTGCTCGACCAGTACGCACCCTACCTGAAAGGCGTCGTCGGCTCGATCGAGACCATCAACCCTGAGGTGCACAGGAAGATCTGCCCCTCCAAGCCGGTTGAGCCGTACGAGCAGATGTTCCGCTCCGCGACGGAAATGGGGCTCAAAAAAGCGATAACGATCATCATAGGTGTTGGCGAAACCGGAAGTGACCTCCCCGCGCTCATCAGATTCATCGAAAATCACCAGATTGGCAAGATCCACCTCTACAGCCTTGTTCCGCAGCGTGGAACGATCTTCCAGGAAACCAGGCCGCCGCCGGCAGAAGAGCAGGCATGGTGGATTGCGCAGCTCCGCATCCGCTTCCCCAGGCTCGATATCCAGGCAGGCATCTGGAAAGACCGCATGGACCGCATTTCGCTGCTCCTCAGGGCGGGCGCGAACTCCATCTCAAAGTTTCCTGCGCTCCGCCTGTTCGGCACCCGGACAGCACAGCAGCTGAAAGCGCAGGCAGCGCTGGCAGGCAGGGAGCTCCGGGGGACGCTCACCGAGCTGCCGGAGATTGATTGGGCAGCAGAGATTCGCGCACTGGACCTCAGCGGCCGCAGGAAGCAGCAGCTGGAGCTCAGGCTCCGGCACTACCTCGCAAAAATGGAAAAGAATTTAAAAGCGGCGCCTGCCCTGCAAAGCCCATGAAACGGGAAAACAGGAAGAAGGCCTACATCGCACTGTTCCTTGCAGCGATTATGATCCTCAGCGTCTTCGGCATTGTCCTGAGCAACCAGTCCACGCTTAACGACGCCGGCGAGCTCGAGTACAATGGCATCACCTTCCGGCTCATCAACAACCAGTGGGCCGCAGAGATCAAGGGGAAAGAGCGCAGCTTCTTTTTCAGCCCTGTCGACCTCTCAGGAAAAACGCTTCCACCAGAACTCAGGCAGGCGATCCTGCAGACACCAACGATTACCATCGCATTTGACCCGAACATCAGCCAGCTGCACTACCTTGACGCGGCGCGCTTCGAGCTCAGCGAGGTGCTGCTGCTTGATTTGGGCAAGAACATCAGGCATGGGGTGACCAATGCGACCGGCGCGTACGAGTTCCCTGTGGTGAGCTGCCAGCCTTCCTCGGATGAGCTCTTCATCACATTCATCGAAGCGAACGTGAGCAGCGTGCGGATGGACGGCAACTGTGTGGCCATCGCTGCGGTCACGCCGGTGGAGTACATCCAGTACAGCGAGAAGCTCATCTACCTGCTCCTTGAGGTAATCCCATGACAGAGATCGAGCAGGCAGTCGAGGAAACGGCCGGACAGGGGACCGACAGGTACTTCTATATCATTCTCGCGGTGATCGTAATCATTTTTGCGGGATTCTTCCTCCTCCAGCGGCTCGAGCCGCCAGTGGGCAGCGTCGTCACGGTCAGCGAACGGCACGGGGAGAACCTCGATGGCTCGCTCGGCGAAGAGGAAGGCTACCTCTACAACGGCTTCTCCTTCGTCCTCTTCGACGGCTTGTGGTACACCACCATCTCGCGCGGCAACGCCGACTACCAGATTCCCCTGCACTTTGGCCCCCGCGAGCTTCAGAATGCCACCATGAACGGCTCGCTCAGCGACGCATTCAATGAAGGCACGGATATCTACATTGCCGTCGACCCGCTTGATCCTGGGCAGGACTTCATTGCGCTCGCCGCATCGGAGCTCGCGCAGAATATGGCGACTGCGATTAAGCGCCGCCCCGTTGGCGCATGCCTCCGGAATGAGACGGGCATGTGCGCCTCCCGGCCCATCAGGACGTGCAACAGCACGGAGCACGCGCTCATCGAGCTGCGCCAGGAAGCCGGCCCATCGGTCGAATTTCGCGGCATCTGCATGATTCTCCGCGGCGAGCGGTACGACCTGGTGAAGGCGGTCGATCGGCTGCTGCTCGCCTGGTACGGCGTCCAATGAGCGAGCATTACTTCACCGAAAGGCCGAGCTCGGAGCTTGTCGTCAAAGAGGTGCGCATGCTCGCACGCGGCCATGCATTCGCGTTCCGGACGGCTTCCGGAGTCTTTTCCTTCGGGCGCGTTGATGCCGGCTCGCTGCTGCTCGCGGAGTCTGCAGCGGTCAAGCCGCATGATGCCGTGCTGGACCTCGGGTGCGGATGGGGGCTTGTCGGGATTGTGATCAGGAGAGCATTCCCTTCCGCTGCTGTCACCCTGACGGATGTCAACGAGCGCGCGCTGAAGCTCGCAGCGCAGAACGCGAAGCGGAACAAGGCAGCGGTGGCAATCCTGCAGGGCAGCCTGTACGAGCCCGTCAAAGGCACGCAGTTCGATGCGATTCTCATCAATCCGCCGATGAAGGCCGGAAGAGAGCTATGCTACCAGATGATTGAGGAGGCGAAGGCGCACCTCACACCGGGCGGAACACTGCAGCTCGTCGCCATGCACAACCGCGGCGGAAGGATGCTCGAGAAGAAGATGAAAGAGGTTTTCGGAAACGTCGGGACGGTCGCGAAGAAAGGCGGGTTTCGGGTGTATGTGAGTGGGAATATGAGTTAATCGTTTCTCGCTTTCATTTTATGCCTTTTTGCCATCTTCAGCAGCACCCTCATCAGCGGCGTCCTCCAGTCGTGTCCGAGTTGCGTCTTGATCAG
>CAYYLB010000088.1:0-3948 GCA_964472345.1 uncultured Methanosarcinales archaeon
GGGCTGAACAGGAAGCGCTGCCACGGCAGTCTGGGCGGGCCCATGTTTTTCCAAGCATACCTTTAAAAAACCCGAAAACATCCAAGGCAGGATGGTGACCGGTTACGGCAAGTACGTTGTCCCCATTTTATTCGCAGCGCTCCTGCTCCTCTCCGTGATGATCGTCAGGCCGTTCATCGTGCCGCTGCTGGTCAGCGCCGTCATCACCTACATCTTCTTCCCCGTGGTGCGCTGGGTGCAGAAGCTCGTCAGGAACCGCACGCTCGCATCGGTCATCGTCGCGCTCATCATCCTCCTGCTCATCACCATCCCCATCGTGATGATAGTGAACACGGTGTCGCGGGAAGCCTATGGCATCTACCTCAACAGCCGCACATTCATCGCGCAAGGCGACGTGCTCGGCTCCTGCGATCTTGCGCTCTGCACGACGCTCAAGGACTGGCTGGGCGACAGCAACGTCCGGCTGTATCTCGAGCGCGGCACGCAGGCCGCAATCACCTACCTGCTGGAAAACGCCTCAGAGTTCATCAAGAGCATCCCGCGCCGCGTGGTGGAAGTGTTCATCACATTCTTCGCAGTCTTCTACCTGCTGCGCGACGGGGACCGGATTGCGGCAGCGATGCAGCAGCTGATCGTCACGACCTACGGCAAGAAGCAGCACATCATCACGCGGTTCAACGAGGTGATGTACGCGGTTGTCTACGGTGCTCTTCTGATCGCGTTCATCCAGGGCTTCCTCGGGGCAGTCGGCTTCGCGATCTTCGGCATCTCCTCGCCCATCACCTGGGGCATTGCCATGTTCTTCCTTGCGCTCATTCCCTATGTCGGAACCGGCATCATCTGGGTCCCCGCCGCGCTCATCCTGGTCATCAGCGGCGTCACGGGCGGGCAGCCTGCACTGGCCTGGAAAGGCGTCGGCCTGCTGCTCTACGGCTTCCTGCTGATCGGCTCGATTGACAACATCCTCAAGCCGAGGATCATCGGCGGGCGCGCCCGCGTCCATCCTGTGCTGGTGCTCGTCGGCACGCTCGGCGGGCTGGCGTTCATGGGCATCGCGGGCATCGTGGTCGGGCCGGTCATTCTGGCGATGATGGTGACATTTATTGAATTGTATGTGGGGCCGAAGACTACTCAAAAATAGTTAAACTTTTATAGTGGTTGTGTTTTGCGCATATCATGGCAGTCCGAACGCGTTCGAACTATCTTGCTGCTGAACTCGCAAAAAGAGCGCTTGCCATCAGAGCGATTAAGTTAAGCCCAAGCGATCCGTTTCTTTGGGCAAGCGGCTATCGAATGCCGATCTACAACGACAACCGTATGCTTCTCGGTGACGCCAAAACAAGGGCATTAGTAGCAAGGGGCCTTTGCGACCTCATAATCAAAAATAACATTCTTTATGATGTGATTGCTGGCACGTCAACTGCTGG
Source organism: uncultured Methanosarcinales archaeon (assembly GCA_964472345.1). Lineage (GTDB taxonomy): Archaea > Nanobdellota > Nanobdellia > Woesearchaeales > JAGLXL01 > CAYYLB01. The sequence goes on from CAYYLB010000088.1 coordinate 1,428, forward strand.
CATCTCACCAGGAACAACGCTCGCAGATATGCTCAAAGTGCCGTTCATCTATATCCGCGAAAAACCGAAGGACCACGGCTTACGAACCCAAATCGAGGGCATCGGCGCGGATGCGACGCTTGAAGGCAAAGTCATAGTCATCATCGAGGACCTTATCTCAACGGGAGGCAGCTCGCTCAAAGCGGTGCAGGCAGCGAGGAACGCGCGTGGCACTGTCAATCACCTGCTCTCCATCTTCAATTATGGGCTTGAGGAAGCTGCCCATCTGTTTGCAGACGCTGATGTTGTTGTCCATTCCCTCCTCACGTACGACGTTCTCCTCGAAGCAGCAAAGGCGCAAAGGTACATCAACGCAGAGCAGCAGGGGATGCTCGGAGAATGGCGCGCCGATCCCTTTGGGTGGGGAGAAAAACACGGCTTCCCCAAAGATGAGCGAATCGGCTTTGCACAAAAGTGGAGAACGGCAGTCGATCGCAAGAATTCAATCCTGTGCGTTGGCCTGGATCCTGCCGAGTATGGGCAACGGGGAGGGAACACCTTGCCTGTGGGCAGCGACAAGCTGAAGTGGTGCCTTGGTTTTGTTGAGCAGGTTGCCCCATTTGCAGCCGCGATAAAACCGAACAGGAATTACATCAAAGATTTCTCCCGGGGGCAAACAGCGGCGCTTGTGGGAAAAATCCACAGCTTGGGAATGCTCGCCATCGATGACAGCAAGCTAGTGGACATTGGCGAAACGAATGAGAGCGGATTCTATCACGCGCAAGTCGAGGGCTTTGATGCGGTGACGTACGCGCCGTTTGCCGGAAATACCCGGGAGGCGGCAGAGCAAGCCCATGCGAAGGGCCTCGGACTGATTGCGCTTGTCCTGATGTCAAATCCCGAGTTCGAAACGATGAAAACCGCAAAAATCCGTGGGATGCCTGGCTATGAGTACTTTGCCTTGCAGGCTGCGGAGTATAGGGTTGACGCCATGGTGATCGGAGCGCCGAGCCCGGACAATCATATCAAAGACGGAGAGGTGCGCCGCGTCCGCGAGATTGCCGGGGAGCGTCTGGTGCTGATGCCTGGCGTCGGCGCGCAAGGCGGCGACGCAAAACACATCATCGGCGTTTTCGGCGATAATGTCATCGCCAATGTAGGAAGGGCCATTATGTATGCGCACGATCCGGCGAGAGAAGCGAAAAATTATCGTGACATGCTCAACGGGATTCGAGCAGCTGCGTGAAGGAGATTACACTACGCAGCGCAGAATGGAATGAGGTGGTGAACCATGGACATCGTGCAATGGATCGAGCGGGCAGCGTTTAAGCGAGGGCTCACAAGGCCAGCGTTTTTCAGAAATGTTGTCCGCCGGGCAGCGTATGCGATGGCGGGCGGCGACCCTGAGCGGGTCCATGAATTGGCGCTCGAAGCGCTCACTGCTTATGAAGATGCTATTAGAGAGGTCGCGAATCAGTTCCATGACCTTTCATTGCAGGTCATATTAAACGGCCGCAATGTGATGCCGTTTGGCACCGCTGCTGGCCTGGACAAAAACGCTGACGCGATACATCCTCTTTCTTATTTGTTTGGCTTTGAGGAGGTTGGGACCGTCATCGTCAATCCACGCGAAGGAAACCAAAGGCCGCGCGTTGCAGTCGACGAGCAGCACGACGAGCTCTATAACGCACAGGGCTTTCCGTCAAAAGGGCTCGACCATGTGCTGGCGAATGTACAGAAACACCACGCTGCAGCAGACAAAGGACCGGCGCTGATGTACTTCAGTGTTTGTGGAATTCCTCCTGACGAGCATGGCCTTGATGTTGCCTATCAGGAACTGGAACTGCTTGTTGATCAGCTTGGTCCGTACGCTGACGGCTTTGTCTGGAACCCATTCTCGCCGAACACCGCAGCCCTCAAGGCGTTGAGAAATCCTGAGGCATTCAAAAGAAGCGCAGAACTCATCGCCCGGAGAGCAGGTCCTAAGCTCAAGCTGGTCAAGATGGGCCCGTATGAAGATAATGAAGAACAAAGACAGGGATGGCTTGAGTTGGCAGCTGCTTGGCTCGGGGGCGGCGGCGACGGCCTCGTTGCAGTAAATACCCTTATGGTAAAAAAGGAAGACGTGCCATCAAATGAGTGGGGCTATCCTTCTGCAGGAAGAAGCGGTACATTTCTCCAGCCCTACCGCGATCGTGCGATCAGCGATGCGCGCACCGCCTTTCCCGGTGCAGTCATTATTGGGACCGGCGGAATCAACTCAGCGGAGCAAGCGTGGTCAGCACTGAACGCGGGAGCAGACGCGCTGGAAGGCTACACGCCGTACACGTTCAGTGGCTTCGGGCTGCTGCTTGATATGGCAGCTGGTATCAAAACAAGGCTCAAAGAAGCAGGTTACGACACACTTGCGGCGTTCCAGAAAAGCCTCCGCCAGTGACCGGGCGCTCACGCAGCCTTTTGCCCCGCCTCCGCATACGTCCCCGCCTCCATAAACACCTTGTGCGTCTTCACCACGATCCCCTTCTCGTTTTTCCGCACGTCC
>CAYYLB010000089.1:0-3874 GCA_964472345.1 uncultured Methanosarcinales archaeon
TGCCCGCAATCTGGACCAGCCGGTTGTTGTCAATCACGATTACCGTGTCGGAGACCTGCCGCAGCTGCTGCAGCCCCCATTCGGCCTTATCGCAGCGCGCGCGCTCAATCTTGAACGGCATCGTCACCGTGCCGATCACGATCGCGCCCGTGTCTTTGGAGACCTGCGCGACCACCGGCGCAGCTCCCGTTCCCGTGCCGCCGCCCATCCCTGCGCAGACAAACACCATGTCCGAGTTGCGCAGCGATTCCTTGAGGTCCTGCAGGCTTTCCTGCGCAGCCTCAGCGCCCTTCTCGGGGAAGCCGCCGCAGCCGAGGCCGCGGGTCACGTCGCGTCCAATCAAAAACTTCTTGTCCGCTTCCGAAATATTCAAATGTTGCTGATCGGTGTTGCAGGCGATGATCTCTGCCCCGCGGATGCCCTTCCGGTAAAGCCACGAAACCATGTTGTTGCCGGCTCCGCCGACGCCAATCACCTTGATGTTGGCCTGCATGTTCTCCTGCAGCGCATCAGGCTGCATCTTTCCTTCGCTCTTCAGCGCATTCTCGACGATGAAATCCACGGTCGCCACCTCCTCTGTTGTACCAACCCCCGTTTGGCTCTTCGAACTGCTAGGTTGGAGTATGGAAATGCTTATATAGGGGTTTTCCTTTTCCAGCTCCAAGAGAAAGTTGTCCGGTTGCTTGCGCCAACGAGGAACCGGTTGCCAAAAACTTTTTCAGCTAACAAGAACTGATTTCGACCATACAACTGCCAATAGTGCCAATCGAAACCGTTTGCCTGCTCGGGTTGATCGCCAAACCAACTCGAACAACGATTTCTTAGTTTTTCTGGAACTCAAAAGGAGTATTTAAACGTTTTGGTGATGCAATGAGTATATTTAAGACGCAGAGTCACTCCTGTCAGGAAGTATTCTTGCGGTTTATCGGCGATAAAAGAAGAGGTACGGGCGGAAAGTGGGCAGGAGGCCCTACGGATGCTTCTGCCCGGAAGGCGCCAGCTCTTCGGGATGCGTCTCCGGTGCCGGCGGCTGGCCCCTGAGCTTCTCCTGCAGCTTCCCGCCGAGCTGCTTCAGCGCCCCTGCGCCCTTCTGCAGCTCGCGCTGCCAAACCAGGGAATAGTCGCGCATGTAGCGTGCGGCGTCCTTCACCCGCCCGCGCCAGTGCTCAAAATAGATTGTTTCATTGAGCGGGTATTTTGGCGGCCGCGGGGGGTGCTCTGCCGCATACCCCACCGTCACGATGGCCTGCGGCCGGATATGCTCCTCAGTGGTGATGATGCGCTTCAGCATCCCCTCGTCAAACGCCCCGACCCAGCAGGTGCTTAACCCGAGCGACTGGGCCTCAAGGATCATGCACATGACCGCAGCGGAGCAGTTCTGCACGCTGTAGAGGCGCTCGCCCCGCACCCCATAGTAGCGCTCCGCTTTTTCCGGATCAGCGCACACGATGACGTGCACGGGGGCAGTCACCATCCAGTACTGCTGCAGCGCTGCTTCCGCGATCTGCTTGCGCTTTCCCGGCTCAGTGACCACGACAAACTTCCAGTTCTGCAGGTTGCCGCAGCTCGGAGCGTGCCGTGCAGCATCCATCATCCGCGTGATATGCTCCCATTCCACCGGCTTGGGCAGGTACTTGGTGACGCTCCGCCGCGACGTAATAATCTCAAGAATGTCATTGACTGCCATGCGAACATATAAAAGACGTAGCCTATTTTAATGTTGCGGTGGGGTACAGCTCTGGAGAAAGTGGCCTGTGCGGCAGGCCCAAAAAACGATGGACTACACAACCCTCTGCAGCACCTACGGGCAGCTCGAGGCCGCGGGCAGGCGGCTTGAGAAAGCCAGGATTCTCGCGGACTTCCTAAAGCGGGTTCCTGAAGATGAGCTTGAAGCGGTGCTGCTGCTCCTCCAGGGCATCGCCTATCCGCGCTGGGACCGGCGGAAGCTCGGGTTCAGCTCAAGCCTTCTGCTCAAGGCGCTGTCGCGCGCTGCCGGTGTTCCTGTCGCTGCCATCGAAGACTCCTGGCGCGAAACCGGCGATCTGGGGGAAAGTGCGCGCGTCCTGCTTTCGGGAAAGCGGCAGGCAACGCTGTTCTCGCGGCGGCTGACGCTCGCCAAGGTCTTCCTGAACCTGCGCAGGCTGGCAGAGCAGGAAGGTGCAGGCAGCGTCGAGGGCAAGGTGCAGCTTGTCGCGGAGCTCCTTGCCAGCGCGGCTCCGGAGGAAGCGAAATTCGTCGTGCGGACGGTGCTTGACGAGCTGCGCGTCGGATTGGGTGAAGGCACGTTGCGCGATGCGCTCGTCTGGGCGTTCTTGCCGGCGGTCATCGGCATCTCTGCGGAGCACGCTGTGCCGTTGCCGGAGGGTACGCTCTCCGTGCGCTCGTTCGGGGAGTTCAGGGAGCGCCGGAAAGAGGGCCACGCATTCATCTTTTCGGAGGACGGCGCGGTCGCCCGCGCAATCTACTCCTGGCAGGTCTCCCGTGTGCAGCGTGCGCTTGACCTGTGCAATGATTTCGCGCTCGTCGCGCGGAAGCTGAAAGAGGGGGGCATTGCCGGCTTCAGGAGCATCACGCTCGTGCCCGGCACGCCGCTGAAGGTCATGCTCGCGCTGAAGGAAGACGGCATCGCTGCTGCATTTGAGCGCGTCGGCCGGCCTGCCGCCTTGGAATACAAGCTCGACGGGTTCCGCATGCAGGTGCATCGCAGCGGGGAGCGCATAACGATCTTCACCCGGCGGCTGGAGGATGTGACTGCGCAGTTCCCCGACGTCGTTGCCGCGGTCCGCGCGCAGATTGCCGGCGAGCGTTTCATCCTCGACGGTGAGGCGGTCGGCATTGATCCGGCAGCGGGGAGGTTCCTGCCGTTCCAGGCCATATCGCAGCGGATCAGGCGGAAGTATGAGGTCACGGAGACGGCAAAAAAGTTTCCCGTTGAGCTGCATGTGTTCGATGTGCTCTTTCATGATGGGACAGGCATGCTGCGGAGGCCATTCGCGGAGCGCCGCGCGGTGCTCGAGCGGCTGGTGCGCTCCGGCGGTATCGTGAAGCTCATCGCGCAGCTGCAGACCGATGATGAGCAGGAAGCGGCGCAGTTCTACCGGCAGTCGCTCGCCCGCGGCAACGAGGGCATCATGCTCAAGAAGCTCGGCGCTCCCTATCGGCCAGGGGCGCGCGTCGGTTATCTCGTCAAGCTGAAATCCACGATGGAGACGCTCGACCTTGTGATTGTCGGCGCGGAGTGGGGCGAGGGCAAGCGCGGCAGCTGGCTGAGCAGCTATGCGCTCGCGTGCCGTGATGAGCCGAGCGGCGAATTAAAAACGCTCGGGCGCGTCTCCACCGGGCTGAAGGAGAAGCGCGAAGAAGGCCTGAGCTTTGCGGAGATGACTGATCTCCTGCGGCCGCTGATTGCCGGGCAGAAAGGCCGGGAGGTGGTGGTGAAGCCGCAGCTGGTCATGGAGGTCAGCTACGAGGAAATCCAGAAAAGCCCGAGCTACGGGAGCGGGTTCGCACTGCGCTTTCCCCGTGTCGTGCGGCTGCGCGCTGACCGGGATGCGGCAAGCTGCAGCACGCTTGCGGATGTGCAGCGGCTGTACGGCCAGCAGCGGGAGCGGTCAGGGTGAGTGATGCACGATGCCGTTCGGAGAAGCGCGGTGCGCCCTTATAGTAAATCGCAATAATTTTGGAACTTTTAATTTGCGATTTACTATACTATCAAATCTCCCAAATGTTCCATAATCAAGGAGATTTGCTATTATTTTGGTGAGCGGGCCAGTCCATCATTTATTCGCGCAAGGCACGCTCTGCGGAGCCCCACTTTCAGAAATAGTAACTTTTAGAAACATTAATATAGCCCCATTCCGCTTGCATTGGTATG
>CAYYLB010000090.1:0-2424 GCA_964472345.1 uncultured Methanosarcinales archaeon
TTACGACGGGAAGCGGCGCGAATGTTGCCGGAGTCTGGTAGTGGGGCTGGTTCTGCACCGCTGCCGCCTGCTTTCTCTCCCTGATCTTCCGCACGGCCGCTTTCCCTCCGTGATACACTCCTTTCGAGGCAACCTTGGCAAGCCACCAGCTGCCCCTGCCGAGGCCGCGGAAGGTCGATTTGGTCATGCGCCAGGCCCAGTGATTTCTTTTGTTTCTTTTTGCCACAGCAAAGAAAAAATGGCGAGGTATTTATAGGTTTAGGAAAAAATAAGAAAGGAATTACTGATTGCGAAGAAGGATTTGCGCCAGCCCCTCTAGTTGTTGCAACTTGTTCTTAACCCTCTGTTCTGCCAAAGGTCGGGTCGTGGGGTCGTCAACGACCTTCTGCCGCAAGGCATCAACAAACTCATCCCACTGCTTGCGGATGTCAGGCATTGTCCGGAGGACTACGCCAGCGTTTGGAGGGGCAGTCGATGGTACGATGTCCCCACCTATTTTCGTAAGCGCTGCCTGCAGTTCCGTGCTTGTCATTCTGACTCTGGAGGTCGGTTCATTCCCGCAAATAAGTTTTGAGCCCTCGACGCGACCCGGTCGGCCTTGCGGAACGTCGTCAGCCGCCCCCGCAACATTCCCACTCGTCCCGCCGCCGCGCCCCGAGCCGGAGCCGCTGCCTGCTCCCGAGCCAGCGCCGCCGGCGTCTCCTGAGCTTCCGCCTTTGCCGGGCTTTGGACCCTTTGCCTTCTTGCCGGCGGCAGCTGTACGTGGAAGATCGCCGGTGTTGTCTGCCGCGGCGGCCGCGCGCCCAAGGTCACCGGTGCCATCGGCGGCATTGACTGCACGCCCAACATCACCGGCAGCGTCGGCTCCTTCAGCAAGATGGACTGCCGCGCGGATCCGCTTCGTTTCCAGCGCCGCGGCTGCCAGCGTCCAGGCGCTCTTGCCGAGAAGGATTGACGCCTTGAGCGCGATGACTTCCGGCTGGATGACCGCAAATGCGACCTCGGTCGCCAGCTGCGTCGCGGTCTCAACCTTCAGCTCATCATAGCGCTGCTGCAACCTGGCTGCTTCCAGTGCTCCGGCATCCCACGCAATCGGCAGCGAGAGAATCTGGCCGGTATTCTTGTGCATGCCGATGACAAGAGCGTAGGAGTTCGTGATGTCGTCCAGCAGAAGCTGCACCGCCGGGTCATCCTTATCAAGGATGCAGGCGCGCACCAAATCCCTGATGTACAGCTCCGCGAAGGCCAGCCCCTGAAGAGCGTCGTCATACGCCTGCTCCGCCCGGGTGAACTCCGTCTCGAGGATGGCGTTGGCCATGGCATCCGCCTTCTGCCGGAGCATCTCATCGGAAATCCGCTCAATGATCTTCTCTGCATCGAGCGTTTCGTCGGCGAGAATCTCATCGGCCAATGCAGCGATAAACTCATCGGATGGCGCGTAACGGCCGTTCTCCACGCGGCCTACTTTCTCCATCGCACGCGCCTTTGCGTTGTTCGCATCCGCGACGCGCGCCGCGACGTAGTCCAGCGCCTGGCGCGCGGGCTCAAGGTATGCGCTGATGTCGCCCTGGCAGGTAAGCGTGCAGAGCTGCTTCCGCGCGAAAACCTCGCCAGTCGCCGGGCTCATCAATGCAATAAAATCATCTGCCGGCTGGAGCGTCCCGAAGAACGTCTCCCAGTCAGGGCTGCGTGGCTGCTCTCCCTCGCCGAGCTGGACATCCTGCTGCGTTCCCGGAATCGGCTCAAGCTCATCCGGATCGGGCAGCCCCGAGCCCGCGCCTGCATCAGCATCCGTTGAGCCGGAGGCGTCCGCAGGCGTCCCGCCGGCACCGGCCTGCTCTTCTGAGCCTGCCCCTGATTCTGAAGAAGCTCCGTCCGCGCCACCGGCACCACCAGCTCCTGCGCCGAAGGCGACGCCGACTCCGGTGGCTGCTCCCACGCCTACATCCTGGGATGATGGCCCGCCCTCTTCTGAGTCAAGGACGACGGGCACCACCACTTCACCTGTGCTCTGCGCGGAGGCGACGGTGGATACAATCAAAACAGAGAGGATAAAAAATACTGAGAGTTTCCTTGCGAGCATTGACATTAGTTGCATCATGGTGCGACCTCCCTCTTACATTGATTATTATCCCGTTTCTGCTGGTTGCGGTGTTCCATCATCAATCTCCATAAAGCCCGACCAGCCGTTGGTAAACGTCCTTGACGAATGGGCTTACGGAAGCCGATTCGGCACTCCCAAATTTTACTCTTAATACTGTCTTCGCGTCATCGAGTGATACAATGCCATTCTGGACGAGTTCCTCGAGCGCAGAGAACCACGCAACAGCCTGATCAGTGCCAAGTGGGTCAGTGATACCTGTATCGTGACTGGCGATTCTGGCAACGTCTGTCTCACAGACTTTAACTGTGTCATATCTTCTA
>CAYYLB010000090.1:2434-3871 GCA_964472345.1 uncultured Methanosarcinales archaeon
CATCTTTAAAGAACTTCTCGGCTTCAGCAAGGTCTTCGGGCGAGGGCATCGTCCGAGGCAGGTCATCAAAAGCTTCAAGTAGTTCTTTATCGGGACCAAAGATACCCTTCAAAAGCCTTCGCGCCGCCTTGTCGTCATCAGGCAACTCGCCGCCAGTCCCGCCGCTTCTTATATCATCACCGGAACCGCCGCCGGCGCTCCGTCCACTCCCGCGTCCGGCGTCGTCAGCGCCACTGCCGCCAGAGCCAGCCCCACGGCCGCGCCCTGCGCCCGATGCGCCGCTTCCGGCGTTATCCGCCGAAGCAGCCGCCCCCGATCCACGCCCGCCCGCCCGTGCAACGTCGTCAACACCCCGTGAGGCATCATCCGCCAACCCAAAGCCTGCGCGTACGCCGGCGGCCGCTCCAACTCCTGCCCCCAGTGCAAGGCGTGCATCAGCAAATGTTCGATAAACCCACATAAGGCCTTTGAAGACATATGTTTCCGGCGCGAGCACGCTCAGCACGACGGTCTCCGTCACCGTTGCAGAAAACTCATCGACACCCTGCTCGTAGGACTCCTGGAGCTGCTGCGTTTCGATTCTTCCGGCGATGAATTCGTCGAGCGTGTGCAGATGCCGTCCAACCACTTCATGCAGTGCCGGAATCGCCGTGCCTCCAAGCGCAGCAAGCCGCTCAATCAGTTCGTTAGCTTCATCCTCATACTCGCACAGCACGCCTGCATCCCGCAGTAGCTTCAGCACCGCGAGGGAAAACATATAGTGCTGCTGGGCCATTGCCAGATGCGCGCCAGCCGCAGAAAGGTGGCCTTCCCAATCCCTTGCGGCCCTGGCAAGCGCAGACCGCACCGCTTCGGCGGCATTCGCATCCTGCCCTGTCTGCTGATGGAGGATATCGACGGCAGCAGCATCCTGCGCAGCGGAATCCATCTGCGGCATCCCGCGCTCATTCAGGCGGTGGCTTGCCTTCTGGATATACTGGCTAATCTCATACCAGCCGGAATCGAGCTCTTCGTAGGCAAATCCAATATGATTTCTGACCATCTCCAGCATGCGCTGCACGTCCTCATCACAGGTGCAGATGCGGTCCTTGCGCAGCACCTCGCTGGTGCCGGGAACAGAAATCTCTGTCACATCGTCAATCGCATCAGTCTGCTCGAGCCACTGCCGGACAAGCTCCTCATCATTGTTGATGCTTGGCTCTTCGCGGGACCTGCCTGCGCCAATTCCTCCCGCGCTGCCGCTAGGATCAGAGCCAAGGCCGGCGCCTTCGGAATCGGAGCTTCCAGCAGAATCGGGGCCATCGGCATTATTCCCAGCAGCAGCATCTTCATTGCCCGTGGCAAGCGCAACCGCAACGCCATTAGCGGCACCGACGCCTGGGGCAGCCGGCTGCGCGAACGCGACCGGCACCAGCAAAAAAAGCACGATGGTGAACA
>CAYYLB010000091.1:0-3689 GCA_964472345.1 uncultured Methanosarcinales archaeon
ATGCCTACGGCGCCGGCTTCCCGCCAAGGAACGCGATGGCGAAGACGGCGATGGCGAAGACCAGCAGCACACCGAGCAGCTGCGGGCTGAAGAGGGTGCTGAAGACATTCTCCTGGAACCCACTCCCACTGTCCCCTTCGGAGGTGGCATTGCCGCCGGCAGTTGCCTGCAGCGCACTCTCGCCGAAGACGTTGAATATCCCCGCAAGCAGGATGATGACGCCCACGGCGACGAGCACCCAGTTGATCGTGCGGTCATGCTGCACATACTCAAGGATGTTCTCCTCCGAATAGCCAAAGAGGCGGTACGCCAGCAGCAGCAGGATGAGGAAGATGAAGAGGAGCACGAACCATGGCGAGATGAACTCCACCAGGCTGATGATGTCGGGGTAGACCAGGGTCAGCAGGCCGAGCGCGATCGCGACAATCCACTGGATGACTTTGCTCTCGCCGAGGATGCGCGTCTTGTTCAGGATCGCGAACACCACCGCGAACACCAGCAGCGCTGCAAAGAGCGCAGAGAAGAAGTTCAGGATGCTCAGCGTCTCAAGGAATGTTGCCATCTTATCGGGTCAGGAAGCGCAGCCCGCGCTCGAGGAGCTTTTCCCCGTGGTGCTTCGGCGGCTCGCTGATGATCCACCAAAAGACGAGCCCGAAGACGAGGATGATCACGATGAGTGTCGAGAGGTCCGAGCCCCACCAGCCGCCGAAGGATTGGCCGGGAGCCTGCCACCAGCCGACGGTCGCGCCGAAGAGGTACCCCAGGACGAGCAGGATGGCGACCGCGATCCATCCCGGCGTGCCGCCGCCGACAAACTCTTTTCCGAACATTCCGAAGAGGAACAGGATGAGGATGATCGCGACCGCAAGCACGCCCGCTCCGGGGATCAGGGTGTTGATGATGCGCACCGGATCGTAATTCGAGGGGAATGCGCCGGTCATGTGCGGCACCACCGTCAGGATGGAGATGATGAGCGAAATCATGACGTTGACGTTCTTGGCGTGCTCGCCGAACAGCTTGATGCGCTGCAGGACCGCGAAGATGATGGTGAAGATGAGCAGGAATGGCAGCACGACATCAGCGATGCCGCTCAGCTCGATGCTCTGCCCGAGCGATGCAAGCGATCCGCCGGCGGTGTGGAATGTCATGGTTCAGTGCTCCTTCTTCGCTTTTTCTTCATGCGGGTGCGGCCTGCTGTCCTTGGTGACAAACCACATGAACAGGAGGACGATGGCAAGCAGCACGACGGTCGCGACCCAGTCGAACTGCTCGCTGAGCAGGATGAACCCGATCACGGTTTGCAGCCAGCCCAGCGCATCGAGGAATATCAGCACGATCGCGAGGAAGACGATCACGATGAAGAAGCGCGCCCAGCCGGGGTGCTTCTCGAGCGTCGCTTCGCCCGTGCCATAGAAGATGCCCACCAGCATGATGAACGAGATGACAAGGATCAGCAGCAGGACGACATTCGCGACGGCCGTGTTGATGGCGCGGACGAGCGTCGTGCTCGCGACCACGAGGAATGAGATGACAAACGCCGCAATCGCATTGAGGTTCTTCTTGGTGTACTCCTTGTTCTCGACCTTCTCGACGCCGAGGATGCGCGTCTTCTCAAGGATGGCGAAGACGATGGTGAAGACCAGCAGGAACGGCAGGACGATTTCATACACGCCCAGCCGCTGGAGAAACTGTATCGCTCCGCCAAAGACTGTGGGTTCCGCCATCGCTTCCTCTTTTTAAGGGATGGTTTCTCTAAATTCTTGTCCTTTATAAAGGTTACTTCGGCGTTGGGGTTGGGGTTATAGCGAAATGCGCCGCGGCTTTCCGCACGTCAGCCTTCCCTCTCATTTATATACCCCAGCATACACACCCCCCTTATGGCCGTCAACAAGGCAGACATCGCCGCGATGCGCGAGGCGCTGCAGGCATATGACGAGCAGCGCGAGCTGCTGATCAAGAAGAGCAGGGACGTGCTGAAGCTGAGCAAGCAGGTGATCTACGCGGTGCACCGCGATGAGCTTGCCGCTGCGGAGAAGCTGAGCGCGCAGATCCGGAAGGAAAAAGAGGCGCTGGAGAAGATCGCCCAGCACGACCTTTCGCTTGAGGATGAGGGCAGCTACCGGGTCGCGCTGCAGGAGTATGCCGAGGCGCTGCTGTACTTCTCATTCATCAGGAACAAGAAGCTTGCGGCGCGGAAAGAGCTGGGCATAGAGCCGCTGCACTACGTTCTTGGATTATGCGACCTGCCGGGCGAGCTGGTGCGGAAAGCGGTGTTCCTCGCGGGCAAGGGGCGCTTCGATGAGGTGGTTGCCATCCGCGACCTCGTCGATGAGCTGTACGGCGAGCTGCTCGCCTTCGATTTCCGGGACAATGACATCCGGCGGAAGTTCGACGCGGTGAAGTACGACCTGCGGAAGCTGGAAGATCTTGTGCTTGATCTGAAGCTCAAAGGGAGGATGGCATGACCGGGAATGCGGCGATCGCAAAGCAGGCGAAGGCCATCATGGACAGCTTCACGCATGCGCTCGATGCTGCAGGGAAGCAGGAGCCTGACTTTGAGGTGCGGCGCGGGCAGAACATCCGCGGCGCAGCGGCAACGCTTCCCCTGAATGAAGATTTCAGCGAACGGATGCTGCGAAACGCTCCTGGCGTCAGGGATGGCTGCGTCGTTGCAGAGAAGAAGAAGTGGTAGCGATGGCGGCTGCTGATAAAACTCCTGATCGTGCGCTTGCGAACTTCTTCTACGAGGCGGGGCAGCTCAAGCGCGTCAGGCGCAGCGGCTGGTGGACCATCAATATCAAGGATCCTGAAAGCGTCGCTGAGCACAGCTTCCGTGCGGCGGTGATTGGCCATGCGCTTGCGAGGCTGGAGAATGCAGATGCGGCGCGCGTCACGCTGATGTGCGTGTTCAACGACTTCCACGAGGCGCGGCTCAATGACCTGCACAAGGTCGGCCACCGCTACATCGATTTCAAGGAGGCAGAGACGAGAGCGCACCGCGAGCAGATGGAGCCTCTCGGCATGCTTGGAAAAGAGCTTTTCGCGCTGCATGAGGAATTCCAGCAGCAGAAGACGAAGGAATCGCTCGTCGCGCGCGACGCCGATCTGCTCGAAGGGCTCGTGCAGGCGCGCGAGTACCAGAAGACAGGCTATGCGGATGCGCAGAACTGGATCGACAACATCAGGAAGATTCTGGTGACACCTTCTGCAAAAAGGCTCGCTGCAGCGCTCGAGCAGGCCGATCCGAACGACTGGTGGCGCGGGCTGAAGAAGAGCGAGCGGTGATGGCTACGGTTCGCTCTGTCGGCGCCGTCATCATGCGCAACGGCAGGTACCTGCTCGTCGAGCGGAAGAACCCGCCGCTGGGCTTTGCCGGTGTCGCAGGGCACGTGGAAGACGGGCAGCCGGCTGAGGACGCGCTGCGCGCCGAGGTGGCGGAGGAGAGCGGGCTGCGGATCGTTTCATTCCAAGAGCTTTTCGAGGAGTTTCTTTCCTTTGATCAGTGCCGGCACCACCGGCAGGGCCATTTCTGGACGGTGTTTTCTGTGACGGGGGCACTTGCTGAACTATGACGACTGGAAAGCGCTGAAGCTGAAATTTGAGCTGCACGTCAGCGCGGTGAAGAAAGAGATCGAGAAGAAGCTGAAAGAATAAGCTAAGCTGCCGCAGGCGCCCCCGCAGCGGAAAAC
>CAYYLB010000092.1:0-245 GCA_964472345.1 uncultured Methanosarcinales archaeon
CAATCGCCTCGTCACGGAAAAGGTTTTGGGGGGCGGGTACTAACTTTAGGGGGTTAATGATGCGCTGAGCACGATACGCGATATCAAGGTCACTTAATGGGCCTGTCTTGCCTGAAGCGTAGGATCCGAAGAGGTACATCAGCTCAATGTGAAACTGCTGGCAAAGCGCCGCAATTTTTGATCCGAGACCAGGAAGAGTGAGCGGATTGATATTTCGTGTCTTGAGCGTCCGATTCAGCAGCATA
>CAYYLB010000092.1:255-3620 GCA_964472345.1 uncultured Methanosarcinales archaeon
TTCTTCTTTTGTCTCTTCTGTTTTTTTTGAGTTGTTGCTTCTGGCAAGGCTGGCTCCAAAAGGCTTATAGAAGACCCTGTTTTCCCGCAAGAGATGGAAAGAAGAATCGTTCTCTTTTTCATCGGCATTGCGCTCGTTCAGCTGCTTCTGGGAGTGGGCAGCCAGTGGCCTGCGACGCTCACGCCTGACGCTGCGATGCATGCCGAGATCGTTGAGCTTGTGCGGCAGCAGGGCTACCCGCGCACCTGGGAGCCGTACGCCAAGACCAGCTTCACCTATCCGCCGCTGTTCCACTGGCTTGCTGCGACGCTGCCGCTTGATGCGATTGACGCAGTCCGGGCGCTTGGGCTTGTGGTGTGGCTGCTGTTCCCTATTGCGATGTATTTCCTTGTCGCGACGTACAGCCGAAGGGCTGCGCCTGTTGCTGCTGCATTCATCAGTCTCGTCCCGTCGTTCTCGACCATCTTTATCTATGGCGAATTTCCGCAGCTGCTGGCGATGCTCCTGCTTGTGCTCCAATGGATGTTTTTGCGCCGTGGGAAGCTGCTTGCCGCAAGCGTTTTTGCCGGGCTTGTGGTGCTGAGCCATCCGTTCGTGGCGCTCGCTGCGGCCGCGTTGCAGGCTTTTTTTGTGGTGCAGAAGGTACGGGCGCAGCACCGGGGGAATTACGCGGCACGGAACGCCCTTTTGTCGCTTTTCGTGATTCCGCTCGTGGCAAGCCTCTGGATGCCGGCGTATGCGCAGATTGCGCGGAACGCGCTTGCCGGGGAGTGGGAAAATGCCGCCTACAATGCCATGCAGCCCGTGTTCGGGTTCTGGAGCTTCGGGCAGATTGCCGGCTTCCTGTTCGGGATGAGCGGCCTGACGGTGCTGATCATGCTGCTTGCGCTTGCGGGGTTTTTCGCAGTGAGGGATCGGGTGCTGCGCGGCTTCTTCGCCGTCTGCGCGGCGTTCACCGTCTTCCACCTGCCATTCACGCAGCTCAAGATCCTCGACCTGCTGGCGCTGCCTGCGGTGGCGCTTGCAGCGCTTGGCCTGGTGCGGCTTGGGGGGAAGCGGTGGAAGCTTGCTGCGGGCATCGCCATCGTGGCGCTTCTGGCTGTTCAGGTTGAGCATTTCGGGAGGGCGCGCGCTGACTGGTTCAACCCCGAAATTGCGCCGGGCGCTGAGCTGATTGATGCAGCGGGGTGGCTGGGAGAGTTCGACCGGCGAGGGGTTAGGATTTACGCGCATGAGGCGTCGGCGTGGGCTGGTGTGCTGGCAGGAAAGCTGCCGCTGGATCCGGACGTTTCGTTCATCGAGGCGTTTTCCGACGATTATAAGAACCAGCTTGCGGCGCAAGAGGAGATCCGGCTGAGGCTGGAAGCGGGGGAGGATGCGCGGGAGCTGCTGGAGAAGCATGATATCCGGTATCTGCTGGTGCCGAAGCGCATTGCGACGGGGCTTGCGCTGCTGTATGCGAACAGCGAGTGGGGAGTGTATCGGTCGGGCGACCGGGCAGGCTGAACCGCTATGCCCTTAATTTCTTCACAAACTCCTCGGCGATGAGTCTTTTCTTCCCTTGAGCAAGCTCAAAAAGCTTCTTCTTCACCATTCTCTCCGATATCGTAAAAAGGTAATTGAGCTTGATGACGCTGTCCTTTACTGCGCCTTCCTTTTTCGTGAGCGGAATCCCCCTCATTTCAACATTGCTGGTGACGCCCGCTACCACGATATTGCCGTATTCTTCGAAAAGCACGACCGATGGCCTTGTTTTTACCTCAAACGTGTCGGTGAACTGTACCGTTGCCAGGATAACGTCACCAAATTTATACACGAAAAAAACACCTCTTGTTTTTTTGTGTCTCAGAAATCCATGATTTCTTAGACACGCTCCCACGCCTCGTCCTCCCTATTATCCCAGAGTTCTTTCATTTTTGGCTGCTGGATCTTATGAAGAAACTCGTCGTACTGGTTCATTTTCCGGACTGCAATGAACACTTTTGCCATCTGGGAGAGCAATTCATTATAGGTCTGGTGCGGATGCTCTTTTGCTTTCTTCAGCTGCGTGATGACCTCTTTCCTCAGCTGGATTGTTGATACTCCTGTCATATATTGCCTCTTATATATCAATTATATACTAACTATATAAATCTTGTGCCGTGAATAGTCACACTTCTTTCGCAAAGAAAATATTGTGCTTGCTCCTGAGGAGCCTGAGCCTCACGCCCTTGCCTATCTGAGCTTCTGAGCCGAAGACGGTGATGACGCGCTCTTGCGCAACCGCCAAACGGGTCTTGGGGTAGCGGCCGGGGGCGACGATAACCGCCTGAACGGTGTCGCCCTTGCGGAAAGGCTTGGGCAGCTGCGTTGTCTCTGCTACCTTGAAGTCCTTCTTGAAGTCGAGAAGAAGGCGCATCCCCACCTCTTTTTCGAGCGCGCGCAGCTTCTCCCTGAACGCGTCCCAGCCGAGCGCTTTCACGGGGTTGCGTCCGGTCGTGTAGTTCATGAAGTTCTGGATGCAGAGCATGGGGTGGTTGCGCTGCGGAAGTGTCTTGGCGAATTCTGCCAGCTTTGGCAGTTCGCGGTCGTTGTAGCCGGGGACGTAGAGCGGGGCAATCAGGAAGTCAACGCCCTTCTCCGCGGCGTAGCGGATCATGCTCACGACGTGCGGGACGTTGTAGGGAGCGCCGGCCATTTTTGAAGCGATTTCCTGCCCGAGGGCGTTGAGGGAGATGTTGAGGCGCAGCTTCGGATAGCGTGCGAGCTGGTCGAGCAGCGGCTTGCTGAGCAGCGTGCCGTTGGTGTCGGTGCTGATCTGATAGACCTGCTCCATGGCAGAGAGGTCGGCGACAAGTTCAACAAACTCATGGTAGAAAAGCGGCTCGCCCTGGACGCCAATGTGCGCCTCCACGGGAACGCCGAGGAAATCGGCCAGCTTCCGGAACTCCTCCAGCAGGTAGTCGCGCTCGACGAGGTAGTCAGTCTGGTTTGAGCTGAGCCCTTCATTGACGGAGCAGTAGACACAGTCGAGGTTGCAGGTGGTCTGCGGCTTGACTTCGATGATGGAGGTGCCGCGGTGGATCAGCCCGAATGAAAGACTGCCGGTGAGGGGGATGCCGCTGTTCCTGTGGATGTAGACTGCCGGGTTCTTGGTGAGGATGGAGCGAAGCTGAGGCATTTTTGCCGCGAGGAGGGCGTTGAAGCGGCGCTCGGCGCGCTCTTGGGAGCAATCAAACTCAAGCGATTTCTGCCGGACGGTGCACGGGGCGATCCTTTCAAGCTCCTGCCTCCCGAGCTCGAGGTAGAAGCGCCTGCTGAGATTGACGCGGACATTCTCCTGCTCTTCCCAGAAATCGAGGGACTGGAAGGTGAGGAGGGCCATG
>CAYYLB010000093.1:0-3573 GCA_964472345.1 uncultured Methanosarcinales archaeon
ATTGGCTGGATTTACTACCCAGAACTAGCCAGAAAATACCATGCACGAACTGATTTGCGGTGATATCAATGAAACTTCCTTCTACTTACCGATTCGCAGATGAAAAGATCAAAGAAGCATACTATAAATTAGAACGGGGTGATGACCAAGAACGAGAACTTTTCAAACTCATTAAACAAGCACTGGTCAATATTGAAGAGAATGCGTTTTGTGGGATTCAGATCCCCAAACGACTTATCCCAAAAGAATATGCGCAAAGATAGGGTGTGGGGAATGTATGGAAATATGATTTACCGCGAGGTTGGAGAATTATTTACTCTATTGCCCGAGAAGAGGTTATCGTTATCAGTTTAATTCTGGAATGGTTTGATCATAAAGAGTATGAACGACGATTCAATTATTAGGTCGCCGCATTCTTAAAAGATTACGTCAAGAGATTGTTCCCCAGTTTTAGTCCGTGTGTGCCCCGAGTAATAATTGAGTTTATCACCTCTCCACCGCCTTCGCCGTGATTTCGAGCGAGCAGCTGTGGTGGCTCCTGCAGTAGTCCTCGCAGCGCTGCGCGAGCTCGCGCGTTGCATAGGCGAAGCCGCACGACTCGCAGATGAACAGGGTCTTGTGCTGATGGGTTTCCTGCGTGACCATTGTGCGCCTAGAGAATGCCTGGAAAGCGGCTGAGGATTTAAATGTTGCTGGCTCAAGTGTGGTGAAGAATCGGTTCTCCTACCTCAGGAAACTCTTCGCGCAGTTCTCTGATCCTATCGCGTACTTTTGCAGCAGCCTCATAGTTCTCTTTCTTTATCAGTCTTTGGAGAGTATCTTCAAGGAAAGTTACCTTCGATTCAGAGAGAGTATGGATGCGCTCATCGAGGACGCGCATACGAGCGGCTTTTTTCTCGAGAAAATCGAGAAGATCGCATGTTCCCTTCGTCGGCTCGCTGTTGTCATCGAGTGAGAAGGCCTCCGGTTCTCGATAAATTCTTTCGGAAAGCATTTGCAGGTAATGCAGACTCCGTCGCGCTCTCTCCAGGTCCTCGCCTGTGCCATTACAGGTGTCAAGAAGTTCCCCGAGCTCCCGTTCCCTGCGTTCGTAGATGGCGCAGAGGGCAGCCATATAAACATCATCGACCAGTAGCCCTTGTTGAGCGACCTCTGCAAATGCTCCTTTGAGGTCTTTATCTATCTGCTGATGGAGCCCGAACAGTTCCCTCGCACGCGGCTCCGGCTTGCCCGTTACTGTAATACCATAGAGTTCTTCTGCTTTCTCTGCCAAGAAAAGAGAAAAGTCGCGGCGTGTTGCGTATTCGCCCATGAGAAGCAAACCGCGCTCGAAGCTTGCCTTTGCGTCCGTCATTCCATTCGACTGGTAATCAGTACGGAGATGATCGAGGAGGCGTTTTACCCCGGCAGCTGTAAGCGCATTCATTTCAGGAAACGCTGGGCTGAGGTAGCTGTCTAATTCCCCCTGCGCAGCGATCGCATAAAACATCCCCCGCAGAAGGTGCTTTTCGTCGAAGCGGATTTCTCGCTCTCCGCCAGTGCCACTTTTTTCGAACCACTCACGAACGATGTTTTCACCTTTCTCGTCAAAAAGTCCTTCAAGGCCGCTGATTGCCTTGTCGATATCCCTATTGCCAGCCATTCCCGCGGTTTATTATATAAAGTATATAAATTTTAATGTTTTAACCGCTCATTCCTCCCATTGATATGGCCACCAACTTATATGACCTTTTTGTCCCACTATCTTTAAATCCGTCCGTGCCTTGGAAAGGGGCAAGTGAGCAAAATGTCCTACTCAGCGTCCTCCTCGGGAAGCCCGTGCGGCTACAGCGGGATGGCTGCGGGAGGCGCCAGCTCCGGCTATGGGGGCATTGGCGCGCTCGTCAGCGGCTATGAAAGCAGCCCGCTGCAGTACCATGCGCTCGCTCCGGCGCAGTACGATGCATCGGTTGGGCACCATGCACTCGGAGCGCTGTACTCGGGAAGAGAAGCTGCGCAGCACATCTACCAGCACGCCGTCGATGTCGCGGAGAGCGCCATTCGCGCAAACAGGCTCGCGCAGGAGTATGCATTTGTCCCTGATGACTTCCTGAAGCCGGACCGGGCGGCGCAGGCGTTCGTCGGCGACGCCGCAGCGATTGAAGAGGAGGGCAAAGAAGCGTTCACCGCAACGACGGGGGATGTGTTCCCCGCCGACGTCCGCATCACCATCCTGCAGCTGCGTGAGTTCCGGAAGCTCGCTCCCGACGCGAGCGTTGTCGGCTTTTCCGTCAACCGCAGGCATGAAGGCCTGCTCAGTGATATTGTCCTGCTCGCTGCAGAAAAAGACCGCGCGCTCCTCACCCTGGGGCATGAGCTCGGCCACGTGCTGAGCAGAACCCTCGCAAGCAGGCACGATGAGGAAGCGAAGGCGTTCGCATTTACCCGCGCATGGATGGATGCCATCCGGCGTGAGAACATCGCGGGCCTGCGCGACGCGATCGTGCCCGAGCAGCCGGCGCAGAACGGGCTGCACGATGTGGCGTTTGTGTTTGTGCAGCGGCTGCTGAATACGGGGAAGGAAGCGCTTGAGGTATATGGGGAGCTTGTCAATGGGGGAGTAGGGGTGCGTGGTTAATGTCTCATGAACAGGCGGTCGCTGCATACGCAATGTCCGTTTCACTCCAAGTGACGGTACCTGAGACGCTCATTCATGTTGGCCGTGAAGCTGCAAAGCCTACATCGGGTGGACAATATTATAAGCCTTTGTATGTTGGTGCTAATCCCCTTCAGCAGATCGCTGATTCTGTTGGGCGTCTTGAGCGTCATAACAGATATGATTCTCGACTGCAGCAGGCAGGAGGCTATGATCCAATGAGCAGACAAATACTTGAAGGGATTCTTGGGAACGGCCCTTCATCATCGCAACGACCGAAGTATGAGCATGAGTTGTATCGGCCGAACCTGAATTGAGTTCCCGAAGAATATTTATAAAGTTTGGAAGCTGTGGGCTCGTATGATCAGCCAACTCAGAAAAATCTTCGGTTCTCGGACGAAGGCACTGGAAGCGTTATATCTATTGAAAGATATGAAGCCGGTTGCGCGGTTCGGCTTCTACCCGCACGAGCTTGCGCCGGTCGAGCGCTTCTGCTCGGAGAGGGGGCTGTTCATCGAGCGCTCGCCTTCCAAGGTGCTGCTTTCGGATCACGGCGCCTTTTCCGACGAGGGGACGCTTGTTCCTGCGGAGCATCCCTCCGGCATGTTCCTTGTCTACATCAGCAGGAACCAGATGGCAGCGCTGCAGACGTGCCTTGCGGAGACGCGGCAGGATCACCTTACGGCGGGGCTGCTGCTGGGCTACCCGCGCTGCTGCGCAGCCTTCTTCGCCCGGGAGGCCGCGAAAGGGAACGTGAAGCCTGTGCATCCAGCGGTGAACCTGTGGACGAATCTCGCGCTGCGCGAGCAGGATGTCGTGCTGCTGAGCCACTTTCCCTGCCGGCCGGACTGCGAGGAGAGCGTGCGGATGGCGAAGGAGCGGCTGGCGATGATCGAAACGCACGACAGGGGGCTGGCGGAGGAGATGGAGCGGAAGCT
>CAYYLB010000094.1:0-2243 GCA_964472345.1 uncultured Methanosarcinales archaeon
CCGTCCGGCTACTGCGAGGAGTGGTGGGTCCAGGACGTTGAGCGCGCTTCTGTGAATCTTTTCGAGTCGCTCGATGCGGAGAAACTTGCTTCCTACCTTGAGCTGCCTGCGCATCACATTGAGCAGCTGTTTTTGGAGCCTTTGGCGACCCGCGTCTCTTTTGAGCAAGCGCTGCGATACGCAGAGCGCCTGAAGGTGCCCCTCCACCCATCGTTCACCTACTTCTGGAATGCGCTCACTCCCGATGATCTCCGCGCGCTGATTACCTGGGGCGCATCCGGGCGCTATGAACTCAATGAACGCACTATCATAAAAATCATCCTTCCCCTTACCCCCAATCACCAGCGCGCAAAGCGCGCATTGGAGCTGATCGGGATCCCCCACGATGTCGCCAGCACAGAGCATGTGGTCCTGCGCGGCGATGATGCGGCGTGCCTTGCTGCCTGCTTAGGCCTGCCTGAGTGCCGAAAGCTGCATGAGCTCGTGGGAAACGGCTCAGCGTCCGTCCTGGAACTTGTCAATGCTGCTGCCCCATTCATCATTCGGGACAAAGCGGGAACATTCATCGGTGCGCGCATGGGGAGGCCGGAGAAGGCAAAGATGCGCAAAATGGCGGGAAGCCCCCATCTCCTCTTTCCGGTCGGAGCCGAAGGAGACCGCCTGCGCAGCTTCCAGTCTGCACTGCAGCGCGGCACCATCCACGCGCAATTCCCCGTTTACTTCTGTCCGTCGTGCCGCGAGAAGACTATCTATCGCTGCTGCGATCACTGTGGAAACCGTACCGAACAATGGTATTCCTGCACAACGTGCGGAGCGGACGCGCAGCCGCGCTGCATCCACGGGGAGAGGGAGCCTTTCGCCCAGCAGGATCTTGACGTGCGTTTCCACTTCACCCGCGCTTTGGGGCTGCTGGGGCTCACCACATACCCCGATCTCATCAAAGGCGTGCGTGGCACGTCCAACAAGAGCCATATCTGCGAGCACCTTGCCAAGGGCATCCTGCGCGCGAAGCACGGCATAGCCGTCAACAAGGACGGGACCACACGCTATGACATGACCGAGCTGCCGCTGACCCATTTCCGGCCGCGGGAGATCGGCACATCTGTTGAACGGCTCCGGGAGCTCGGCTACCTCTTGGACATATCCGGGAAGGAACTTCACGCGCCGGATCAGATCCTTGAGCTGAAACCACAAGACATCATCCTCCCTTCAAATGAGAATTCCCTTGATGAGTCCTCAAAGAAAGTGCTTTTTCGCATCGCACAGTTCATCGACGAGCTGCTCGAGAAGTTTTATCACTTGCCCCCGTTCTACCGGCTTGCCCGAGAAGAAGACCTGGTCGGGCATCTCGTCGTCGGCCTGGCACCCCACATCTCCGCGGGGCTGATCGGGCGCATCATAGGCTTTTCCGACACCCAAGGGTGCTATGCACATCCCCTCTGGCACGCAGGCTTACGGCGGGACTGCGACGGAGACGAATGCTGCGTGATGCTCCTGCTCGATGCGCTGATCAACTTTTCACGGCAATACCTCCCCGATCAGCGCGGCGCGAAAACCATGGACAGCCCGCTGGTGCTGACGGTGCGCCTTATCCCCAGCGAAGTCGATGATCAGGCACAGGGACTTGATGTTGCCTGGCGGTATCCTCTTGAGCTGTACGAGGCAGCCGCGCAGTATAAAGACCCCTGGGAAGTGAAGGTCGACCAGATCCGGCAGCGCATCAACACCGAGCGGCAGTACGAGCAGTTCGGCTATACCCACCCCGTGAGCAGCATGAATATGGGGGTGAAATGCTCTGCATATAAAATCCTCCCCACGATGGAAGAGAAACTGCGCGGCCAGCTCGCACTGGCGGTGAAAATCCGCGCCGTGCAGGCAGACGACGTCGCACGCCTTGTCATCGAGAAACATTTCATCCGCGACATCAAAGGAAACCTCCGCCAGTTTTCGCTGCAGAAGTTCCGCTGCGCGCGCTGCAACGGGAAATTCCGGCGGCCACCCCTGGTCGGCACGTGCACGCTGTGCGGCGGCAAGCTCCTGTTCACCGTTTCAGAAGGCTCCATCACCAAGTACCTCGAGCCGAGCATAAAGCTTACGCGCGATTTCAAGCTGCCCCCTTACCTGGTCCAATCGCTGGAAATAACCAAGCGCCGCGTCGAGAGCGTTTTCGGGCGGGTGCGGGAGAAGCAGTCGGGGCTGCTCGTATGGGTCAGCCCAGCCGGAGCACCTGCGCATGCGGGACC
>CAYYLB010000094.1:2343-3454 GCA_964472345.1 uncultured Methanosarcinales archaeon
ATTCACCACAAACTCAGCCGCCTTTGACGACATGTTCCTCACCGCAGGCCGTACAATGGAGATAGGTCGCTCCATCCTTTTTTGCGAGCCTCGTGTCCGGCTTCCCGCAGGACGAGCAGAGCACATACTCACCCGCATACTGGCGGACCTTCCTGTTGATTTTCGATGCAGGTATCTTCGCGCCGAGGATGGTCCGGTCGCCGTCCCACTTTCCCGGTGTTGCGAGCTCCTTGAGGAGAAACTTGAGCAGGTGGTCGGCGTCGCGGTTCACGTCCTTTGCAATCTTCCTGAGATTTGAGATAATCGTCTTGTTCCCCTCGAGATGGCCGCGCACGCCCTCAATCTTGAAGCGATCGGTGCTCGTAATCGTCTCGGGAAGCTCCTGCATGGCCTTTTTGAGGAGCTGCCTGTAGCTGTCTTCGTCCATGCGCCGTTCCTGGCGTCCCCCATATATAAATGTGCAGGTTGTGCAAGTTTGCCCATCTGTTTTCTGCTCAGCGCCCCTTTTCTGTTCCATCCTTATCGTCGGTGCCCCTCTCAAAGCGAAATCCGTAAGCTTTAAATATATCAGTTCTTTCATTCCCCGTGGCATCTATGAAAAAGGGGCAGGCAGCGTGAGAACGCTCACGCGATTATTCTTGTGCAGGGTGGTTAGCAGGCAGGCTGCCCTTCGTTCCACGCTCTGGTACCTGCTGCTCCTGTCGCTTCTGTTGGTCTTCCCATCACTCGTTTCCGCCGACAGTGGCGTTTCCAACGGCTCGTTCACGCTCATCGCGAACAGCACCCATTCCTATTACAACTTCACGACCGGCACTGTCGGAGCGGCGGGGCACATCCGGCTCACCAATTTTACCAGCTACAACTCAGTCCTTGGCCGCTCCGGGAATGCGAGCATCATCGCGCTGGGCAACTTCTGGGGCGATTCCGACGGCCAGGAGTTTTTTGAGGACTTCTATCAAGTGGCCAATACCACCGTCACGCCGTTTTGGGGGGCGCTGCTCGATTATATCCACGACACCAGCATCTATACCACTATCTATCCTAGCAGTGTCCTTGGCGTGCGCTTCCTGAACGGGAGCGGCCACGTGTTCTATGGGGCTGTTTTTGTCCG
>CAYYLB010000095.1:0-3302 GCA_964472345.1 uncultured Methanosarcinales archaeon
GTATGTGCTGAGCGCGTTTTTCGCCCTTGCAACATGGTACACCTATTGGCTCTGGATAAAGGAAAACCGGAAACCGTGGTGGTTTGTGCTATCGGCAGCACTCCTCTTCCACAGCCAGATCTACACCTTTGCAGCCGTCCTCTTCTCTCTCGCAGCCCACTTCGTGCTCTTTGAAAGGGAGAGGTGCACGCCCGCCTGGCTCAGGAAAAACGCGCTTCCGCTCGTAACCATCCTCATGGCGACCGTCCCCTGGTTCGTGCTCACGGGCCAGCTCGCCGGAAAAGCAGGCGGCATAACACTCAGCCCGCTCCGGTTCGGCCTTGGCCTTGCGCTCTATGGCTACTACACCGCAGTTCTCCTCCTCCCGCTCATCCTAGTGATCCCCGCCATAGCTTTTACACTATGGAAGGAAGGATGGAGCGACCAGCGCAGGTTCATCGCAACAATCCTGCTCGCCTCATTCGCATTCCTCCCCATCAAGGGAGACCTGCTTCCCGCCGCACGGTATCTGGTCTTCCTGATCCCATTGTTCTCGATAGTGACGGCAGAGGCGCTCGCCGTGGTAAGGCGGAAAAATGCCATCGCAGCGCTCGTGCTGGTGGTGGTGATTGGTGCATCTAATGCAGTCCACGTTGCGCCGCTCATTCCATTGAAGCCGCTGCTGGACGCAGTCACCATCGGCAAAGCGCAGGAGCTTGAGAGTGAGTTCATCAGCCAATCGCTCGCCCCGCGCGCATATTTTATTGAGTATGTCTATGAGATCACCCACCACACCGCAAGCGCCGAAGAGGAGATTATCAGGCTCATGGGCGAGGATAGATCGCCTGACGACACATTCATCACCAGCAGCTTCGCGCATGTGATTCTTGTCTATACGGAGATGGAAGTCGGCCTTCCTGATGCGCGTGCGGAGTCATACTACAAAAAAACAGGGCAGCGGCCCCCCGACCGGATCCCGGAATGGATCATCCCGCGCGGATTCAGGTTCGAGCAGGCGGAGACAGCTGCATTCATCAGGGAAGCTGACGCAAAGTATGACCTCTCGCGCTACAGGCAGGTGACTATTGGCATCAATGATGAGGAGCGCTGGGCAAGCTCCCCTGACCCCATCAACCATGAGTGCAGGACGGACCGGAGCGCCTCATTCGTGATCTACACACTGAAGCGCGTGGGCGCACCATGAAACGCAGGCGGCTGCTCAGGGAGCTCATCGGGGAGCTCAACCGCAGGAAGGTGAGATACTGTATCCTCAGGAATTATGAGTTCCTCCTCGACCTGCGGGAGAAGCCCGGCTTCGACCTTGACATCAGCATCGCAAAAGAAGACCGGAAGGAAGCAGAAAGCGTGCTGTACGCTCATGGATTCATCCGAAAGCCGAAGCAGTTCTCACTCCGCCATCGGGGCTACCGCTTCTTCTCCGCAGAAGAGATGATAAACATAGGCATTGATGTCCAGTGGGACGGAGTGGTGTGGAACGATATCGAGTATCTCGACAGCAGCATCTACGGAAGAAGGAGGAAACAGGGCTGGCTCTTCACGCTCGCGGCCGAGGACGCATTCATCATGTACCTCTGCCACTCGCTGCTCGGAAAGCGCTTCTTCAAGGAGAAGTACGCGCGGAAACTCGGGGAGCTTGCCCTGAGTGATCTTGATTTTGCTGCCGTCGCGCGCCATCTCGGTTCTGTCTTTCGCCATCAGCGTCTCGGGGAGCGTCTTGTGGAGCTTGTCCGGGAGGGCCGCTTCGACGAGCTGCTTGCCATGAAGAGCATTATCGCGCTGCGGTTCATCGGCCTGCGGAACCTGCCCCGCTTCCTTGCACTCAGCATCCGCTGGCTGTGGGAGAAGAAAGTGCCGCATGCCTACCCCCTTATCGTGTTCATAGGGCCTGACGGCGCAGGAAAGTCGACCGCAGTCGCCGGCCTCCAGCAGGTCCTTTAAAAGAACCACCGTCCGGCCGCAGTCGTCTACCTGGGCAGGGGCCGGAGAAACATTCTTCCCATCGCATCCGCAGGAAAGAAAGTGAAACACTCGCTCGCATCGCGCCCGCTCCTCGTACGAAAGCTCATCTACAGCTGCGCAGCGCCGCTCTACACTGTTGATCTGTTGCTCAGATATGCCCTGAATGTCTGGTGGAAACGCCGCCGGTGCATCGTGCTCGCCGACCGCTACGGGACAGACATCTACCTCATGCCTTATGCGGGCAGCGCCTTGCGGAGCGCCCTCTTCGCGTTCTTCCCCAAGCCGGCGCTCGCATTCTACCTCTACAATGACCCGTTGGTGCTCTACAGGCGCAGGCGCCAGCAGACCGTAGGGGAGCTGCAGCTCCAGCTTGCCCTGTTCGGGGAGATGGCAGCAGCCATGGGCGCAGTCCGCATCAGGAGTGCGCGCAGGCAGCAGGTGCTGGCAGAAGCAGCGCAGCACGTCTTTGCGTACCTGGCTAAGAAAGGGATGTAACTAAGGATTACGAAAAGGGGCGCCCGTGATGATCACGACAATTGCTGGATTTTATGATATAATGCGATGAATCGCCTCGCAGCCCGACGGACATCGAACTGCTCCCGTTTCCTGAACGCGCGCTCCGCCCGCCGCTTCGCTTCCTTAGGCTTGCGGAGTGCCATGACGATCGCATCTGCCAGCGAAGCGCTGTCTGCCGGCTCTGCGTAGAACAGCTCACGTTCACCAAAAATCTCCAGCAGCTCGGGCTGCCGTGTGGTGACCACAGGCGTCCTGCACGCGACCGCCTCAAGAAGGCAGGAGGGGTTGCCCTCGGTGCCGATCAGGTCGATGTAGGGGAGGACGACGACATCAGCGAGATTCACATAGTCTGCGACGTTGATCTCATGGGTCGCAATGCTCACATGCTCCCTGATGCCCGCATCATCGATAAGCTGCTGGTACGCGGGCGGAACAGGATGGCGCAGGGCAAGCACAAGGTGCGCAGAAGGATGCGCCCGCAATACGGCGGGGAATGCGCACAGCAGATGCATGACTCCTTTCTTCTCGAAGAGGCTGCCATAGTAGAGAAGAACTTTCTTTTCGGAGAAGCCGTAGCGTTTCTTGAGCGGGCGCTTGCTGCGCGGCGCGAAACGCGCGAGATCAATGAACGACCGAAGGACAGCAATCTTTCCCCCGGGCGCGCCGCTGGCGCACAGCCGCTGCCGCATGACCTCAGTAGGGACGGTGACGTGATCGACGAGCCGCAGCAGCCACGCGAAGCCCCGTGAAGAGCGCGAGGAGGACTTGATGGTATGCACGGTTGCTGCCCGCGGCGCCGCAAGGACGCGCACAAGGAATGTGCGGAG
>CAYYLB010000096.1:0-3220 GCA_964472345.1 uncultured Methanosarcinales archaeon
GGGGGAGTGAGCAAGGTGATGGCCTAACCCTCCCGAAAACTATATAAACATGTTTAACATGATTACCGTCATGGGCATCGTTGCGGTTCGTAAGGTTGATGAGCAGCTCTGGCGGTCGTTTAAGTCACGGCTTGTTCGGGAGAAGCTGACCCTCGGCGAAGGGCTCAACTTGGCGCTCAACAGCTGGCTCAGCACTTCAGCAAAGAGAAAAGCACGCAGGAGTTTTTTCGATTCTCCCGCCGTCGAATTTACCGGAGATGATGCTGAGCGCCTCAGTGAGCGTGTGGATGAGGTCCTGTATGCGTGATGGCAGTCATTCTTGACACGTCCTATCTGATTGCCTATGTAAATAAGAGGGACGTCAATCATCATGAGGCACACGGACTTCGCCCTGCACTTGCCGGCGGGAAGTACGGCAGGCTCATCATTACCGATCTCATCTTCAGCGAGTTCGTAACACTCCTGAGGAAAAAGGCCCGGGATCCCCACCAAGCCGTGAAGGAAGGAGAGCTTCTCTTACACGACCCCGCACTATTCACGGCAGGAACCAGCAGTGTGGTGTTTTCTACCGCGTGGGAACTGTTTAAGCGCTATCCCAGCGTGAGTTTTACCGACGCGGCAACTGCAGCACTTGCGCAGCGGATGAATATTCAGCATGTCTGTTCCTTTGACCGGGATTTCGACCGTTTCCCGTTTCTCCGGAGGGTGCACTGAAGCTGCGTCACGCCAGCACAGCCACAGCGACAGCAACACAGAACCCAAACACCGCTCCCGCGATGACCTGCGCCGGCGTGTGGCCGAGCGCATAATGCGGCTCCCTGAGCTTCAGCCCGGCTTTCCTGATCAGCTGGTGCAGCAGCAGCCCTTCCTGGCCGGCAGTGCGGCGGACGCCCATGGCATCAGTCAGCACGATGGAAGCCAGCGCGAGCGTGATGAAGAACGCGGTGCCCAGGCCTTCGCCCAGGTAAACGCTCACTGCGAGCCCGACGACGAGCGCGGAGTGCGACGACGGCATGCCGCCGGTTGCGACGAGGTCAAGCGGGTGCAGCTTCTTGTAGCGGACGAGGAAAATCAGGATCTTGAGCAGCTGCGCCCCCCCGCCGGCGATGAGGATCGTCAGGAAAAGCGGATGGGTGAGAAGCTCGCGGAGCATGGGAAAAGGAAAGCTTTAAAGATTTAAAAAGGTTTCTCAGGGTGATGGGGGACAGACGGGTATGCCGGGCAGGTACGACAGCCCGCCCGCAAACAAAGGGCGCACCGCGCATAACGTTCCCGCCGCGCGCATGAGCCAGATCTTCTTCAAGCGGCCGAAGTACATCCCGAGCGGCATCTTCCGGCTGCTTGGCAAGGTGGGCTTCCAGTCGGTCGACCTGCATTTCCACACCGAGTACGGCATCGATTCCGTCTCGCGCATCACGGAAACGCTCAGGAAATGCCGGCAGAAGGGTATCGGCGTGGCGATCACGGACCATAATGAGATCAAGGGCGCGGAGAAGGCATGGAGGCTGCGCAAGGGCGTCTTTGTCATTCCCGGCATTGAGGCGAGCACGATGCACGGCGTCCACTCGCTCTATTTCTTCTCCCGCATCGGCGACTGCCGCTCCTTCTTCTCGGACGTCGTCAGGCCGCTGCGGAAGAAAAACCCCTTTTTCCTGCCCATCGCGCTCGAGGAGCTGATGGAGAAGGCGCGCGACTACAGCGCCTTCATCAGCGTCCCGCATCCGTATGGGCCCGGCGTCATAGGGATCAAGAAGGTGCGGTTCCCGAAGCTGCGGATGCGCCGGCTCGAGCGGCACTTCGATCTCGTGGAGGCGCTGAACGCGGCCAACCTCCGCAGGATGAACGAGCGTGCGCTCCGCTGGGCGCGCTTCATCAGGAAGCCGATGACCGCCGGCTCCGATGGGCACACGAGCGCAGAATTGGGCAAGGCGCTGACGCTCGCCTACGGCCCTGATATCGAGAGCTACTTCGCGTCGCTCAAGAAGGGGCTGAGCATCCTGATGGGCAAGGAGCAGAACATCGTCATCGACGCGTTCCATGAGCTGGTGAAGCAGAAGAAATACTTCAGGGAAGCCCGCGCCATGGGAAAAGGGCTGTTCTGGATGAAGGAGCACACGCGCGAGTTCGAGCGGCTCGGCGAGAAGCTGCGGCGGCTTGAGCGGAAGGCAAAGCACCCCGGCAGCCTGTTCCACAGCACCGAAGCGCAGCGGCAACGGCACCTGCGGCATTACAAGGAATACCTGAAGCTGGGCGGGGGCATGTTTCGTGGGAAGGTGATGGAGTGAAAGCGTTGCACAGCCAGGCGGATGGCTATTGCTGCCCCCGTTTCTTTCCGGCGTGAGCCGCAATTCAGGATTAGGTTATAACGAATGATTAACCATTTATGTGAAAGCGGAAACAGTATTGAAAGATGCTTGCACTTCGTTGGCAGCGACAAAATAGTGGCTTAGCGTGAAGTCCTCGGGGACATCATAAACGAGTTTGACCTTCTTGGTCACTCCTGGGTTCAAAAGCTCAAAAGAAAGGACAGAATCCGGGCCAAGATAAAAGGAAATAGAATCGTCTGGTGCGAATAACCTACCTTTTTGGTCAAAGAGCCTAAGAAATTGAGAGGAAGCATATTTTGGGGAGCTTCCAATGTTTTGTATCTCAACATCCACCACAAGAAAGATTCCGTTTGCCTGCTTCCCAAGGAATTGTCCCTGAAGCAATTCTTTTCTTATTCTTTCTTTCTTTTCAGTCTTTGTTATTCTCCAGCTAAAGTCGCCGACAACAAAAGAACTTAAACCTCCACTAACCTGTGTAGGCTGGTTTTGAGGTTCTTGTACGTTTTGGCCTGGTTGGATTGAAACAGCGCAGCCAACGACAAGAACAAGCAGAAGTAAAAAAACTTTGTGGATCATGCAGGCACTTCCGTAATCTTTTTTTTGAAGCGCATATGCTTGTCTGCAGGAGGCTCTCTGTAGCCGATGACTTTTAAGTCACCTATGTTGATAACCACTCCACGGATGTCTTCTCTTTTCGCCTGGTCCTTTATGTGGTCAACCCATTCCTGCGGGAGGTATATCTGATACCTTGTTCTACCACTTTGGTCTTTCCCCCCACTAAGAATTTTGGTCATAAATATGGTATTTAATATCATAGTATATAAACCTTTCGCTTTTGGCTATTGCTGCCCCCGTTTCTTTCCGGCGTGAGCCGCAATGGCAAGGCCAGCAGC
>CAYYLB010000097.1:0-3094 GCA_964472345.1 uncultured Methanosarcinales archaeon
TGACCAAAACGTCCCACTCTTCGCTGGTCGGGCAGCCAAGTCTTTAAAAATGGCTTAAAACTCACGGCTGGCAGGTGAGCACCATGTCCGGCAAAAAGGCGAAACAGGCGGCGAAAGAGCCGGTAAAAGAAGCGGAGGGCAAGGCAGCGGCAGCGCCGCCATTGCCCAAGCTGCCGAAGGAGCTGGAAGAGAAGCTCAAGGACATCAAGGACAAGCTCGACAAGTTCAAGGCCAGGCTTCTCGAGAAATTCGACAAGTACATCGTCGGGATTGCGCTGCTGCCGCCCGAGCAGCCTCAGCCGCCACAGGGGATGGCGTCTCCTGGGATGCTGCAAGGTGCGGTGCCGCCCGGAGCGGTGCAGCAGCCTGCTCAGGCGAACGCGCAGGCGCCCAAGCAGAAGGAGGAGGACAAGAAGATCAATGTCCTCGTGCTGATCGATGATTCTGATGTCAAGAAGATGACGCCCTGGGAGCTGCGGGACAAGCTCACGGCCATCATGGATTCCATTGCCAAGGAGATTGATGAGCGCCTGCGGCCGAATCCGCTGCTGCTGGGCGACCTTTGGCAGAGCTGCTATGACGGCAAGTACGATCTTCTCAAGACGATTGCGCTTGGAGCGCCGATCCACGACACGGGCATGCTCGGCGCAATCAAGCTTGCGGAAGTGCACAAGAGCATGGTGCTCAAGAAGTTCGAGAAGTACATCGTCGCCTACGTCCTCGCGGGCAGCCTCACGCAGGGGCGCGCAACACAAAGCAGCGACATCGATGTCTGGATCGTGATCGACGACACAGATGTCAAGAAGATGACGCGCGCGGAGCTGAAAGACAAGCTGCGTGCCATCATCATCGGCATGGGTGTGGAGGCGGGCGACATCACCGGCATCAAGAACAAGATCAACATCCAAGTGTA
Organism: uncultured Methanosarcinales archaeon; assembly: GCA_964472345.1. Taxonomy (GTDB): domain Archaea; phylum Nanobdellota; class Nanobdellia; order Woesearchaeales; family JAGLXL01; genus CAYYLB01. The sequence goes on from CAYYLB010000097.1 coordinate 914, forward strand.
CATCTTAACTGATTTCTGGGACAGCCTGCGCGAGGCGAACCCCGTCATCTTCACTCTGCTGCGTGACGGCGTGCCGTTCTACGACCGCGGCATCTTCATGCCCTGGAAGCAGCTGCTGCGGATGGGGCGCATCAAGCCCAGCCGGGAAGCGATCGACCTGTTCATGAGCACGGGCGACCAGATGCTGGGCCGCGTGAAGTTCAAGCTCAAGGACATCGGCATGGAGGACATCTACTACGCGATCCTGACGCCGTCACAGGCCGCGCTGATGATGTATGGCATCCCGCCGCCGACGCCGCGCGAGACATCGGAGATGATGCGCGAGATCTTCGTCAAGAAGGAAGGGCTGCTCGAAGAGAAGTTCGTGAAGATCCTTGAAGAGAACATCGACATCCGGAAGCAGATCGAGCACGGCGAGAAGAAAGAGCTGAGCGGCAAGGATGTGGACACGCTGCTGTCCAACGCGGACAAGTACCTCGCGCGCATCAAGCGGCTGTTCAAGCAGATCGAGACCATCAACGAAGCGAAGGGCATGGTGGAGCTTTACGATCGCGTGATGACCATCATCCGCGATGTGCTGAAAGCGGAGGGCATTGAGCGCGTCGCTGACGAAGAGATCATGCGCATCTTCGAGAATGAGCTGATCGCCAAGGGACGCATCCCCGCGAAGACGCTGCGCGACCTGAACGAGATCATCGAGGCGAAAAAAGCATTTGATGGGGGCAAGCTGACCAAGCCCGAGATCGAGAAGGCGCGCCAGGGCAGCGAAGCGCTGATCCGCTTCCTGGTCGAGTACCTGCAGCGCAAGCGCGGACAGGAGCTTGAGCGGGCGAAGATCCGCGTCAAGTACGGCCAGAAGCACGGCGAGGTGCTGCTGCTCGACACGACGGCGTTCATCATCCATGACATCGATGCGGAAAAGCCGGCGGTCAGCAAGGCGCCCGTCCGGCAGGATGGCGGCCTGGGGGCAACGGCGGAAAGCACGCTCGAGGAGATGGAGAAGGCGCTTGCGAGCGTGAAGTTCCCGCAGCGGGTGTTCATCAAGGAGCCTATTTTCGAAAAGCTGCGCGACCTGTTCGGGAAGGATGTTGAGATTCTGGTTGGCTATTAGCGCAGAGCATGGCATTCGTTCCGGCTGCGCGTGGCGCCCGGCGCCGTTCTCCGCCCCTCTCGTTCGTTCTCCTGCCTCACTTCACCCGGCGCATGAACGACCGGACCTTCTCCTCAACCCGCTTCTCGAGGATCTCGAAGCTCTCGAACTTGTACTTCATGCCCCAGAAGCCGAAGAGGAACAGCAGCAGGATTATCGACTGCAGGAGATAGTTCCTGGCGAAGAGCGCGATCTCGCCCGTGAGGATTGGGAACGTCCCCAGCTCCTGTGCCAGGTTCAGCAGCCCGTTAACGCTCAGCAGCAGCAGCGCGGCAACGACGCTCAGCCACGCTTTCGAAAGCCGGTCATACTTGTAGACCTCATACGCGAGGTACGCTGCGACGAGCGACCCTGCGACCTGGAACACTGCGAACAGCGCGCCGATCTCCGACAACGGAATCTTCTCAAGCACCATGGTGCCTCACCTCATCGACAAACGATTCGATCTGCTTGATGACGTCCTTTCCCACATCCGATTCGAGCGACAGGATGATGGTCTGCACACCGTACGAGCGCATCTTGTTCACGAGAAAATTTGAGAAGCGCCCGATCGTGTTTGCGTCATTGTAGATCAGGAGCGTCGAGAGCGAGTCAAGAAACAGGGTCTTCTCTCCCTGCAGATGCTTGACGCTCTCATGGATCGCGATGCTCAACGCCGTGAGGCTCTTCGGGCTCTCCACGAACAGGCAGTTGTCCGGCTCATCATGCAGCTCCTCCCCAAGCACTTCTTTTGAGATGCAATCGATGAAAAAGACATTGCTGAGATTGACGCCTGCCTGCTCGAATGAGCGCTGCACGTTCGTGTAAGGCTTGTTGGTCGTGACATACACCACGTTGTGCTTGTCCGTCTCTTTCTTGAATATGGCAATCACATGCTTGAAATATTCCTCGGGATTGAGCACGTAGAGGATGATCTGTGCCATCGGGGGAATCATTGCTGGAGACTATTTAAAGGTTCGCGTGGCAAGACTTTTGCATTTTCCGCATCCGTTTGGCGCGGCACCGCTCCACGGGCGAACGTTCAGCCTCGT
>CAYYLB010000098.1:0-3087 GCA_964472345.1 uncultured Methanosarcinales archaeon
GGAATCGCCATCCCGTTCCCGACGAGGACGGTGTACGTGAAGCGGGAGAAATGATGGCGCGAGGTGAACCCGCCGCAACGGGAAGCTGATGTGGATGAAAGCATATCATATCAATAACGGTGTAGGGGAGAGTGCAGAGCAAATATCGATAAATGCGGTGATGAGATTACAGTTTCTAAGCTGCATTTAGCGAGATAGATAAGCGCGCAGTTTTTGCAACAGAATCATCGCGCTTATCTATATTTCCAGAGGCGCTCGTGCACCGGGGACATCAGTTCGGGCACCAACGGAAAGTCCCACAATGCTGTCGGCTCTTGCTCGTGCCCTCATCAGGCGCCACGCATACTCTGCGCAGAGAGCTCTGTCGCACCGACCACTGCGGCTGGGATTGCAATCAAGCCCGCGAGTGGGATGAGAAGCATCAGCGCAACGGATGTACCGATGCCCAGCACCAGCATGAACGAGCGGAACAGGAATGCGATGCGATCGGCGAACCCGGCGCCGGTGGCCTTCAGCACAGGGTTTACCGCTGCTGAGCCAAAATTGAAACAGGCGATGAGAGTTCCAAGCATTGCGAAGACGATGCCGATGAACGGAAGCAGCGCGAGGAGGGCGCAGAGACTGCCGGCGATGGTGAACAGCAGCGAACGGGCGACGTCGGAAAACATTCCTTCGATGAACCCGGACTCACGGATCCTGATGGAGTGCCTTGAGAGCACGTGCACAACCATTCTTTCGTAGAACGAATTGCCGATCATCCCTGTGATAGTGGAGAACAGGAGGACAAAGGGCGCGAGCAGCGCAACGAAGACAAACGGAATAAGCGCATACCAAAGAAACCGCAGCCAGCCTTCGGGCCTGCTCCAGATCTTCCCAAGCAGATCGTCAGCATACACGCCGGCACCAATGACCAGTGCGAGATACAAAACCGCGGTGAGCAGAATCGGAATGATCGCGAGTTTTCTCAGTTTCGGGTCGGCAAGGATGTCGCCCGCACCACGGATCACTGCCCATGCTCCCCCGAAGAACCCGAGGATCCCTGAAGGAAGCCTGCCGCTCATTTTCCTTCATGGGTATTCTTCTTCGCCGCCGCGTCCAGCTCAATATGCAGCTCCTTCAGGTGCTTCGCATCGGCTGCGCTGGGAGAGCCGTCCATCGGATTCTCGGCTGCCTTTGACTTCGGGAACGCAATCACCTCGCGGATATCACGCAGCCCGCAGAGCATCGCGCAGATCCGGTCAAAGCCGAACGCAATGCCGCCGTGCGGCGGCGCGCCGTAGCGCAGCGCCTCAAGGAAGAAGCCGAACTTGCGGTGCGCATCCTCCTTTGCATAGCCGAGAAGCTGGAAGACCTTATCCTGGATGTCATGCTGGTGGTTCCGGATGCTGCCTCCGCCGAGCTCAATCCCGTTCAGCACGAGATCGTACGCGCGCGCTTTCACTTTCGCAGGCTCTCTGTCCAGCAGCGCAAGGTGCTCCGGCTTCGGCGAGGTGAACGGGTGGTGCATCGCGTCCCACCGCTTCTCCTCGTCATTCCACTCCACGAGCGGGAAGCCGGTGATCCAGGTGAAGCGCAGCTCGCCGTCCTTGATCAGCTTCAGCTCATTGCCGAGCTTCAGCCGGACCTTGCTCAGCACCTCATTGCACTTCTTCGCTGCATCCGCGACAAACAGGAGCACGTCGCCCGGCTTCGCAGCCATCGCCTTCACCAGCGCCTTCTGCTGCTTCTCGTCGAAGAACTTCACAATGTTGCTTTCAAGCCCCTTGTCCGTCATCTTCATCCACGCCAGCCCCTTGGCGCCCTGCTCCTGCGCAAAGGCGATGTACTCCTCGAGCTGGGTGCGCGTGAAGTCTGCTTTGGCCGCGTTGATGCACTTGACGATGCCGCCGCCTTTGGCTGCATCGGCAAAGACCTTGAACGAGGACGCTTTCGCGATCTCCGTCACGTCCACCAGCTCCAGGCCAAAGCGCAGGTCCGGCCGGTCAATGCCGTACTTCGCCATCACATCGTCATAGCTCATGCGCGGGAAGGGTGTCGTGAGCTTCTTTCCGGCTGCTTCCTTCCAGATTGCTGCCACGAGACCCTCCGCCATCTGCAGCACGTCGTCCTCCTCGACAAACGACATCTCGATATCGATCTGCGTGAACTCCGGCTGCCGGTCCTCGCGCAGATCTTCATCGCGCAGGCACCGCGCCAGCTGATAGTACCTGTCAAAACCGGCAATCATCAGCGTCTGCTTGTACAGCTGCGGCGACTGGGGCAGTGAGTAGAACTTCCCGGGATGGATGCGGCTCGGCACGATGTAATCGCGCGCTCCCTCGGGCGTGTGCTTCAGCAGCAGCGGCGTCTCAATCTCGAGGAAGCCGAGCTTGTCCAGGTATGCCCGGGCTGCCCGTGCAGCAGTATGCCGCGTGACGAGCTGCCGCTGCATGCCCGGCCTGCGCAGGTCAAGGTAGCGGTACGTTAACCTGGTTGCTTCGCTCGGCACCTTCCGGTCGTCAATCTCCATCGGCGGGATCTCCGCCTGGTTGAGGACCTGCAGCGCGTCGGTGAAAACCTCGATGTCGCCTGTGGCGAGTGCAGGATTTTTCATCCCCGCGACACGCTCCTTCACCACGCCGCGCGCGGCGATGACGTCCTCACGCCGCAGCTTTTCTGCTGCTGCATGGGCCTGCTTGTGGAATGTCGGGTTGAAGACGATCTGCGTGAGCCCGTAGCGGTCCCGCAGGTCGATGAATATCACGCCGCCGTGGTCGCGCCGCGCGTGCACCCAGCCGCAGAGCGTGACTGCATGATCGACGTCGTTCGCCCGTAATTCCCCGCAGGTATGCGTCCGCAGCATAGGGCGCCAAAAAAGAGGGCCGTTTATAAACATTGTGAGGGAGCGGCTCTGTAGAAAAAGTGGCCGTAGCATTAAAAATCCCAGCCACAGCAAGCTGTAGGGATTTTTAAGCCTCAAACTGAGTAACTATAAATCGCAGCAAGTATGGTTGTTCTCGCAGAACAGACATGCTCAGAAGAGCACTTCTGTTGCTGCGGAGTATGTACTCAGTTTGAGCAATCAAAACGCCGCGGAGCGTTTTGGTG
>CAYYLB010000099.1:0-3067 GCA_964472345.1 uncultured Methanosarcinales archaeon
AGATTTAGGTTATTATTCTAATGTTCGACCGAAGGGAGCGTTTCGTCGTGCCCCCAACTCGTCGTTAAAGTGAAAATTTAATTGCGTAAAACAACTAATAAGTGCAATTGCCTATACCTTTGTGTTCAGGAATAGGCACCGCACCAGCTGCGCGCCTTCTCTATCAGCCAGCCGTACGGCCTCCCGGCGGCAGCCGACGCGAGCATCGAAGCGCCGACGGCAAGCGCAATCTGCCTCGTCTCTGCGCCCGCCGCGAGAAGAGATGCCGCGTACAGCGGCGCATAGCAGACGGCATTTGCGATGAAGCCCGCAAAGCTGTCCGCACCCCAGCGCTGCCAGCGTGCACTTTCTTCCGTTGTCCCGGAGAGGGAGAGCAGCCAGTCGCGGAACACCCCATACGGCCTGCCCAGCGCGAGCGGCGCGAGCGCCATGGCACCCCGCGATCCGGCATATTGCGAAAAGCTGAGGCCGAAGACCACCATGTCACGGAAGGCGCCGATCACGCCGGCGATCCCAAGCGCCGCGGCAGCGGCTCCCGTATCCGCAGCGAGCGCGCGCCATCCGTGCGGCGCCTCCATCCTCTCTTCGAGGTCGCCGTCAGCCATGCGTGAGCATCATTTCAGCCGTAAGCGGAGGATTTTGTCGTCCCCTTCGCGCGGGATGCCGCGTCCGTCCCGGTTGCTGGTGAGGACGTAGAGCGCACCATCATGCGCAACGACGTCCCGCACACGCCCGATGCCTGAAACGACAGGCCCCTCAGACACGATGCTGCCATCTTCCGCGAATGTCAGCTGCCGGAGCTGCGCGCCGCGCAAGCCTGCGACAAAGAGCGTGTCGCCGATGAATGCCGCTCCTGACGGCGCGAGCGTGAACTCCTCATAGCAGCGCAGCGGGTCTTCAAACTGCTGATGCGGGCACTTCTCCGGCCAGCCGTAGTTTTTTCCCGCAGTGATGAGGTTGATCTCGTCGTGCTTCTCCGGCCCATGCTCGGTGGCGTAGAGCCGCTTTGTTTTGGGGTGCCATGCGAGCCCCTGCGGATTGCGGTGGCCGTAGCTGTACACGGCATTGCCGAACGGGTTGTCCGCGGGGATGGAGCCGTCCCTGTTGATGCGCAGGATCTTTCCCGCGAGCGATGAGGTGTCCTGCGCAAGCTCCGGCTCTGTCGCGTCCCCTGAGGTTATGTACAGCTTCCCGTCCGGCCCGAACCTGATGCGGCCGCCGTTGTGGAAGCGCGCCGCGGGGATCTTGTCGAGGATGACCTTTTCACCGGCAAGCTGCATGCCGTCGAGCGTCAGGCGGGAGACCCGGTTCCAGAACGTGCCATCCTGCTCGTACAGGTAATAGACATAGATGAACGGGCTCTGCACGAAGCCCGGGTCGACCGCAATGCCGAGCGAGCCCCCTTCGCCGCGCTCGGTGCCGTTGAGCGTCCCCAGCACCACGACGTTCCCGTTCCTGAGCGTGCTGATGCTCCCGTCGCGCTCGGTGAAGATGAGCGTCCCGTCCGGCAGGAAGTCCAGCGCCCAGGGAACATGCAGGTTCTCGGCGAGGACTTCCATCTCAAGCGAAGTCGCCGGCTTTTGCAGGAACGTCCTCGCAAGGAGGATGGCGCCCGCGAGCGCTATGAGCAGGATGATGATAACAATGATTTTTACCGCTCTTTGTTTGGCCACGTTCTGGAGGTTTCTTTTTTGCTTTTTAAAGCTTCCTTGGTAATGTCCTTTCCGGACACGGCGTTCACGCCCATTGCCGCTGTTCCATTGCTACCATTTCTTCACAACAATATTTAATAAGGTCCTCGTTCCGGTGACGCCCATGGATAATCTTGAGCAGGCTGTTGAGCGGCGGGTAGAGTCCACTGACAGTATCCTTGCTCAGTTGCTTGGTAACCGCCTGCCCGACTTCAATTCAATTCGTTTAGCATTTGAATATCGTCCTGCAAATCAACGTGAAACAATAGAGTACAAGCTTACCATCTTCCCAAACTCGGATGATGGCAGTATCACTCTTTCATCACACGGTCCTGAGAAGGATATAGGCCTCTACAGTTATGTTACTCGGGCTGCTCGTGCGTGTTTTGGTGATTTTACAGAAACACTTGAAACACCTTTTCGCGCGCCCGGTCAGGCTAGGGGTGATCCGGCAAGTTACCGCTTCGATTTCAACTCAGGACCTTTGACCCAAACAGATATTGGGCGGTTTATTCAGGCTGTGAACCTCCTTGCGCGTCAGGTTGACCAGAACAACCTTAGGATTACTTTCGGATATCTTCAGCGGTAAAGAGCAACGCGCGCCTCTCCTTTCGCTTTTTAAAGCTTCCTTGGCTCTTGTTTCACATCGCCGAAAGGCTTAAATATTTTAACATAATAAGCATATCCAACATAACGAACGTGAGGTACCACCATGGTCAGCGTCACCCTGTCTGTTCCGGAAGAAACAAGGAAGGAGATGGACGCGTTTCCGGAAATCAACTGGAGCGCGGTCGCGCGGGAAGCCATACGGCAGCGGCTCGCCATGCTCAATAAGTTCCGGGAATTCACCAAGGACTCCGCATTGACGGAGGAGGATGCGCTCCAGTTCGGAGCAGACGTGAGCCGGAGGGCCCGGAAGAGGCACCGGAAATAGATGGAACTTAAAGCCCATCCCATTAGGCGTTTAGCCGCCTAAGGTCGAACGCCTGCGAGTAAAGAAGAAAATCTAAAGTTGCTCCTGCTTGATATTCTACTGGCTCTTCACCTGATTTGAAAATTTTTGCTCCTGCTGTTCCTTTCAAATAAACATGATCACCAGTTACTCTAAGCATTGCTCCTTCTCGTAATGCAACAACAATCTCAATATTCCCTAATGCGTGATACTCTCTCAATCTATCATCTCTTGTTTCACCTTGATGGTCAATTAAAATTTTCAATTGTGGTGCAATTTCCAAAACTGCGTTACGTTCTGCTGCTGATAAGTTCACTGGATCTTGATAATGTGGATTAACATTAAATGGAACTAATCCTAAAGCATCACGACCATAACATTCAGCAGCAGGCATATCATTAGTGTTACCAATTGTTAATCCTGC
>CAYYLB010000100.1:0-2951 GCA_964472345.1 uncultured Methanosarcinales archaeon
CGCAACCTTTAAAAGAGCCGCGGCAATGCCCTTCCCCATGGCAAAAAAGAAGCCAAAGCTGTGGATCCTGTGGCTGCTCATCGCAGGAGCGCTCTTCTTCGGTGCAGCCGTGTTTGGCGTCCTCGCTGTTGCGCTTGCCGGAGCTGATTTCCGCACGGGGAATGTCGCGCTGATTAAGATCCGGGGGACGATCACCACAGATGGCGGAGCGGATACTTTTGGGGAGAGCGGCACGGGCGCTGCTGATGTCATTAGCTTCATTGAGAAAGCGGAAGAAGACTCCTTCATCAAGGCGATTGTCCTTGACATCAACAGCCCCGGCGGCTCTGCGGTCGGCTCGGACGAGATTGCGCAGGCGGTGAAGCAGGCCGAAAAGCCAACGGTCGCGTTCGTGCATGAGATCGGCACCAGCGGGGCGTACTGGGTCGCGTCAGCATCGGACCACATCATCGCCAACCGCATGTCCATCGTCGGCTCGATCGGCGTGATCGCGAGCTATCTCGAGTTTTCAAGGCTGTTTGAGGAATATGGCATCACCTATCAGCGGTTTGTTGCCGGCAAGTACAAGGACCTGGGAAGCCCGTTCAAGGACACGGGTGAAGACGAGCGGGCGCTCCTGCAGGCGAAGCTCGACCGGCTGCACGCATTCTTCATCGACGAGGTTGCGGCGAACCGCGGCCTTGCGCGCGAGCAGGTGCAGGCGATCGCGACGGGGGAGATCTTCCTTGGCGGTGAGGGTGTCGGCCTCGGTTTGGTGGATGCGGTGGGCGGCCAGGAGGCGCTCGAAGCCTACCTGCAGACGCTGGGCATCGATGACGCGAGCTTCAGGGTCTATGAGCGCGAGCAGACGCTGCTCGATGTGCTCGGGAGCGTCGCGAGCAGGCAGTTCTTCTTCATCGGCAAGGGGATCGGGAGCGCGCTGGCCGGGGTCGTGTATCGGGCGCCGGCGCTGGTGACATAAACTGCGCTCGCGGCGGTCATTTCTCCTGTGCCTCTATCTCCTGCAGGAAGCTGAGCAGCTTTTCGCCGCTGAACATCCCGAGCGGCACCGTGCGGAAGTATTCCTGGTTCGTTCGGCTGCGCCTGCGCTCGCTGCGCGCGAGCTCCGCGAGCAGTGCCGCCTTGCTGATGATGCCGAAGAATGTCACCATAGTCCCCTCAACGATGCAGGCAACAACATAGTCGGGGATCTTCTCCGGCTCCTGAAGGAAGCGGTCCTCGGGGTAGGCGACGGTCTTCCATTTGAACGCAGACGCAGGGCCGATGCTGCGGATGCCGACGGAAACCCATGCGTCGCCTCTCTTGATCTCGAAATCAAGGCCCGCTCCCGCAGCATCGCCGACGTAGAGCGCACGGTGGCGGAAGAATGCTTTCCGGGCGATGAGCAGCTTCTTGAAGGCCTCTTCCGTGAGCCAGCAGCTGGCGAAGTTCTGCTTTTTCTGCTCCTTGTTCCGGCCGCGCCAGCCTTCGGCGGCGATCTTCTCCGCTGCCTTCTGCCCGAAGAATGCGATCTCCTCCGGCGTCACCTGCTGGATGATGGGGCTCACAGGCTCTTCACCAGCTTGTAGCGCTCAATGCGGAAGCCAAACTTCTTGTGCAGGCGGAGCGACGGGCTGTTCCCGGTCATGACCGAGGAGCGCACGTCCTTCACGCGCCTGCGCTTCAGCTCGGCAAGCAGCTGCGTGAGCAGCGCGGTGGCGATGCCCCTGCGGCGGAACGCGCGGCGGATGTACACCTTGCCGATGCGGCCTCTGCCGTCGTTGACGAATGCCTGCCCGAAGCCGGCGATCGTGCTGCCGACGAGCGCAACCGGCCAGAAGCAGCGCTTGTGCGCGAGCTCTTCGCGGAACGTGCGCCGCATCCTTTCCTGTTCGCGGCGGAGCTCCCTGCGCAGCTGCTGCGGCGTTTTTTTGGGATACTGCAGCCTGCGCTCGTCCAGCGCGCCCTCGAGGTAGATCTTGTAGAGTGTGTCGAGGTCGCGCCGCGCCGCGCTACGGATTCCGATCTCTTGGGGTGGTGTTCGCTTGTCCATTTTTGAATATCAGGCAGTAATGGTGATGGATGTTCGGCACGAAGCTTGAGCCCATGCCGTACGGAAACAGCGTCTTGTTGTCCTGCAGCCAGATGCGCTCGCCGATCAGCGCGATGTCATGCTCCAGGGCTCTCGCGATGTCCGCTGCGAGCATTCGGTACCTGCCCCCGTCGCGGTAGTTCTGCACGATGATGACCAGGTGCCTGCCCGGCCTGAGGATGGACACCGCTTTCCTGAAGACGGCCGCGAGCGCCCCGACGAAGGCACCATAGTCGCCGATGTTGCCGAGGTCGCTCGTGTCGTCGCTGTACCTCGTGTCCAGCTTCCTGCTCGCGCGCTTCTGCTGCGCCAGGCCTCGCTTGTTGAGCATGGGGCCGTATGGGGGTGACGTGATGATAAAATCAACCGTCGGGAGATGGAACTGCTCCATGGCCGCTGCGTCGCCCGTGATCACCTGCTGCGCCGTCGGGCGCCCGCTCAGCGTCTGCTGCCGCCCCAGCCGCCCGACACGCTCCCGTGCGATCTGCGCGTATTTCTCCTGCAGCTCGATGCCGATGCCGTTGCGTCCGGCCTCCTGCGCCGCGACCAGCGTGCTCCCCGTGCCGAGAAATGGATCAAAGACCGTTTCGCCGCGCCTAGTGAAGAATTCGATGAACCCCCTGATCATCGACTCGGGGTATTTTGCGGGATGGAGCTTCTCCTGCGCGCTGCGCGGCGGCGGGTTATGAAGGAACCAGCTCTTGGTGAACTTCAGCCATGCCTTGGCGTCCAGATCGTTGAGCGTGTTGCGCCTCATCATAAATAGAGAAAGAAGAAGAGAATAAAAACCTTACCTGCGCTTCTTGCGCTTTCCCTTGCGGCCACGCGCCATCTTCGCGCGGGAAACGTCGCCGTGCCTGTCGACGAAATAGAGATAGCC
>CAYYLB010000101.1:0-2807 GCA_964472345.1 uncultured Methanosarcinales archaeon
CCTCATCGGCCCCCGCCAGGTCGTCCTCGTCACCTGCCGCGGCAGCGTGCAGAAGCAGTTCAGCGCCGGGCGCGAAGAGCGCGACAACATCACGCCCGTCAACTGGCACATGCCCTGCGGCGCGAGCAGCTATGCCATCGCCCTGCACACGCGCTCATTCAGCGCGCAGCTGATCCGGCAATCGGGAAGCTTCGTGGTGAATTTCATCCCTGAAACGATGAAGGCGCTCGTTGAAGAGTGCGGAGCGATGAGCGGCGCGGCCGCAGACAAGTTCGGGCGCTTTTCCATTGAAACGGAGCCGGCTGAGAAGATCGACGCTCCCCGCCTGCGCGACGCGCTCGGCTTCATTGAGTGCCACGTCGTGCAGCAGGTTCCCTGCGACGACTACATCCTCTTCATCGGAAGCATCCTGCACAAGAAGCTGCGCGACGGCTCTGCCCAGCGGCTTATGTTGTGAGAAAATGTGGTGCAGGTGCCCGCGTCGCCCGCCCGGCCCCCCGTGCAGCGTCATGGCGCAAGCCCTCACAACAATCCCGCGGCCATTTCCAAAGGCCAACTCGTCAACCCACCATATTTATAAACATCATCCATCTCGCGCCAACCGTGGGGCCGTCGGCTAGCTTGGTAGGCTTCACCCTTGGGGTTTGCATGACGCAGACAGACTGGGTGCGACGGGGGTTCAAAGCAGTCCGGTGAAAATCCTCCCGGCCCCATCTTTCTTAGGGCTCTTGTGAAACCCTCTCGCCTGCGCTCGGCACTGCCCGTTCGCTCGCGCTTTTTCCGCGGTTCTCATTCCCGGTGCACCATTGGTTCTTCAGCAAAGAAAAAGCGTGCCCTCGCGCGACTGAAGTTTGCCCCTGCTCGCTCACCATCATAAGGCAGTGCATCGGGTTTCACCAGAGCCACTCTCAGAAATATTTATAAGAGCGCCTTCCGTTGGCCCGGAGCATGCAGGCAGACGAAAGCGTACACTGGGCTGACCGGGCTGCGGAGCGCATCATCAGGGAAAAGGGCGACAATGAGCAGTACACCATCGCCGCAGGCATCACCCCCAGCGGCATCGTGCACATCGGCAACTTCCGGGAGATCATCACTGCGCATCTCATCGAGCGCGCACTGAAGGACAGAAAGAAAAAAGTGCGCTTCATCTATTCCTGGGACGACTACGACGTCTTCCGCAAGGTGCCCGTCAACCTTCCCGGGCAGGAGGAGCTGAAAAAGCACCTGCGCAAGCCGGTGTCCGCTGTCCCCGACCCGTTCGGCTGCCATGAGAGCTACGCGCAGCATTTTGAGAAGCAGGTGGAAGAAGCGCTGCCTGCCGTCGGCATCCGCCCGGAATTCATCTCCCAGCAGCAGATGTACCGGCGCTGCGCATACGCGCAAAAGATTCGGCAGGCGCTGGAGCAGACCGCGGCGATAGCCGTCATCCTCAACCGCTACCGGAAAGAGCCGCTTGCCGCTGATTGGCTTCCCATCACGGTTTTCTGCGGGCGCTGCGGCAGGGACACGACGCGTGCCACCTATGACGGCGGGTACCAGCTCACCTACACCTGCACGTGCGGCGCGCGCGAGACCATTGATTTCCGGAAGGCGGGCATCGTCAAGCTCAAATGGCGGGTCGACTGGCCCATGCGCTGGTCGTACGAGAATGTCGATTTCGAATCCGGCGGCAAGGATCACTTCGCTGCAGGAGGCTCGTACGACACGGGCAGGCAGATCTCCACCGCAGTCTGGAAACGCGAGCCCCCCGCCTCCCTCCGCTACGAATGGATCGGGATCAAGGGCGGAGAGCAGTTCCACAGCTCAACCGGCAACGTGGTGACACTGCAGCAGCTGCTGGAGGTGTACGAGCCGGAAGTCGTGCGCTACCTGTTTGCCTCGACGCGCCCCGAGGCCGAGTTCGCAATCTCGTTTGATGCAGATGTGATCAAGATCTATGAGGACTTCGATGCCTGCGAGCGCGCCGCCTTCGCGCAGCATGCCGTTTCCGCCAAGGAGCAGGCCAAGCAGCGGCGCATCTACGAGCTCAGCTTCATCGGATCGCTGCCTGCGGGCATCCCGTTCCAGCCGAGCTTCCGCCACCTCACGACCATCCTGCAGATCCACCAGATGGATTGTGAAAAGGCAATCGGGTTCCTCGAGCACGAATTGCGGGATGCACACGGCCGCAGGCGCCTTGAGCAGCGGGCGCTCTGCGCGAAACGCTGGCTCGAGCAGTACGCGCCGGAACAGTACCGCTTCACCGTCCAGGCAGAGGTCCCCGAAGGACTGCAGCTGGGCGAGAAGCAGCGTCAGGCGCTGAAGATCCTTTCGCAGAAGCTGCGCGGGCGCGACTGGACCGACATCGAGCTGCACGAAGAGTTTTACGTCCTCTGCAAGAATCTCGGGCTGAGCAACACGGACTTCTTCGAGGCGGCATATCAGGTGCTCGTCAACAAGCCAAAAGGGCCGCGGCTCGCGAGCTTCATCCTTCACATAGGCAAGGAGCAGGTGGCGGAATTGTTCGAGGGGGTGTGAGGAGCCGCATACGCCAGGGACCGGGTCTTATCGGCTGTTCCTGGCGGCGCTGGTGCGCGGTAGCGCGGACTTTTTGATAACGCCCGAAGGCGTATATCTTTAAAAACCTCGGTCCTTTGCACCCCGCAGCGCCCTTGTAGCTCAGTGGCGGAGCGCGTCCTTGGTACGCTCAACAAAAAGGACGAGGTCGAGGGTTCAATTCCCTCCAAGGGCTTGAGCGAAGCGAAAGCGCTTGGAGGTAAGAAACGCAAGTTTCTGTGTCTCCAAGGGCTTGAGCGAAGCGAAAGCGC
>CAYYLB010000102.1:0-2783 GCA_964472345.1 uncultured Methanosarcinales archaeon
GGGACATTGAACCACCGGACATCAAGCCTCCTGCACAGCTCCGCGAGCGCCTCGACGCTGCCGAGCAGCCTCTGCTGGTTGAATGCCGCCCCTTCCGCCGCTGCAAACGGCAGATTGATGCGGAACGTCCGCACTGCAATTTCCCGTGCGGAAAACGCGCTGCGCGCAGCGTCCAAAAACTGCTGGAGCTGCACCTCAAGCTGCTCCGCCTGCAGAAGCGCCGCGGCCGGCACTCCGATGGTGATCGTCCGCAGGTTCATCGTTGTGCCCCAAGCCGCGACAGCAGGCGCACGTAGTCAAGCGGCGTGTTGATCTCTGCGAAGAAGAAGTTTCCCAGGCCGACGGCGGCGATGGGAGCCTGCTGCAAAGGCAGGTTCAGCCCGGCGAACACGTTCCGGTTTGCAAGGCAGTTTTTCTTCCACTCGCGCAGCACGCCCGCGTCCGTGATCTTGTAGATCCCAACCGCCTCAGGATCATGCTTATACTCTGCGCCGAGGTAGAGCGACTGCACCCGCGCGTCAGCGACCTTGCAGCGCACCGTGTTGATGCCTTTGTTCTCCGCATCGAGCGTGAAAACCGCGTTCGCCGGCGCCTCCCGGATTGCCTGCACCAATCCCTCGTCAAAGAGCAGGTCGGCGGAAAGGATGATGCAGGGCCGTTCATCCAAGGCGAGCGCCAGGCTGTAGCTGTTGCCCGTGATCCTCCACTGGTCGTTGTACACATACACAAGTTTCGGATAGCGGCTCATCACCCCAATCGCGTTATAGCCTACGACAACGGTCACCTCATGCTCGGGAAAGAGCCGCAGGTACCTCTCGATGATGGTTTCATTGCTCCGTGGGTCCCGGATGAGCAGCTTGTGGAACCCGTCGAGCTTGAAGCCCTGCCCTGCCGCAAGAACGATGAGTCTCATGATAACCCCTTCCGCACATCCTTGCCCTTCAGCTGCTCCAGCGGGATGGCGCATTCTCCCACTGCGCTCGGGAACTTGTGCTTCACGGTCTTGTACGGGTAATGCTCACCGCGTGCCGCCCGTGCGATGACCAGCGGAACGCTCACCGGCTCTTCCTTGCGGAGCGTCCAGACCTTGACATCCTCATAATTGAAGCCCTGGACAGGCACATGGCTAAGCCCAAGGCGGAGCGCAGCCTGGAGGCGGTGCTGCCCGTCAAGGACAAGGTTATGGTTCTTCTCGACGGAAAGCGGCCTGGTCCACTGCTGCTCGTGCAGGATCTTCTGCATGAGCTGCTGCACACGCGCCTCGTCGAACCCCTCGATATGCTTGAGTTTCCTGACATCGGCGAGCGTGATGTCGCCGGCAGCGGGCCCCTGCTGGTCAAAGTTCCGTTCCGCGATGAGGGCATATTCGCCGGCGGTGTTGAACGTCTCGAAGAGGTAATGCTCTGCGTTTCCCTCGATGCAGGGCAGCTCCGCAAGGTGCTCGATCCACGGGATGAGATAGTACTGCTGGAAGGTGCGCTGCGCATACGCGCTCACCAGTTCCCGGAAGCGCGGCAGCTCCTTCGCGCTGACGCGCATAATCCCGGTGAGCTTTGAGTACCCGGCGTATTCCCCGCGGTACTCAGGGACGATCCGGATGTCGGTGATGTTCCCGAAGCGGTCACTCGCAAGGATGCCGCCGTACTGCGGCGGGTGGAACGCCCCGCGGGTGAACCAGACGGACCTTCCTTCGAAATCCGCGCCGGTCACGTACGCGACAAGCGCATCCTCCATGACCATGTCAGCCTCGAAGATGGCCAGCGGCTCGCGCACCGCGGCGAGCGCCAGCTCCATCGAGTGGATGTTGACGTCCTCCGCATAGCGCTCATTCACGATGATCTCGACGGTGACGCCGGGGATGCCGCGGACAGAAGCGATGAGCTTCTCCTTGAGATACCCGACAACGAGCACGACGCGGGCCACGCCGCTTTTCCTGAGCTGGAAGATGAGCCGGTTGAGCAGCGGCTGGCCGTGGCAGGGAAGCAGGCTCTTGGGCGTATCGTCGGTGAGCGCACCCATGCGCCTGCTCGATCCTGCTGCGAGGATGATGGCAGTCTTAATTTCCTGCATCGCTCTGCCCTCCGGCGGATAAGGAGCCCCTGCCGCTGCCGGCAGCGCCGCTTCGGGCCTTGCGCGCCAGGATGAAATACCCCCGCACACGGACCAGCGGGCCGAGAATGCGGCTGCACGGCGCCATGATGGGCCGTTTTCCCAGGAACCCGTACGCGACGCGATCGACGAGGCGCCTGTTGCCCAGCAGCCGATCGAGGGCCTTCTTGAAGAAATCCATAAGGATCCCGTACTGGTACGCATGGTTGATGCGCACGTCAACGACCTGCAGTCCGGCGGACGTGATGTCCCCGAGGATTTTGGACAGCGGCCAGTAGATGATGTGGTAGCTGCCGGTGCGCACTAAGGTCCTGTTTCTCCGGAAGAGCGGGGTGCGGAACAGCACAAGCCCGTGCTCGCTGAGGTGCCTGCGGACATTCCTGAAGAACGGGATGAGGTCAGGCTCATTGAGGTAGGGGATGACCGCCCCGTCGAAGATGACATCGAACTTCCGCCTGAGGTCCATCCGCGCGACATCCTTGCAGAGGAATGTGACATTCTTCCTGCCGCTCCTCCGCGCCTCATTCTGCGCAATGCGAATGCCGTTGGGCGAGAGATCGACGCCGACGACCTCCCTGAAGTGATTCGCGAAATAGAACGAATGCCTGCCGCGCCCGCATCCGAGACTTCGCGGCGTGTCCGCGCCAGGCGCCCGCGCGCTGCACAGCCCGGCC
>CAYYLB010000103.1:0-2741 GCA_964472345.1 uncultured Methanosarcinales archaeon
GTGCGGCTTCCGCGCGGGAGAGAAGTGTTCGGCATCGTGCAGCAGCGGTATGGCGGCAGCCGGATGAAGGTGCTCTGCCTTGACGGCAAGACGCGCACCTGCCGCATCCCGGGCAGGCTGAAGCAGTCGCTGTGGGTGCGCGAAGGCAATATCGTGCTGGTCGAGCCGTGGGAGCTGACGGCGAATGAGCGCGGCGACATCGTGTACAAGTACCACAAGAACCAGGTCGAACTCCTCCGCAGGCAGGGGCATCTGCGCAAGCTCGAGCACACCGATGAATTTTGACTGCAGTGAGAGGTTAGTATTTATTTTTTAGTGGTTACATATTTTCTCCACTTTCAAATAGAAATCTTTAAATAGAACGCGCCTTTTCTCCGGCGCATGGAGCGACCGGGCACCGCGGGGTTTGTGCTGCATCTTGCAGTCCTGCTGGTGCTGTTCTTGGGGCTGAGCAGCGCGGTGTTTGCCGCCCGCGGCACGCTGCTGCGCCTTGAGCTGCTGATCACCGCAGGCCTGCTCGCGCTCGCGGTGCTTGCGATGTGGCGCTACCTGGCTCAGGGGGAGACGGCCATGCTGCTGCTGGTGTATGCCGCAAGCATGCTGAACGTCGTCGTGCTGTTCATTTCGCTGCGGCAGCTCGCGAGCCTGCCGCTGCTGCTGTCCGCGATCGGCGTGTTCCTGGCGCTTGTCCTGCGCGAGCAGCCCGCGCCCGCAAAGGAGCAGGAGCCGTGGGCGACGAAGGATGTGAAGATCGAGGAGATCGAGCCGGAGCACGTCTCCGAAGCGCCTGCCGCTGCACCAGCGAAGCGCGGGCGGAAGCCTGGAAAGCGGAAACGCGGCAGGCCGCGGAAGCAGTAAGGTTTTTATCCTTCTCCCGTTTGCTGCCGATGCGTGAAGACGGATCTGACCATATGCGCCTGCATCATTGCTGAGGAAAAGCTGCTTCTCATCCTCCACCGCAAGCTCAAGCTGTGGCTGTTTCCCGGCGGACATATCGAGAAGGATGAAACTCCCGACGCTGCCGTGCGGCGTGAGGTTGCGGAAGAGGTCGGGCTGCGCGCGGAGCTGGTGAAGGGGTCTGCGGCCAAAGCTCCGGGCGAAATCGAGGTCCTCGCCGTTCCATTCTATGTCAACCTGCACTCCGTGGGCGACCACCACCACGTCGGCTTTTTCTATCTCTGCACAACTTCCGACAGCAGGGTGCAGCTGAATACGGGGGAAAGCGATGCGTACCGGTGGCTTTCTGCCGGAGAGCTCGCGTCAAGCCCGCTGCCCGCTGACAGCATCAGGAAAATCGCGCAGCTGGCGTTTGAGCGCTATGGCGCCCTGCGAAGGTGAAACAGGAGGAGAAGCGCAACGCCGATCGTGATTGCCGCGTCCGCACCGTTGAACACCGGCCAGAAGCTGAAGTCGATGAAGTCCGTCACCGCGCCGAAGGCGATGCGGTCGATCAGGTTGCTCATCGCGCCGCCCATGATGAGCGCGACCGGCACGCGGGGGAGCTGCTCCTCGTCGTTCTTCGCGTGGTAGTACCACCCGAGGAACGCGATGATCGCGATGCTGGCAGCGATCAGGAAGGTGTTCAGGCCCTGCAGGATTCCGAAGCCTGCTCCGGTGTTCGTGGTGAGCGTCAGCGAGAGGAACGGGGCGGCAAGGGCCAGGGGCTTGCCGGACGTGAGCGTGTTCCTGGCGATGAGCTTGGTGAGCTGGTCGAGAAGGATGACGGCAAGCGCAACCAGGGCAAGGCGCACGTCCGGGCGTCGCATCGCGGGCGCTACCATCGGTAGGGTTTTTCTGCCTTCTCGTCAACGCCGGCAATCTTCTCGAGCCGCGCAATGCGGATCTCAATGTTTGTCAATGCCGAGCGGATGGCATCGAGCTTGCTGAGGATCAGCTCGACGTCACGCGACGCAAGCGCCTGCTGCGCCGCCGGGTTGAAGGTGGGCGGCTGGTAGGAGCGCAGCGGTGACGGTGACGGCTCGAAATCAGGCTGCAGCTCGGGCGGCGCCTGCGGCTTTGGCGGCGGTGAAGCGCCGAGCTCCGGAAGGCCGAACTCGTCGGGCGGCATCGGCTCGTAGGGAGGCTTCTCGAGCGCAAGGTCAGATTTCTTTTTTCCGAGCAGTTTGCCGAAGATGCCCATATCATTCAATTGCTTTGATGAGAAAGGATGGAATGTTTGCGGCTATTTTAAAGGTGACGGTTTCCGGCTCGAGCGCGACGGTTCCTTCCGCGGATCCGGTGAGCAGGAAGAGGGCATCCTCCTGAAGGGCCTGCGCGGCAAGCCCGGCGAAGAGGAGTCCGCGCGCCTCGTGGTCCGTCGTTATGTGCAGCTGCTCAAGGGAGCGCTGCATGAGCTGGCGGGTTTCCGGCGTGTCCTGCGCGCCCTGCTCCGCAAGGAGCCGCGCGATAAGGCGCTCGCGGGTGTTCGCTGCGCGGATCTCTTCAAGCGGCTGTCCGGGGGTGAAAGCCTGCGCGTCGATGAGGACAACGCGGAAGTAGCTGTCGCGGACCGCCCTGAGGTTATGCGCCTCGACGGACGGCTGGAGCTGCTGGAGCCGCCCTTCATCCAGATAGCGCAGCGCCTCTGCCGCCGCCAGCTTGCCGTCAAAGCCCGCGATGAGCCTGCCGCTCTCGTGCAGGAGGAAGAGGTTCTGCGCGTCGGGAAAGGTGTCCGCAAAGGCCCGCGCCTCGCTGATGACATTGATGCCGACGGCAGCGCTGAGAGCCACCGCAAGGATGGC
>CAYYLB010000104.1:0-2724 GCA_964472345.1 uncultured Methanosarcinales archaeon
GCGCAACGAGAGAACGGAGCAAAGCAGAGTGCTTGCGGGCGCCGGCAGCCGCTCAGGAGCCCGCCGACGGGCTTTGCGACGCCCGGCAGCGCGAGCATATCCCCATGACATTGATTTGGAAATGGCAGATCTCCTCATCGGTCGCAGCGCTCAGGAAGTCGGCCCGCTTCAGCTCAAGGTGCTTTGTTTCGCCGCAGTGCTCGCAGCAGAAATGCGAGTGGTTCTTCTCGCTCAGGGAGTAGACCTTCCTGTCGCCGCAGATATAGTGGTGGAGCGTCCCATTCTCTTCGAGCGTCTTCAGGAAGCGGTAGACGGTCGCAAGCCCGATGCGGGGGTCTTTCCTGGCGACTCTCCGGCGGAGGGCTGGGGCGTCAAAAAATGAGCGCAGGCCGTTCAGTTCCCCGTACAGGAGCTGCTTTTGTTTCGTCATGCGGCCCATGCCCCTGGAGAGAGTCACCTGGTATATAAACATTTCTTATTGATAATAAAAATCAATAACATTTATAAACACCGGACCCGTTCATTGCCTCATGGCGGCGGAAACCTGGCTCTATACGCTCGCAAGCCTCGTGCTCGTGAGCCTGCTGTCGTTCATCGGCATTGTTCTCCTCTCGTTGCGCAGGCCGTTCCTCGAGAAGATGCTGCTCTTCCTCGTCAGCTTTGCGGTCGGCGCGCTTCTCGGCGACGCCTTCATCCACCTCTTTCCTGAGGCCATCGAGAGCGGCACGACACCTCTCGCATTCGGCATCAGCGCCCTCCTCGGCTTCGTCATCTTCTTCGTGATAGAGAAGTTCCTCCGCTGGCATCACCGCCACCTCTTTCCGCACGCGGAAGAAGGGAGCCATCACCATCGCTTCGCGCAGCCCTACGTATGGATGAACCTGTTCGGCGACGGCATCCACAACTTCATCGACGGCGTCATCATCGCAGGCAGCTACCTTGCCAGCGTCCCGCTCGGCATCACCACCACGCTTGCAGTGGTCTTCCACGAGGGGCCTCAGGAGCTTGGCGACTTCGCGATCCTGATCAGTGGCGGCCTCAGCCGCATGAAGGCGCTCTTCTTCAACTTCCTTTCTGCGCTGTCCGCAATCGCCGGTGGCCTGCTCACCTTGCTCCTTGGCTCGCGGATCGAAGGCCTCACCCTGTTCCTCCTGCCGTTCACCTTCGCTGGCTTCACCTATATTGCCATGGCCACGCTCATCCCCGAGCTTCACCACGAGGACACACCCCACAAGCTCGTCGTCCAGGTCGTTGGCATCACGCTCGGAATCGTGGTGATGGCGCTGTTGCTGCTGCTGGAGTGAGCCCATGCTGCGCGTCCCCCTCGTTTCGATCTGCGTCGCCGCGGCCCTTCTCTCGCTTGCATTTGAAGTCACCGTCCAGGGCTCTCCGTACACGGAAGCGCAGGAGGAAGTGGTCGCCTACGTGCAGGGCATGGGCAGCACGCTGCCGGTGTCGCTGACGGAGCGCGAGCGCGAACATCTTGCGGACGTGCGCACAGTCCTGCTCGCTGCACAGCTCTCTCTTCTTGTCACCCTCGCCGGTGCGTTTGCCGCAGGCCGCCTGCTCTCGGAGCGTGCGCTCGGAGCGGGCCTGCTCGTGGGCGGCGCTGCCGTGCTGGTGCTTGCCGCGCTCCTCGCCGCCGCAGCCATCGCCGCGTTTCCGCCGCTGTTCGACACGCTGCACCGCATCCTTTTCGCTCCCGGAAGCTGGCTTTTCCCCGCAGAAAGCACGCTGATCCAGCTGTTCCCGTTCAGCTTTTTTGCGCTCATGGCGAAACGTATATTAATGCTTGCTGCGTTCCTGGGCGTGGGAAGCAGTTTGGCTGGCCTGCTGCTGAAACGGACGGCGTGACGCCGGCCGGCGCCAGTCTCATCGAACGAGGTATTTCATGCGTCTCCAGGCCTTCGGGTTTTCCGCGCGGTTGGTTGTCATCCTTCTCCTCATTGTCCTGCTCATCCTCATCTTCCTCCTGGTCAAGCTCGTGATCATGCTGCTGCCGGTGCTCATCACCATCATTATTATCCTTGTGCTCTTCCACTACCTGAACAGGAAAAAGAGGGCATAGATGAGACCGCTGATTCTTGTCAACTTCAAGGCGTACCAGGAGACGGCAGGCGCACGCGCATCCGCCCTTGCTGAGCTCTGCGAGCGCGTCGCGCGCACTGCAAGCGCAGATATCGCCGTCGCTCCTCCGCTGCCGTCGCTCGCGCTTGTCGCCTCTTCCGTGAAGATTCCCGTCTTCAGCCAGCATTGCGACGCTTCCGGCGCCGGCGCGTTCACGGGCCACGTAACTGCATCAGGCCTTGCTGCCTTCCGCGTCCACGGCTCCCTGCTCAACCATGCGGAGCGCCCGCTCCCCCTGCGGACGCTTGCAAGAGCCGTGCAGCAGTGCCGGAAGCACAAGCTCACCACCGTCGTCTGCGCCCCGTCGCTGCGCTCCATCAGCGCCATCCTCAGCGTCTGCACACCCAGCTACATCGCCTACGAGCCGCCTGCCTTGATCGGAGGATCAGTTTCCGTCACCACCGCGAAGCCTGGCATCGTCACCGCCGCGGTGCAGCTCCTCAAAAAGAAAAGAAAAAGCGTCAGGCTTCTCTGCGGCGCAGGCGTCAAAACACGCCAGGATGTGCAGGCCGCGCTTCGGTTGGGCGCTGCCGGCGTTCTCGTCGCGTCAGCGGTCGTGAAAGCAAAGGATCCTGAACGCGCACTGCGCGCGCTGGT
>CAYYLB010000105.1:0-2587 GCA_964472345.1 uncultured Methanosarcinales archaeon
CGAGTTACCTTCCTCGAAACTGTTGACTATGCGGTTCAGGCACGGCACCGGTGGGGATGGGCGAGCAGCGTGCCCCTGGAGCAGTTCCTTGAGTATGTGCTTCCTGCGCGGACAAGCGATGAGCCGCTGCAGCCCTGGCGGCGCCACGTGTTTGAGGCGCTCGCTCCGGCACTTGACCGGCTCGCTGCGCAAGGCGCTGGCACCGAAGAGGTGATATCATTCATCAACGAGGTCGGCGCTGCGCTCTTCCGGCCGAAGATCCTCGGGTGGACGGCATTTTCACCAGCGCTCCGCTACGCAGCTCACGTCGGGAAGTGCCAGGATGAGAACGGGCTGGTTTCTGACATGCTTCGGGCCGCCGGCATCGCTGTCGCGCGGGCCTACGCTCCGGCGTGGTCCGGCAGCGGCAATCATGTCTGGTTTGTTTATTTCCGCGAGGATGGCACGCTCGGCTCGCGGATGGGCTGTGAGCCCTCGCCGAAGGATCCCCGCAGGTATATGGATGGGGAGGTTATCCACACGAAGGTGCATGCTCTCCCTCCCGGAACGCCGAGCGGAGGAGTTGATCTGGATCTCACCCGCCATTTCACCGGGGTAACGGAGCTCTCCTTTTCCGTGCCGGCGTTTTCACAACCACCCAAAACGTACCACCTGAATGCCTTGAGTGGCGGGAACTTTGTCACCGTCGCCAGCGCCCCTGCGGATGGTGACGCATTCGTGTTTCCTGATGTCGGCTGTGGCGCACCCATTGTTTATTCCGTATCTTCGGGGAAATCCCGCCGTATGGCCTGGTCGGAGCTGCCTGTTGAAGGCGAGGTTGTCCCGCCATTCCTGCTTTTGCCGCGCGACGGCTTGGCACCGGAACGCAGGGAACTCAACACCGGGCCGCTGTACGGTGGCGCTTTCCGTGCCATGGTGACATGCGATCTTCTCGGCGCTCCCGTCAGGCAGGGGAGGTACCTCCTTCAGACATGGCTCAATGGGGGGTGGTATCCTGTCACTGAGTGGATCCTGCCTTCTGCCGTTGCCGGCGGCGCCGCTCCGCGCGAACTCGAGGCAGACATCTATCCCGACCGGCTTTACCAGCTCGTTGAAGTGCGGCAGGCGCGGGGAGGTCAGCATGAGTTCACGCCCTGCGGGTTTCCATTCGCAACGCTCGGCAGCGGGCTGCAGAAGCTCCGCGGCGAGGTCGCCCGATAAGCTTTATAAAGCCCCGCGCGTTCTAATGGTCGTTTCAAACAGATGGTTGCGCAGCGGCGATTGGTTGAGGTTCTGCAGCTCTTGCTCCTTTTCTTTGCTGCTGCGCTCGTGCTTGGCATCGCGGCGCTGCTCGTTCCGGGGCTGCATCCGCTGACGGGGCTGGTGGCTGATGGGGAAATCGGAACTGCGGCGTTATCCCCCACTCAAAGCATCGTTGATGCTGCAGCAGATACGATAGGTGCTACCTCCATCGCGCGCGTCGGCACCGCGACGTTGCTCATCAGCTACTACAACGATTCCGGCGATGTCAAGCTCGCAAAGTCAACAGACAGCGGAAAGAGCTGGACGCTCCTGAAGATAGACTCTGTCGAAACCGCCGGAACCGCCAGCACCCGGACATCGCTGGCTGCGCTCAACGCCAACCAGCTGTATGTTGCATACTATAATGGCACGTCCGCCAATCTCATCTTTGCGAACTCGTCCAACGGTGGCACGAGCTGGACAACGAGTACAGTTGATGTTACGGGTGATGTGGGGACGTTTGCCTCGCTCGCGGTCGTCAACGAGAACGTCAGTTTCATCAGCTACGATGACGCAACAACCTTCCTGAACGACGACCTCAAGTTTGCCAACAGCTCAAATGGAGGAGCGAGCTGGACGACCCAGACGATTGAGTCAACGGGCATCATCGGGCAGCACACCGCAATCGCTGCACCCAATGCAAATACCATCTTTATCACATATCTTAATGCTTCGGGTGATGACCTTAAGTTTGCGAACAGCTCCAATGGCGGGACGAGCTGGAGCATCCAGACGATTGATGGTACCGGTGATAACGTCGGCAAGTTCA
The DNA here is from genome assembly GCA_964472345.1 of uncultured Methanosarcinales archaeon. Lineage (GTDB taxonomy): Archaea > Nanobdellota > Nanobdellia > Woesearchaeales > JAGLXL01 > CAYYLB01. Next base: position 2,051 of record CAYYLB010000105.1, read on the forward strand.
CCGCGATTGCCGCGCTGGATACAAGCACGCTCTTCATCGCGTACGAGAATTACACCAATAAAGAGCTCAAGTTTGCGAACAGCTCCAATGGCGGCACGAACTGGAGCATAGTCACCGTTGATGCGAATGGCGCCGGCGATTATAACTCCATCTCGGCAGTCGATGCCAACACCATCTTCATCAGTTCCTATGCGGCTCCATTTCAGTATACACGGCTCCGGTTTGCCAACTCGAGCAACGGAGGCACGAGCTGGAGCAACATCACCACGACAAGCGGGGGAAATGTTGTTGGAGATTACAATTCCATAACTGCCGTCGATGCCTACACTGCATATATTGCTCACCTTGATTCAACGGCAAACGACCTCGTGCTCACCAAGGTCATCGAAACCACCCTCACCGGCTGCCGTGCGATCCAGGCTGGCGGGAACTACAGCCTCAGCCAGAATGTCACCAATGCAAGCACCTGCTTCTGGCTCAACGCGGATGACATCGACATTGACTGCGACGGCTATCAGATTACCTATGCACAACAGG
>CAYYLB010000106.1:0-2517 GCA_964472345.1 uncultured Methanosarcinales archaeon
CGCCATCGCCGCCGGTCCTTCCGCTGGTATCGCTTGCGCCACCTCCTCCCCCCGAGCCGAGCAGCAGCGTCATGTTATCTCCGCCGGAGCCATATCCCACACCGCCATTTCCTCTTGTCGAGGCTGTGCTGTTCGGCTGCTCGCCTCCCACGCCACCGGCGCCGCCGAAGGCGCCGCCGCCTCCGCCTGCAGAAGCAGAGTTCGCTGTTCTTGCGCCCCCGCCGCCCCCGCCGCCATTTGCTGTTGATGCGGCGGAACCGGCAACGCTATTCAGGCCGTTTGTTCCCTGCGTCGCCGTGCACGAGGCGCCGTTGCACCCTGCTCCGCCCGCAGCGCCGCTCCCGTTGCCGATAATCTGGCCGCCGCTCTGGACGGTGAAGTTGCCTTTGTTGCCCAGGCTGATGTTCACATGACCCACATTGGTCGCGTTCTTCTGACATATCAGGAGAACGCCCGTCGCCGTCACCAATATCTTATCATAGGCGGTCACCTCACCGCAGAGCTCCGTAACCACCCCATCAATGGTAAGGTTGCCCTGGGGATCGATGATATGGTCGAACTCGACAGCCCCGTTGACGACACGCAGGTCGAACACGTCCTGGCTTTCAGAGAGGTTTGTCAGGTAGACAGTGGTGTATGCGCTGTCGGCGAACGTGTCAAAGTCTGCGATGAGCGCGCTCTCGTCAAGCTCATAGACTTCGATGCGCGGGCTTCCATTGACGCTCCGCGGATAGATGGTGATATCCCTCTCCTTGGTGAGGTTCTGCGCAAATGTCACGCGCACGTATTCTCCATCCTTGATCGTCTCGCTCCATACGTTGTCCTGCGCGTGGAGCTCCTCGTAGATGTCGGACAGGGCAGTCCTGTTCTCGTTGAGATGCATCGCTTTTGTGATTTCAATGATTATCTCATAGGTCTGGCCGCTGAGGTGCGGCACGACCCACTCGATTGAGTCGATGAGGCCGTCCTGGTCATTGTCGATGATCTCAAACGGTATTGGCCTGAGCTCATAGCTCGAGGAGCGCGGTGGCGCTTCCGGCAGCTGTTCACTGATTGCCGTTTCGTCGCTGACCTCCCCGACGCGCTTTACCATCGTTTCGACGGACTCATAATCATGCCAGTAGAGCCTGATGCGCGCGTGCTCGTCAACTGCAACACCGGTAATCTCGGCCGATGCGATGATATCAGTATAGTGCAGCGCATCCGGCGCTGAGATGGTTATCCGCTTGCCGCTCGTGGTGATCTCCTCAACTGCCTGTGGTGCGGCCGTTGTGTATTCAATGGTATAGGCGGAATCTGCGCCGTCGAGCGCCACCCGCACCGGCCCTGCCGCTTCCTGGCTCGCAACTGCCGCACCCGTGGCACCGAAGCCAAGCCAGCGGAAGAGTGCCTCGGCCAGCGTTGCGTTCCTGCCGCCATCAGGCGTGAAGATGGCACTACCAGTGATGAGGCTGGCTCTTGCCGGCACGCTTCCGGCGGCTCCGTCCTGCGTCCTCGTGAGCGTGATGTTGGTCGCGTTTGGCGCGAGCAGGATGGTTGTGCTCTCGGCGCTCAGGAGCGTGACGTTCTTCACCCAGTGCACCGGCTCGCCGACGCGGATCTTCTTCCGCACCGTTTTCACGATGGCTGTCGCGTTCGCGGCGCTTGTGGGGGCGGCCGTGCCGCCTTCGACTGCCGTTTCGCTGAGAGGTATGCCCGAAGGCGTCTGGTGGGCAAGCGTGTCTCCTGCCGGTGCTTCGATCACGTCAGCCACGGACAGGCCCGTCAGCTGCTGCTTCTCCCACGGACCGAGAATAGCAATGCTTGCGCCGAGCAGAGTGAGCAGGACGACCAATGCAACGAGCGGCAGCACGCGCCGCGGCATTTTGTCCCGCTGCGCTCCTTGTGTTGTTTCCTCAGCTTTGAGGCAGCGCTTGTAGTTGGCAATTGACAGGTCGTAGCTGGCAAGCGAGGCTTCGAGTGTCCTGCCCTTCAGCACAGCGTGGAGCGTGGAATCGTACTCTGCGAGGCCGATGCTGCCGTCGAGGAAGCGCTCCCGCAGCTCCTTGGCGGACTGGCGGAGCTTGAGCTTCTGGATCTCGCAGAGCTTGATGCTCCTCAGTAGCTCGAGCTTTCTCCTTTCGCTGTTCGAGTGCCTAGTGCTTGCCATGTTTCTTTTGAGCCCGCTGATAGACGGTCCAGATGGTGCGATCGTCACGGTGGAGGACGACCGCAATCGCGTGATAACTGAGAGAACATTCTTCCTTGAGATGCACCACAACAGCCTCTAACGCCGATAACGCCGCATCCGCAAGAACAGAAACAGGAATCCGGAATTTCGGCTCTTCAAAAGAAAAGCGTGCAGCATGCTTCTTCTTCGCTTGGGCATACATATGCCACACATTCCGCTCGTCCCGGCCGATCAGTTCCGCAATAGCCCGCAGCGAAAGCTGCTTCTCTTCCTTGAGATACTTCACGACACACTCAAGGACAGTTAATGAGCGGGTAAAGATGGCAGAAGGGAACGACGCGCCTTCC
>CAYYLB010000107.1:0-2426 GCA_964472345.1 uncultured Methanosarcinales archaeon
CGCGGAGCGTTTTGGTGTGCCAAAAAATCCCGCAGATTTTTGAGCACCGTCAGCTGGAGCAGCGCCGGAGCCGCAGGCGGAGGCGCGATTGAGTACGTTCGCCGTGGTTCGGGAAACGCATGGCGGTGCGGGCTCCGGGCGTGGTTCACTGCGCCATGTGCGTGAGCGAAGGCACTGAGGTACTGAAAGCACCGCAAAGATTAAATATAACCTAGGATATAATTTTAATGAGGGTGATATTATATGACACTGACGATCCAGCGGGCAAAGAGGGTCGGAGGATCGCTCATGGTCCGCATCCCGAAGGAGGTTGCCGAGATTGAGGGCGTCCGGCAGGGGGATATGGTGAAGACCGAAATCCAAAAAGTCCGGCGCGACTGGTTCGGGGCATTTCCCGGGCTGAAGCCGTTCAACAAGCGCGAGGACCGATTCCGCTCGAAATATGAATAAGATCATTCTTGACAGCTCCGCGGTGATTGAGTACCTGCGGGGGACTGAGAAAGGAAAGAAGGTCCAGGACCTGCTGGAAAAGCCGGCAACGGCTGCTGCGCTGACGGGATTGACTGCAACGGAAGTCTTCGTGAAATCACTCCGGGAGGCACAGGCCGTGGCGCAGGTGCAGTTGGCATTGCAGTCGCTCGCGGCGGTGCTGCCATTCGATCTTCTGTTAGCCGAAAGCAGCGCACAGGTCTATCTCGATCAGCGCAAGAGAAAGCCGAAGTTCGGGCTCGCGGATGCCCATGTCGTCGCCGCGGCCAGGCTGCACGGGGCGAAGGTCCTTACGTGCGACAACGATTTTGCCGGCGTGCCGGAAGCGGTTGTTCTGCGATGAGGTGATAGCTCACCTGATGCGGCAGGAAGGGGTTGCCCGGAGAGCGCGCCCTTGCGCCAGGCCCATCCGGGCGCGGAGTGCGGGCGTCGGGGCCGTGGCGGGCGGGACTTTCACAGATGCTGAGAATGCCCTAGCCGATGAACCGCCGCGCCCAGGCTGCTTTGAGGATGTGCTGGTGCAACGCCGCCTCATCGTTCGCGTGCAGCGCCCGGAGCACTTCGGTCGTCGCCTTCTCGTGCTCCTCATTGATCGTCACGTCAAACTGCTCGAGCGCCTTGGTGAGCTGCGGGAGCAGTGCGGGGGCAAGCTGCCCGATGTTCCTGCGGTTTGCGTACTGCAGTGCTGACTGCACATCACCCGAGAGATTGCGGTAGATGGTGCTTTCGAGGAATGCAGTGTCGTTGTCCGTGAGCGCATCCATGCCGAGCAGTTCCGGCGGGATGCCGAGCGAGTAGAGCGCCGCACAGAAAGTTATGGCGCGCGGCAGCTTCAGCCCGGCGCTGGCGCGTGCGTAGCCGAACAGGCCGATGTGCAGCTTGCGCTGCCGCCGCGCAGGTATGTGCTTCGCCATCTTCTGCACCCATGGTGCGATGAGCGGCAGCTGCTTTTCATATGCCCTGGAGAGGCGTTCGCCCATCTCGCTGACGCGCTCTCTCTCCATGGGGATCGCCTTTCCCCGCGCCGTGCCGTTGATATGGTCGATGGCATCGCGCACCTGGCGGTTGGGGTAGTCGTACTTGAATGCGGACTGTATCGTGAATGTCTGGACGCTCGGGTAGCCTTTCAGGACGTTGAGGTTGTCCGGCCTGAAGTTGCCGCGGAAAGGAGCGCTTCCCACGCCGATGATGGGGGCGAGATCGATGGAAAGCTCCCTCTCGAGCTCTTCAAGGTCGGCCATGGCAGCCTTGTTGAGCAGCACGGCCGTCAGCCAGCCGTAATTGAGCGCGGGGTCGCTGCGCGCGAGCCAGACGCGCTGCCGCTCGATGCGCTTTCCTTCGATGTAGCCTTTGAGAATTGTTTTGATGTTCTGGAAGCTCGCTTTGTCCTCGATGAGCGGGATGAGGCTGAGCTGCTCTGGCCGGTACTCGCCGATCCAGTCGCGGACACGCATGCTCCCGAGGCTGGCGTCCTGCTTGCCGACGACGCACGTCGTGTAGTAGTTCCATGTGCGGTTGAGCTCATCCGCGCTGCTCGTCATGGGCAGGACGACCTCAAAAATCGGGGGGAGGTCATCGCCGTAGAACGCCTTTGCCGCATCAAAGGAGCGCGGGATGCTCTCGAGCGTCTCGGTGAAGACCTTGGCCTCTGCCTTGTCGATGGTGGGGTTCGGGAGCCGTACCGTCAGGAAGAGGTCTCGCCCGAGGCGGCTGCTGCGGAAAAACTGGTCATATGTGCTGAGCAGCTTCTTGACCACTGAGGTGTCAACTTCCTTGCCTTCGGCGTCCCAGAGCTGCTCGGTGATGTTGAGATGGGAGAAGACGTAGTATGCCTCTTGGACCTCATCGTGATCCTTCATCAGGGAGTTCTCTGCAAAGAACGGGACGGTGACGTTGTCCGGGTGCTGCGTGGACATGCATCGCGGGATTTTCATCGC
>CAYYLB010000108.1:0-2380 GCA_964472345.1 uncultured Methanosarcinales archaeon
GGAGCCCCCCACCGGAAAGAGGCTGGCGTTGCGACGCTGAAGGAAATCAAGGAGCTATTCGTGCGGAGGCTGGAAGGCACCCATAAGCTTTAAAAACTTCTCCTCACCAGAGAGAGGCATGTTTCGGAGACCGGGCCCGCGCGTGAAGTTCAGGGAGCTGCTTGCAGATGGGCTTGCGCGCGACCGGAAGCTCGGGCTGAACGACATTCCCCGGAAGGTGAACCGGTTCATCGGGGCGGCGCTGGCGTGGGCATTCCTTCAGACGACGATCACGGCGAACCAGGTGACTCTCCTGATGCTGCTCCTGTATTACGCCGGCCTGATTATCGTTGCGCTCGGAGATTTCCGGACTGCACTCATCGGGTTCGCGCTCGTCTTCTTCGGCGATACGCTTGACCTTGCAGATGGCATCGTCGGAAGAAGGAACATCGCCGACGGGCTGCGCAAGAACACCAAGGACCGCTTCCGCGTCGTGCTGCTCGCCGGCTATCATCATGAGGGGACGCCCGGGCTCGTCCTTTTTGCGCTTGCGGTCCACTCCCTCCTGAACGGCGGCGCGACTCCCGTGTTCATCCTCGGTGCCCTCGCCGCGCTCTTCGAGACCAAGACATTTCACCTCTTCCGGCTGAGGGACTGGATCATCCTGCGCTCCGACCTCACTGAGCAGTACAAGGGTGTGCGTGAGACCAAGAACATCTTTGCAGAATCAGCCGGGAAGCAGAAGCTGCTGAAGCTCGCGTCCTTCCCGCTCAAGTACCTGATCCTGATAGGGCTTGCTGCACTCCTCTTCCGCCAGCTTGATGCCGCCCTTGTCTTCTATGGCATCTACGTCCCGCTGCGCTTCCTCGCGTTCTTTGCCTACAACTATCTCCAGTTCAAGCGCATCGAAGACTCGCGGCCCGACCGCAAATGAGCGAAGCGCTCTGATCACATTTGCTGCCTTCCCGTACCTTTGTATGCGGCGTTCTTCGGGGGAGGTTGCAGAGGTGCCTGTCCTGAAGAAATGTTTATATTCTCCTTGCCCAGCGCGGCGCTTATGCTCGACGCGGAACTTTACCATCAGTTCTCTGAACTTCCTGCCAGGAAAGTCCGTGGCCGGCCGTTCGGCGAGTTCCTTAACATTGATGGCGTGCCGGTGTGCTGGTTCTTTCACACCATCATCACGAGCGGCACGCTGCCGCCGCTGTTTGTCTCACCCTCCCGCCCGACCGAGCGCGCTCCGCTCCGGCCCCGCGAGCGCGCCCTCCTCCTCCTCCGACCCCCCCCCTTCCCCCTCGCGCCCCCGCTGAGCGAGGCGATCAAGCGCTCCGTCCGCAGCACCATGCCCCTCCGATCGCGTGCAGGGCGCCGCAATCCCGTCCTTTTCCTCACATTCCCCCACCATGTCAGCCCTGATGAGCTGTTCCGTATCGGGAGCGTCGTCGATGCGCTCAACCGCGGCGGGCGCGCGTCGCCGCTCGTCGTAGCCGCAAGCCCGCTGATGAGCCTTTCGTTCCGGCAGCTTGCGCGTCTCCGTGTCCCTTCCATCTATGGCTATCTCACTCCTGAAATCCTTGCCCGCGCGCGCTCTGCTGCTGCAACGCTCGCTTCCCGGTGGCAGCAGCTCTCCGCTTCAGAGAAAGCCGCGCTTTTCCGGTTTTCGAACAGGCTGTCGTACTGGCCGCGCCTCCGGCACACGCTCGACTTCCTCTTTTCCCGGACGTTCCTCACCCTGCTCTGCACCTACTACTTTCTTTTTGATGAGATCATCAGGAATGAACAGGCCAAGGTCGTGGTTGTCACGTCGGTGAGCGGTTTCCTTGAGAAATGCCTGTTTGCCGCGGCACGCAAGCGCGGCATTCCTGTCGTATGCATCCAGCACGGCGCTGCGGACAACTTCGGCTCACGCGATTATTTCCCCGGGAAGACAAAGCTTGCGGTCTTCAGTGCCTATTACCGGAAGATCTGGATCGCCGGCGGGATGAAAAAGAGCGATGTCGCTGTCACGGGACCAGTCATCTTCGACGGTGTCGAGCGGTTCATTTCGATGAAGAAGCCAGCACTGCCGTTCAAGGATATTGTTATCATCACCCAACCATTCGTCCGCGACGGCCTGTTTGACGCACCTGCCTATCTCTCCTCCCTCACCGCTATCCTTGAGCAGCTCCTCCTGCACTATGGCGGCGTGCATGTGACGCTCAAGCTCCATCCACGGGAGAAAGCCCGCGATTACGCGCCGCTGCAGAAACAATTCCCTTCGCTTATCCTTTCTACTGCGCAGGAGCGGGCTTCCTTTTATTCGCTTCTCAAGCGCGCCGATCTTGTCCTGCATTTCGGATCCACGGCAGCGCTGGAGGCGATGGTCATCGGCCGGCCGGTGCTTACGGTCGAGCTGCACTCC
>CAYYLB010000109.1:0-2301 GCA_964472345.1 uncultured Methanosarcinales archaeon
TATGAAGGCCACGGCCTGCGCTGCTTCGATCCGTTTGACGGCCGCCAGCATGCCAGCGGCGGCCGCGTCCTCATCTTCAAGGCGGACTGGGGCTGCTCGGGCACCCATTATGCGTTTTTCCGTGAGGAGGATGCCGCTGCGGCTCCTTCGGCTTCTGCTGCGTCGGGAGAAGCGTAACCATGACGACTCCCATTAAGTTTATATATCTCTCACTGCCGATGAAAAGCCATGACGAACCTTACGAGCCCCTCTCCCTGCCTCATTGTGGTTCCTGCCCGGAATGAGGAGCGGACGATCGAAGCAGTGGTCACCCAAGCGCGCTCCTACGGCCGCGTGGTCGTCGTCGATGACGGTTCGGACGACCGCACTGCGGAACTCGCCCGGCGCGCGGAAGCCACGGTGCTGCAGCACATCGTCAACCTTGGGAAAGGAGCCGCGCTCAAGACAGGATGTGATTATGCGCTTCGGCTCGGCGCTCCGGCGATTGTCGTGCTCGATGCTGATGCGCAGCACAATCCGCGGCTGATTCCACACTTCCTGGAGCTGCTCTCCCGCTGTGATGTCGTCTTCGGCTCCCGCTCATTCACGGCAGCGATGCCTGCAGTCTTCCGCTTCGGCAACCGCGTGATCAGCGCTCTTGCGCAGCTGCTCTATGGCGTACGGCTGCATGACACCCAGTGCGGGTATCGCGCTTTCACCGCCGCTGCCTACGAAAAAATACGGTGGCAGAGCTGGGATTACAGCGTCGAATCGGAGATGGTTGCACGTGCCGGCCGGCGGAAGCTGCGGTATGCGGAGCTCCCGATCGAGACCATTTATCAGGATACCTACAAGGGAACAACGGTGCTCGACGGCATCAAGATTGTCATAAAAATGCTGTGGTGGAAGGTGAGCTAAATGGTGCTTGGCGTCCAAATCCTCGGGATCATCTTCGGCGTCGTGCTGCTCTATCTTACCTTTGTGCACTACAAACGCAAGGAATTGCGCAAGCTTGAGTTCCTGTTCTGGCTCGTCATCTGGGTGCTGTTCCTTGCCCTTGTGCTGTTCCCCAACGTCCTTGACAACGTTGTCGTATCGCTCAACCTGGTGCGGACGATGGACCTGTTCACGATCGTCGGCTTCATGTTCCTCATCGCACTGACATTCTACAACTATGTGATGAACCTGCAGCACCGCAGGAAGCTGGAGCACCTGGTGCGCGCCATTGCGCTCGAGCGGGCTCCGCAAGCCAAAAAATGAATATCCTATTTGTCCTTGAGAATTACCACCCCCACATCGGCGGCGTGGAGAGCGTCTTCCAGGGGCTTGCCGAGGGGCTGGCAGCACGCGGGCACCGTGTCACACTTATCACCCGCCGGCTGCCTGCAACTGCAAAGCACGAGATCCTTCACGGGGTGCGCATCATCCGCGCTGCGAGTTTCGGCAGCAGGCACTGGTTCACCTTTACCGCATTTCCCGCGGCGCTGCGCTGGGCCCGATGGGCTGATGTTGTCCATACCACCACCTACAACGGGGCGCCGCCCGCCTGGCTTGCCGCACGCATTTTCCGGAAGCCGGCCATCATCACTGTCCACGAAGCGCTCGGCCTGCGGTGGGCGACACTTGCGGACGTTTCACGGCCCGCCGCGTGGCTCTACCGGACATTTGAGCGGATGATCCTGCGGCTCGGGTTTGCGCGGTACGCTGCGGTATCGCGCTCAACGGCGCGCCAGCTCCTGCAGGCCGTCCGCACGAAGCACCGGCGCTCCGTGCAGGTGGTGTACAACGGTCTTGACTATGGGCTTTGGCGGCGCCAGCCTGCTGCTGCGGCACGGCTGCGGCGGCGCTTTAGCCTTACGGGCAGGTTTGTCGGCCTGTTTTATGGGCGGCCGGGAGTAAGCAAAGGGCTGGATGTGCTGCTCCGTGCGCTGCCTCTTGTTGTGCAGGCGATCCCTTCATTCCGTCTGGTTGCGATTGTCAGCGAAGATCGGGCGTACCATGCCCGGGCGCAGCGTTTGCGCTCGCTTGCCGATCAGCTCGGGATGCGCGATCGTGTACTGTTTCTCTCCCCCCGGCCGCGGCGCGAGCTGCCCGCGTACGTCGCGATGGCCGACTGCGTCATTGTGCCGAGCCTCAGCGAAGGCTTCGGTTTTGCGGCAGCGGAGGCAAGCGCGGCCGGCGCGGTGGTTGTCGCAAGCGATGTCGATTCAATCCCCGAGGTGGTGAGCGGCAAGTGGCTCCTGTTTCCGCCCGGCGACGCGCGCGCCCTCGCCGCTGCCGTCGTCCGAGCCTCCCGCGGGAGCTACCGGAAAACACGCTTCC
>CAYYLB010000110.1:0-2300 GCA_964472345.1 uncultured Methanosarcinales archaeon
TGTCCGAAGATCTGCGCACCGGTCACGTTGATGGTGCTGCCTGTTCCAAACAGCGAACCGTTGCTCCCCTCCTCGCTGTAGTCATGCACCAGCGTCGAGTTCTCTCCCCTGGCGCTGTTATTGTTGAAGTGGAACAGCAGCATGTTCCCCGTCATGTTGGCATTGTAGCTCGGCCACCGGCTTTCATCAAGTTGGCCGTCGGGAAGCTCCATCTGGTAGGGTCCGGTCACCCATGAGATGTTGAGCCACTGCGTGACAACGCTGGCATTGAACACCTTGCTGGTGTAGTTGGCAGAAGCGTAGGTGGTGTTGAGCTGGAACGCATTGCTTGTCGCGTTGAAGTAAGACTGGTTGAAGTTGCCGTCCGCAAAGCCCCCCGAGCCGTTCGTCACGAAGATGGCTGCTCCCGTGATGCCTCCCGGCTGATTCACAACAACGAGCAGCGATGCAGCAGCAAAGAGGAGCGCGAATCCCACGGCAAGGGCATTCAGCAGGCTCCGGCGGGGTGAAGCGCTATCCATCGCTCTCACCCATCCCCATGACAACCGTCAGCGGATCCTTCAGCGTGTACCGCCGTTTCCTCGAATCGCCCGGATCAAGCGCTACCGCCAGCCAGCCATGCCTTTTCAGCGTTGAAAGAACGACACTCACCAGGCGCTCATTTGCCTCATGGAGAACATCACGGGCGGCATCGTGCGAGAACTCCTGCTGCCGGAACGCCTTCCAGAGCGCAGCATACCTCACTTGCAGCCACTTGGGTATTGGCTTGCTCACTGCGGTGACACCGAGCCTATAATTGGCATACTGATTTATAAAGATATCTATTAGATGAACATTTAAAATAATCAAAAGATATTAATAAAAGTTAATAGATATTAATAATAGTATATAATATTTTATAATAGCAAATAGCTAATATAAATAAGCCGACCGAGGCAGATGGTTGCAGCAGAAATTCGCACACACCTCAACATCGGCTTCCAGCGAGAACAGCAAAACCTGGCAACCTGCCACCACTCAAAATATGTGCTTTGGCAACGCAGAGATGGCGCTGATCGACAGGCCAGTCCGGCGATGACGAACCGGAACCTCAGGATGAAGCCCTCAGGGCGTCATTGAAAAGCTCGCCAAGGGACCAGTGAGCGCCTTGGGCCATGTACAAAGCCTAGCGGACGCTGCACGTTCTCCGCGCCTCGGGCTCTGCACGAGGCTCAGGAAAAGCGCACTTTTCCGCATGGCGAACGGAAACTTTTCAATAACCGCAGGTCAACTGATAGCGGTTTTGAGCACAACAAACTCTCGGAGTTTGTGTGCCCGCACTCATAGAGCGCTCGGCACACCCATAGTGTTTCAATAACGCCACGAAAGCGTTATAAAGTGCATGGCCTTCATCGCTGCGATGAAAAATGAAAAGCTCAGACCCATCAAGGCCATAATAGCCAAACTGCTCAAATCGAGAGGCATCGCCAGGGCAGGGATTTTCGGCTCCGCTGCGAGAGGTGAGCAGGGCCATCGAAGCGATATCGATGTGGTGGTTGAATTTAACGGGGGCCTCTTGGAACTCGTAAGGCTGGAAAGAGAACTCCAGGGGCTGTTAGGCCGCAAGGTCGATCTCGTGACCTATAATGAGATCACTCCATTACTAAAAAAAAGAATATTGGATGAAGAAGTAAGGATACTATGATAAAGAACCATAAGGTTTTTATCCAACACATTATGAACAGCATCACAGATATCAAATCGTTCACCAAAGGAGTGACGGAGAGTTCATTTTATTCAAATAAGGAAAAACAAAGCGCGGTCGTGCGGCAGCTGGAGATTATTGGAGAAGCAGTAAAAAAACTTACCGCGCGAATTCACCGGTAAATACCCGGAAATTCCGTGGAAAGACATCGCGGGAATGAGGGACAAGCTGATGCATCATTATTTTGGAGTCGACAGAAAGGTCGTCTGGAATACGATAAAAAAAGACATACCAATCCTCAAAGAAAAACTCCTTGCCATCAGGGAACCAGGCAAAACAAACGGCCAACACTAATGCTGACGCAGCAAGACCCACCGCCCCCAGCTTCTCCGTACCGAGCGCTCTCGTAATCTGTTGGAAAAGAAACCGCCGCGGCGAGCGCGCTCACCCGCGGCAATCGGCGGGGCGCTGCTCGAATGAGTCACTGCAGCCTTCCGTGGCTCCGCCTGCTCGGCCGTGACTTCTCGTACCCTTTCCCCTTTCCGGCCAGGCCGCGCACCTTCGTTCCCGCGCTGGTCTTGCCGTGGAAGACGCGCGAGCGCTGCTTCTGCGCGCA
>CAYYLB010000111.1:0-2181 GCA_964472345.1 uncultured Methanosarcinales archaeon
GCGTGATGGGCGCGTTCCTCACGGTCGGCGCGCTCATCTCTGCGCTGTCCATCATACCTGCGTTCTTCATCGGCCGCAAGGTCGGCGGCAACGTCGGCGGTTTTTTTGCGGCATGGTTCACTGCGGTCAACATCTTCTTCGTCAGCAGGACGGCAGGCGAAAGCTCGGATACGGACGCGTACACTGTTTTTCTTCCTCTCCTGATCGCGTGGGTTTTCCTTGAAGCGCTCTCCTCGAGCGACTGGAAGAAGCAGCTTGGCCTGATGGCGCTGAGCGGCTTTCTTGTAGGCCTGTTCGCGTTCGCGTGGTCGGGCTGGATGTTCATCTTCTATATCCTTCTTGCGACGCAGGGCGCCCTGCTCGTGTATCATACCCTCTTTTCACTATGGAAGAAGCAGCCGGTGAAGATGCAGCTTCTCCGCGGAGGCGCGCTCGCCGGCACTTTTGCGCTGCTCTCCACCATCTCGACAACACTGTTCACCAGCTTCCATGAGGTCGGCAAGCTCTGGCGCGGGCTCATCGGCTTCGTCGAGATCAAGTCCGTCGCGACGACAAAAATATGGCCGAATGTGCTGACGACGGTTGCTGAGCTGAATCCTGCATCTCTGTCATCAGTCATCTCACAGTTAGGGGGCTATTTTCTCTTGACGCTGGCAATCATTGGTATTCTCTTTACCTTGAAGCGGAAGGATATGGACTGGCTGGAGTTCCTATCTTTTACCTCTCTCGGGGGGGGCATCGGGATGGTATTGCTGGGCCATGGATTGCTGATCCAGAACCCCCCGAAACTTGGCGCTCGCACCTATATTATATTTGGCATCATTTTTATTCTTGCCGCAGCAGTCGGATTTTATTCTCTCTTCAAAAACTATGGATTCCGTGCATGGGATCCGCTCTATTCCCTTCTGTTCGGTCTGTGGCTCGTCACCACGCTCTGGGCGACTTCCAGGGGCGTGCGGTTCACGCTTCTTGCGGTGCCGGCGATCGCCGTCGGCCTGGGGCTGTTCTGCGGGCTGGCCTATCAGTATCTCGTCAAGTGGATCCATCAAGGCATGCACGTGAACCGTGTCCTCGTCCAGGCTGTTGTGGTCGCGCTCCTGCTCATGCTCATCGTGAAGCCCACGCGCGACAGCCACAGCCAGGCCACCCATGTGACCCCCGCGGTCAGCGACGGCTGGTGGGATGCGCTTACCAAAATCAAGGACACCAGCAAGCCGGATGCAATCATCACCTCCTGGTGGGATTTCGGGCACTGGTTCAAGGCGATCGCGGACCGGCCGGTGACATTTGACGGGGGGAACCAGAATACGCCGCAGGCGCACTGGGTCGGGAAGCTGCTGCTGACGCCCGATGAGAATGTTTCCTTCGGCATCCTTCGCATGCTGGACTGCGGCGGCAACCGCGCATTTGAGGAGGTTGACAAGAACATCCACTCAATTCCCCGCTCGGTCGATCTCCTCAACGAGCTCATCATCCTCAGCCGGGACAAGGCTGCGCAATTGCTCGCGCGCAAGGGGTTTACGGCTGCCGAAACTGAAAGCGTCCTGCGGAACACCCACTGCCAGCCGCCGGAGGCGTTCCTCATCGCTTCCGATGACATGATCGGCAAGTCGGGGGTCTGGGGCCACTTCGGCGCGTGGGACTTCTGGCGCGCTGCCATGGCGTTCCGGGCGCGGCGGCTTCCTGCGGGAGAGGCGGAGCGCGTCCTCTTCTCCGAATTCAACCTGAGCCCTGAGCGCGCACGCAGCATCTACCAGGATATGCTGCAGGACGATCCCAACAAGTGGATCGCACCATGGCCGTCCTATCAAGGCGGGTTCAATCCCTGCGATGCGAACAATGAAACAATCCTCTGCCGCATCCGCACCGGACAGGAAAATTCCTTTATCCCCGTGCTGATTAACCGGAGCACCATGAATGCCACCATCCCTTCGCAGCCTTCGCAGAACGGCGGATACGTCCCCAACAGCATCACCTTCGCAACGCCGCAGGGGGTTGAGAACATCGCCTTCGATGGCAAAAAGATAGGGTTTTCCCTGATCCTCGTCCCCCAGGGGAATGACCAGTTCGCAGCAATCATCGCGGATCCGCTGCAGGCGAACAGCATATTCACGAAGATGTACTTCTATGAAGGCCACGGCCTGCGCTGCTTCGATCCGTTTGACGGCCGCCAGCATGCCA
>CAYYLB010000112.1:0-2108 GCA_964472345.1 uncultured Methanosarcinales archaeon
ATAAAGGACGACGGCTTTCCCTTCCACCGCATCGGCGCCACCTACGAGAATGACCCAAAAGAGGCGATGGCATTCTTCCTCGGAAAGTGCGTGCAGCTCCTCGCCGATCTGCTCCGGCGGCACCGGCCCGACATGCTCCTTGTTCTCGGGGACCGGGCAGAGATGCTCGCAGGCGCGATCGCAGGAGCCTATATGGGCATTCCCGTCGCCCACCTGCACGGCGGCGAGCGCACCTCGACCGTCGACGAATTCGCACGCCACGCCATCACGAAGCTCTCGCACATCCACCTCCCCGCAACAAGGAAAAGCGCCGAGCGCATCGCGCGCATGGGTGAGGAGCGCTGGCGGATACACATTGTCGGCGCGCCCGGGCTCGACGAGATCCGTGCGATGGCTCCGGGAGACAGGCGGGAGCTCTGCGCAAGGCTCGGTTTCGACCCCGGGAAACCCATGGCGGTCGTCGCGCAGCACCCCGTGTCCATCGAAGAGCAGCACGCTGCCAGGCAGATGCGCGCGACGCTCGAAGCAGTCAGGCAGCTCGGACTGCAGGCCATCATCATTTACCCGAACGCTGACGCCGGAGGGCGCCGCATGATTCAGGCCATTGAGCGCTGCCGCAGCATACCTGCATTCAGGATATTCAGGAACATTTCCCACTCCCGGTTTCTCGCGCTGCTGCGGTGCGCAAGCGTCCTGATAGGAAACTCGAGCAGCGGCATCATCGAAGCGCCGTCATTGAGGCTGCCGGCAGTCGACATCGGGACACGGCAGGAAGGGCGCGAGCGCGCGGCAAACGTCATCGGCGCAGCTTACAGGACAGAGGATATCTCCCGGGCGGCCAGGCGGGCGCTGTCGAAGGCATTCCGCAAGCGGCTCACGGGAAAAAACCCGTACGGCGACGGGAGGACCGGAGCGCGTGTCGCGCAGCTCCTTGCCACGCTCCCGATTAATGAGAGGCTTCTCCAGAAGAGGATGAGCTACTGATATGAACATAGTCTTTATGGGTCACGGAAAGTGGGCATGTGAAACGCTGCGCACCCTCGTCGCGGGCGGCATGCAGGTGGCGGCGGTCGCCTGCGAGCGTGACGAATTTGACCAGAAAGAGGACGAGCACTACCGGCGGCTGGCGGGATTCGGCTTCTATGAGTCGTTAAAAGAGGCTGCACGGCAATTGCAGCTTCCTGTCGAGCAGCCGGAGGACGTCAACAGCGACGAATTCATCAAGAAGCTCGACAGGATCAAGCCGGATCTCATCGTCATCGTTTCCTATCATCCCATCATCAGGAAGGCAATTCTTTCGGGATACAAAGTGATAAACGCGCACGGAGCGCCGCTCCCTTCCTATCGCGGGCGCGCGCCCATCAACTGGGCGATCATCAATGGTGAGAAAGAGACAGGAGTGACCGTGCACGAGGTGAACGAGGACATTGACACAGGAGATATCATCCTCCAGGAGCGCATCCCCATCAGCGAAGACGACGCAGCGATTGACGTGCTGAAGCGCAGCCTCGAGTGCTACCCACGGCTTGTCAGCAGGGCGATAGGGCTCATCGAATCGGGCAAGGCCGAAAAGGTGCCGCAGGATCCCTTCGCCGGAAGCTACTTCCCAAAAAGAAAGCCTGAGGATGGGAATGTCGACTGGAGCTGGACAGCGCAGGACATCTACAATTTCATGCGGGCGCTGACACACCCCTACCCCGGAGCATTCACGTCCAGCGGCGGAAAAAAAGTGTACCTCTGGAAGGCAGAGAATCCGAAGAACAATAAGAAAAGGGTCTCCCCCGTCGCAGGCCTCGTGTTTGGCAAGACCGCAGGCGGGGGCATTAACGTGACCACAAGAGACTCGTCCATAACAGTCACAAAGGTGCAGATCGAACATGAAAAAGAAAAAAACGCTGCGGAAATCATCAAGGTCGGCACAAGGTTCGGCTAAGCGTAAGCAGCAGCTCAGGGAAAGGCTCATGCGGCAGCTCAGGCTTCTCAGCGGAGACAGGAAGAAGATAAAAGACGCGAAGATAAAGAGCATCCTCAGCGGAATCCGGCAGATAAAGAATGCGGGGGTCATCAGCTGCTATGTGTCGAAGCCGTATGAAGTTGGGACGCGGGCG
>CAYYLB010000113.1:0-1976 GCA_964472345.1 uncultured Methanosarcinales archaeon
CCTCCTCGCATTCATCACGCTCATTGCCGCCTGCGTCCCTCCGCCGACCGGAACTAACTGTGATTCAATCAAGAAACCGGCGCTGCGCGACACCTGCTACGCGGAAGTCGGCATCGTGCGGCAGGATGTCAACCTCTGCGACAGGGCTTCTGACAGCAGGACGAAGTTCTACTGCTACACCAAAGTCGCGCAGGCAACCAGCGCACCCGCACTCTGCGAGCTTGTCAAGGATTCGTACTGGCAGCCTATCTGCTTCAGGGAGCTCGGCGCCGCACTGGGCGATGAAGCCCTCTGCGACAAGGTCGAGGACCAGAAGCTCCAGAACGCCTGCTTCTTTGCCATTGCGGAAAGCACGGGTGACCCGCAGCTCTGCCGCCGCATCATTGATGACTGGCCGCAGTTCTACCGCTGTTTTGACGACGCGGCGGTTGAGCAGCAGAATGTCAGCGTCTGCTTTGAGCTTGAGGATGATCTTGCGCGCGACCGCTGCATCTTCGGGCTCGCGAAGAACACCAGCAACAGCTCCCTCTGCAGCCTCATGACATTCAATCAGACTAATGAGATCTGCGTAGAGCGCCTCAGCCCGAAAGCAACGGCAAGCTCATAATCTTCTTATAGCAGGTGCAGTATGCCTCGGGCGCTGCCATTGGTTACGACCAGAATTAACTTCCACAGCCTTACACAACCTTCCAGGCATACCTTCTCATCCGCGCGCTTCTTCCGTACCCGCAGCTTGAGCAGCGCTTGTGGCGGATGTGGTAGCTCCTTCTCCCGCAGCGGCGGCACCGGATCGTGCTCTTCTTGCCGCTCTTCTTCCCCATGCTCGGCGTGCCTTTCGTCATGCCCGATCACTCCGGAGAAATCGTGATGATGGTGTCGCCACGGATGAACACCTTGCCGAGCTTGCGCTTCATCGCCCCATCGACGCGCTCTTCCGCGTCATCAAGAACCGTATTGATATGGATATCGAATGCGCGCAGCGTACCAGCATACTGCCTGCCGTTCTTGCAGTCGAGCATCACGCGCTTGTTGCGCGCCTGGTTCAATGCATCCAGCGGCCGCGAACCCTCATCGTTCATTGCATACACCCCTCAACAAAGCTTATGGATGCTGCGAAACGCGGGCGCTTTATAAACATTGTGCAAACCGCGGCTCCGTAGAAAAAGTCTGCGCCTGCGAGCTCGCGCTTTTCCCGCTACACTTTTCGCTGCGGATGTGTCAGTTTTACCGAAGGAAAAGCGTCCCTTGCGCGACTAAAGTCCACTCCCGCCCGCTCGCATTTCAGTTGCGCTGACGACTTTTTCTACCGGGCCGCAAGCCGAGGTATCTCCGTGCCTGCCACGATGCCGCTGCCGACGGTCCGCCGCCTCGACGGATCGCATACGTAACGCGCCCTGACGGTGCCGCCACCCCAAGCAGCGCCGGAGCCGCAGGCGAAGGCGCGATTGGTTGCGTTCGCCGTGATGAGCAAATGCGCAGCAGCGCAGCTTGAGCACAAGTCCCACAAATTATATAAACCTCCCCCCGCAGCGTCACCCCATGCGCGCACAGTGGCGTTCCAAACGCAAGCCCAGCGGAGGGCGGTATCACCGGCCGTACCGGACGAAACGCAAATATGAGTTAGGCCGCTACCCCGCCGATACGGTCCTCGGCGAGCCGCAGCGGAAAGCGATCCGCACCCGCGGCGGCCATACAAAGAACCGCCTGCGCTCGTCCAATCAGGCGAACGTTGCGCTCGGCAGCACGTCGCTCAAGAAGGTCCGCATCCTCAATGTCGTTGACAATCCCGCGAATAAGTTCCTCTCGCGCAGGAACATCATCACCAAAGGCAGCATCATCGAGACCGAGCTCGGCAAGGCACGCGTCACCTCGCGCCCCGGGCAGCACGGCGTGGTGAACGCCATCCTCATCGAGAAGCGTCCTGCTGCGTAAGAGTTTCTGCTTGTACCATTCTCCCCGCACAGCCGAAAAACCCC
>CAYYLB010000114.1:0-1909 GCA_964472345.1 uncultured Methanosarcinales archaeon
GCAAAAGCTATTCGCTCGCAGACTTCAATGAAAAGATCCTCGTCATCATCTTCATGTGCAACCACTGCCCTTATGTCAAGGCAAAGATGGATGAGATCGCTGCGCTCCAGCGCGACTATGAGGCGAAAGGCGTTGCCGTCATCGGCATCAACGCCAACGACCCTGCGGATTACCCGGAAGACGATTTCGCGCACATGCAGCAGAAAGCGAAGGAGAAAGGCTACCGCTACTATCTTGTTGATGAGACGCAGGACACCGCGAGAGCGTACGGCGCCACCTGCACGCCGGATCCGTTTGTCTTTGACCGGCAGCACCGGCTGGTATATCACGGCCGCATCAACGACCAGATGGAGCCTTCCGACAGAGTGAAGGAGCGCACGATGCGGGATGTTCTCGATAAGGCTCTCGCCGGGGAAACGGTCAGGGAGTGGTTCGTGCCGAGCCAGGGATGCAGCATCAAGTGGAAGAAGGCGTAAGCCATTCTCGCGGGAATGTGAGAGAGATAAGGATCGTTTGCTTCAGGCGCTCCGCCGTTCCGGCAGCTTCGCGCCTGCCATGGTGCCCTTGATGTGCGAGCGAGCAGGCACCATGCGCGGGAGCGAAGGCGCGAAGCTGCCGGTTCGCCGTAACATTTAAATAGTATCACCCCGGTAGAACGAATGGTGAGTCACCATGGAAGCAGTTCCTGCGAAAATAACCCCACGTCTGCTGCATGAGATGGATGAGCTTGTCCAGGAAGGCTGGTATGCCAACCGCTCGGAGCTTATCCGTGATGCGGTCCGTGAGATGGTCAGGAAGCTCAAAGCGGATCGGTTAGAGGCAGCCATCAAGGAAGACATCCGGTGGGGCTTGCATGGGAAAGAGTAATGCGGCAGTGTTTGATGCGGGGCCGTTCATCCACCTTCACGAGATTCAGCAGCTCCGCCTCCTCCGGCTGTTTCGGCACGTTCTGACAACGAAGGAGGTCTTTGAGGAATGCAAAGGGATCGCTCCGCTGCCCGCGAGAATCGGGAGTATCAGCGTCCGGGAGATCGCCGCGGGGAGCAAGGACTTCACCAAATATCTTATTGAACGGTACGCCATCCAGCTTGGAGAAGCGACCGCCATTGCGCTGTGCAGGCAGGAGAGCATCCGGCTCTTCTTCACCGATGATCTCGAAGCGCGGGGCGCTGCTCGTGCCGTGGGGTTTGAGCCGCACGGGACGCTCGCCATCGTGCTGCGTGCCTACCGGGAGAGGCTTTTGTCGAAAGCGGAAGCGGTGCGGGCAGTCGCTGCGCTCTATGAGAAATCAACGCTCTTTTTCACCAGGGACCTTTTTGAGTGGACGCTGCAGGAGATTGGGAGTTTTCGGCCATGACTTCCCCAGTACTGAATAAAGAAGGCAGAACATTGGCGCCTGCGCCGAAAGAGATCACAGTCAGCGTCGTGCAGCGCGGCGGCAGGCTCCTGCTCCTCAGGCGCGCGGAAGGCAAGCAGTTCGATCCAGGCCGGTGGGAGTTCGTCTCCGGATTCGTGAAGGGCGCTGGTGCGCTGCGGGAGCAGGCACGTGCGCAGGTCGCTTTTGAGACCGGGCTGCAGCCGCAGCTGGAGAAGGAAGGGGCCGCCTTCGAAATGCACGACGAGTACGGAGCCTGGAAGATCCATCCGTTCCTGTTCTCTGCCGGTGCCGGCGATGTCAGGATACGCAAAGGAGACTACACAGAGTTCCGGTGGGTAAAGCCGGACGAGCTTGCGCGGTTTGAGTGCGTGAATGAATTGGGGAGGAACCTGACAAGCTTGGAATTGTGGTGAGCAATGCAGGCGTATCCTGTGCAGATTCTTGAACCGAAGGGAAGAACTCCCGACGTCATTGAAAAGTTCCTAAATTCCCGTTGAAATAGGCATTAGGTTGGTGTGTTCTGATTGTGCT
>CAYYLB010000115.1:0-1846 GCA_964472345.1 uncultured Methanosarcinales archaeon
AATCTCCAGAAGACAGATCCGCAGTGGACCACTATCCTCAGAAAAGATCTGCTTATCCCCGGCTTCCTTGATACGGGAGGAAATGTCATCTCATTCAACCCTGCGCTCGAAGGAGCAGCATTTCCGGGATTCTGCGGGACGGCACGCAGGCTGTACTGCTTTGAGGTGCCTTGGGAAGGATGAGGCAAATGATGGGAGAGAAGACCCAACAGAGGTTCATATGAAATACTCATCGTTCGTGCTCAAGAAGCTCTCGGCGGCGTTCTTGCTTTCTCTCCTCCTGCTCGTCCCTTTCGCCTTCGCGCAGAGCACAGGTGGCGCTGTGCTTCCTGAGCAGGCTGGCGGTCGTAGGGACACTGAGGTGACTGAAGAGGAACTGGCAAGCCTTGTTAGCCAGCTTATCAATCAAATTTATTTTGATACAGCGAGCTCCGATACGGGGTCTGTTGCCCCCAACCGCGAGAAAGCATGCATCTGCAGCGAGGATCTCGAGCAGCGGCTTACGAAGATCGGGGAGTGGCGCGACGAGGCATACGAAAAAAAAGTTCCTCTTGAGCAGGGGATCATTACATCCGCCGGGAACACGCGTGGTGTCGGTGTTGTCAATGGAAAGCTCCTGTTTTTGATGGAGCCGGATGTTCTGGCCCAGGCAGTCAAAGGGTTTCCGCTTCGTGTCTGGCTTGATGACCAGACAGAGGAAGGTCTGACCTCACAGGGATTCGATCCTCCGTTCCGGCCGTATCCGCGCAGCATCGATCCCCAGGATAGGAATGAGGCAGAGGCAGTGATTCTGGAAGAGCATCAGCAGCGCCTGTATGCACTTCAAAATCAGGCGCTGCAGGTAGCGGTCCTCTACACCCAAGCATATGATGAACTTTCCCAGATCATTCTCAACGGCATGCTCTGCGGCGACCATTACCTTGCTGCGGTTGAGCTTCTCAAGAAAATCGGGGTTGCACAGGAACTCTCAACAGACATGCTTGAGCGCATCATCACGCTGACGAGCCTCCGGGGTGAGTGGAGGCAAGGCTCTCTTGAGGAGCAGCGGCTCCAGCAGGAGTATGAAAGAAGGGCCAGCGATGTCGCACTGGCAGTTGCCAGCATTCTTCCCATGGCCATTATGACTGCGGGTCGTGCGACGATGCTCATTACCAACCGGCTGCTCGCTCACCGCACTCCAACCTACGCGCAGGCCATGAAGGAGCTTTTGAAGCGTATGGCACGAGGCGAAACGCTCGAGCCTTTTGATTTCATGCCATTCGTCAAGGGAAACGATGGTGCGTGGGCTATCTGCAGGCTTCGGACAGTAGGCTCAACCCATAACGCTGAAGTGATCAAGGCTGCGCTTGATTTGGTGGATGAAGGGGCTACCACGAACACTCAATTCATGCAACTCATAGCTGAATTGGAGGTTGAAGGAGAAAGCGGCATTGCATCAACCCATGAGCTCGTTACTGCCTTACGTAAGATTGTTGCAAAGCTCCTCGCCGAAGGTCCGCATCAGAACTGATCGGGCCATCTTCTTTCATTTTTCTTCTTCTGTGCTCCGCGGGTGAGGAAGTACCCCTTGCCGTTGACCTCAATGTATAAATACCCCTGCTTTTTCTTTCGCAGTTTATGAGCCGACCGAAAAAAGCGAAAAGTCACTGGGCCTGGCGCGCGACCAAATCCACCTTCCGCGGCCTCGGCAAGGGCAGCTGGTGGCTTGTCAGGAACGTTTCCCGGGGGCTTTACAAGGGCGGAAAGGCGGTCGCTGTCAGGATAAAGGAAAAGAAGCAGCGGCAACAGCTCCAGAACCAGCCCCACTACCAGACTCCGGCAACATTCGCGCCGCTTCCCGTCGTAA
>CAYYLB010000116.1:0-1748 GCA_964472345.1 uncultured Methanosarcinales archaeon
TTTCCCTGCGAAAGAAGACCTAACTTTTTCAAAGAATTTTCAACAGTATCAAAGCGTTTTCCTGCCTTTTTCAAAAACCACCTGAGTTTGTTCGTGCTGATGTCGCTGAGCTTTGCTTCTTTGCAAATCTCCCTATCCCAGGCCATTCTGTCCTTATTTTTCTCCAAAATCATCTTTTCTATTTCTTTTGCACTCAACTGCCGAGCTTCATCACCTACCCGGATGTAAGCGCGACCATAAGCATAATAAGGGACATTTTCTCCAGAAAACCCAACGTGGACGCATTTCTTACCACCCAAAGTTACTTCGGTGATCTTAGGAAATATTTTCGGCTCGATGTTGTCAGAAATTGTCTTAGAAACCTCTCTGATGGTATTTTCTGTAACCGTTTGTCCAACCACTTCGCCACCATTCTTCACGCCAAAATACAGCTCTCCTTTCTGGTGCTTATTCAGAATAGAAACCACTGAGATTATTGCCCCCTTTAGCTCAGCTGTTGACCTCTTCAGCTCCAGCGTTTCGGATTCTTTCATGGGGCGGTGTTCTTTCATGCGGGGAGGTTCCGGACGGGCAGGTGCCGCACCGCTACTTCGTAACCCCTTTCCACTCCTGCAGCGCGCGCTCCCAGCGCTCCATGTTGCCGGTGTCGAACCACTGCCCGCTGAATGGGTAGCCGAAGAGCCTGCCGTCGTGCGCAACGATCGGAAACACGTCTTTCTCGAGCATCGCATGCCCGTCAGGGATCAGGTCGAGGACCGCAGGCTCGAGGATGTACAGGCCGGAGTTGATCAGGTTGCTCGGCGCCTTGTCCTTCGGCGGCTTCTCGATGAAACGCAGGATGCGTGAGCCGCTGAGCTGCGCGACGCCGTAGTTGCTCGGGTCGGGGACGGTCGTCAGCGCGATGGTGGCAGCGGCATTGTTCGACTTGTGGATGTCGTACATCTCCTCGAGGTTGATGTCCTTCAGCTCATCGCCGTTCGTCACGATGAACGTGTCCGTCAGCAGCGCGCGCGCCTTTTTCAGCGGCCCTGCGGTTCCCAGCGGAGCCTCCTCGCTCTCCTCGATATACCGGATCCTCACGCCAAACCGCTCCCCGCTGCCGAAGTACTGCATGACCTTCTCTTTCTTGTATCCCACGCTGAGCAGGATGTCATGGATGTCATATTTCTTGAGCAGGTCAAGCAGGTGCTCGATCAGCGCTTTTCCGTGCACGGGGATGAGCGGCTTGGGGATCTCATGGGTGATCGGCCGCAATCGTGTGCCCTTGCCGCCGCAGAGGATGACTGCCTTCTTGGGGCAGCGCTTGCCCAGCGCCTTCTTCAGCAGCACTTCAACGGCGTGCGAGCGGCTCTTGATGTGCTCGGTGCCGACGAGCTTGTCCACATCGCCCAGAATGTCCTGCCCGACGGTGATGGTGATGCGCTCTTTCATGCAGCAGCGGAGGAACGGCCCCTCATTTATAAAGCTTTTGAAAAAAGTATGAGGAAGTAATACCATCGGTTCCCGTTTCTGCGGCGTGTGCTCCCTGCCCGCGCTGTTCCGCTATAATCGAGAACCAACCACCATCGCGCCTCCGCCCTGCGGCTTCGGCGCTGCTTGGTGCTGATTATGCCTATGGTTGCCGCGCTGTTGCGGGCGCTTAACGGTACAGTGCCCCAGCCTATCCGACGTTATTGAAAAGTTCGCCGACGGGCCAGTGAGCGCCGGCGTAAGTGGGACACCTGCCAGGCTCCAGCTCGATGCCAGTC
>CAYYLB010000117.1:0-1746 GCA_964472345.1 uncultured Methanosarcinales archaeon
ACGAGCACAATCAGAACACACCAACCTAATGCCTATTTCAACGGGAATTTAGGAAATTATGTATCAGGCGCCCACAACCCCCGGATAAGGCGGTACGCTTGCGGGACATTGGATTCCCATCCGTAACAATGCCGCTCTGAGCCGGGGAACATGACACTCGTCGAGACGACTGCGCTGCCGCGGGCATCGAAGCCGATTCGGTGCGGCGGCTCTTTCTCTGAGAAATAGATATATAGGCAGCCGCGACTCTTGGCAGTGCATGCATACACCGGAAGCTCAGCTTCTGAGGTAATCCTCTGAATGCCGGAGCGCGTGTGCTGCTTGGGTCCGCGTGGAATGTTTATCAATCCAAGCAGCCCTTCATCCATGAACGCCCGGAGCACATCCTCGAATGTCGGATAGCGCAACGGCTGGACGATCTCCGCATACCCTTCGTCCGGCGGCTCCTCAAAATCTTCCTTGTTCTTGAACCCTTTCCGTTTGCGCAATTGCTCATAGTCAACCCGGGCGATATCCCGCAGCAGCAATGTCTTCCGGATGCCTGCCATGAGAGCGCGTGAAAGAACCCATTTCAAAAACTTTTCGCGCCTGCAGGCACAACATTTTTAAATTGCCTGCGCCATGCGCGCACCGTGGGCCCATAGCTCAGCCTGGTGCGTGCTGCTTTCGAGGAGCATGCGGGCAGTTAGAGCGGATGGCTCTTACATCAAGGAGAGACCATCAGGCCGGGGGTTCGAAAAACACCGAAAATCCCCCTGGGCCCGCTTCTTTCCCCAGAAAACGGCTAAATGGCCCCCCGCTCTCCCCTGACAAACAGCAGCTCCTTGCCTTCGAGCCGCCTGAGCTCTGAGCGGACGGCAAAGCCTGCGTGCTTCAGCAGCACCTTCAGCTCCGCTTCGCCGTACGAGTTCCGGTAATGCATCCGGTGCAGCTCCATCACCGGCGCAAGGCTCTGCACCATCACCAGCTGCCCCCCCGGCGCGAGCACGCGCTTCGCTTCCGCGAGCAGCTGCGGCAGGTTCGCGAGGTAATTCGCCACAAACACCATCGTCACGCTGTCAAAGACGCCGCTCGCGAGCGGCAAAGGCTTTTCGAGGTCGAGCGCTACCTTGTGCGGCGCATCGTGCACGAGCAGCATCTCTTCGGCGAAGTCAGCAGCGACAGAATTCCGCACATAGCTGGACGAGCCGGAACCAAGGTCAAGGTTCAGTCCCTGCAGGGACGACAGCTCGCGCGAAATCGCTTCCCGGACGGCGTGATCCACCCGGCTCTTCCAGCACACCGCTTCCGCGTTCCAGAACTGCTGCGCATGCTGCGGCCACTGCGCGTACGGCGGCAACTGGCACGCGTACTGCTGCGCCTCCCGGACAAGCCGCCGGAAGCGCTCACCCTTGGCGTAGTTCAGGCCGAGCAGCGTCTCAAAGAACGCCCCTTCGAGCCGCAGCCGGTCACCCTCTTTTGGCATGGCAGCAGCAACGCATGCGCCCTATAAATAGGTTGCGGGCGGTGAACAGCAAAAAAGGGGCGGGCGGCTTTTCACCGAACGGCTGCACAATGTTTTTAAACCGGCCGCTGCTCTGCCGCGCCGTGGGCCCGTGGTCTAGCGGCTATGACATCTCGTTGACGGGCGTCCCTCTGCTGACTGCAGCGGCGGCGCGCGAAATCGAGAAGGTCCCCAGTTCGAATGGGCAGGGCTGAACAGGAAGCGCTGCCACGGCAGTCTGGGCGGGCCCATGTTTTTCCAAG
>CAYYLB010000118.1:0-1679 GCA_964472345.1 uncultured Methanosarcinales archaeon
CAGGTAAACTATAAATAGAGGTTTATATAGGTTTTGGCACATGAACATCGCGTTCCTGAGCACCGCATTCCTCCGCGGGATGAAAGAGTCGACCGGGATCACCCTCATCACGCTGGCGCGGACGCTCATCGATCGGGGGCATTCCGTCGCCATCATCACCGAGCGGCGTGAAGGGTATCCTCCTGAAGAGCACGTTCGCGGCGTGCCCATCTACCGCCTGTTCCCGGGCAGAGTCTTGGCTCACGTGCGCGCTGTCCGTGCGCTCCAGCGGCGGGGGGGCATCACCTTCGACGTCATCCACGGCTTCAGCGCGGCGCCTGCCCTTGCGCTCCGCACATTCCTTGTGCGCGTCCTTGCGGCGCCGCAGGCAGCAACCGTACATACCCTTAAGTCGTACTCGCGCTCTTCACGGGGCTTTGCGTGGCTGCTGCGGCTCGTCGATCGTGTCACCGTCCCTACAGATGTCATGCGGCAGCGGCTGTGCGCCGGCGGCGCTCCCCCGGGAAAGACCCTTCTTCTGAGGTCGTTCATCGATCTCGCGCGTTTCGCGCCGCGCGGCAGGCACCCGCTCAGGAAACGCTACGGCTTCACTGGAAAGAAAGTCCTCCTCTATTATGGCAGCCTCTTCGAAAAGAAAGGGGTCATGCATCTGCTGTGTGCATTCCCCGCCGTCTTGCGGGCGCATCCTTCTTCATATCTGGTGATTGCACCGCGCCATGCCGTTCCGGACGACTACCGGGCAGTGCTTGAGGATCCTGCGCTGAAGCCGCACGTGAAGCTCATCACGATGGAGATCGCGGTCGAGGAGTATGTCAGTGCCGCAGACGTCGTCGTCCTTCCCTACATCGACCTGATCGGCACCGAGGGCAACCCCTCCTGCCTTCTTGAGTCGGTTGCGTGCAGGACGCCCGTGGTGACGACGCGGCAGCCCGAGCTGCTGGAGATTTTCGATGAGCGCGAGCTGTTCTACGCAGAGCCTGCAGACGATGCTTCACTGGCGGAGGCGATCGTCTCGGTGCTTCGCGAGCCTGCGGAAGCGAAGCGGCGGGCTGAGCGCGCCTTCAAGAAAATCGGGCAGTTTGACGTGCGGAAGGTCGCGGCGCAGTTTCTCCGGCTGTACCAAGGGAAGAGATAATTCAGGCGGGCAGAATTTTCAGCCCTTTCCCCTCGATTTGGATCAGGACCTCTTTCCCCTTCTGCAAGTCTAACGCAGACTCGACGTCCCTCGGCAGCCGTAAGATGAGATTGCTTCTGATCTTCCCCAGCCTGGCCCGTATCACCTCTTTCTTGAGTTTATTCAAAAGCAGGATTCGCTGGGCTTGTTCAGGCTCGTAGTAGCGCTCGCCGCAGGAGCATCTCCAGCCGTCGATGGCATACTCGTTAAATTTCATACGCTGGACGAATTCCATCCTACGACCGCATTGGTAACATTTCATGTTCGTTTCCTCCTGGTGAACTGGCCTACATGGACAAGCACCCAGCATTCCTCTTTCATCACCTCATTGTAATCCTGCACAACCGCTGCGTTTAGCGTCTTGTTGCCTTTACCCATCCATCGTTCAACGGTGCCTTCTTTTCTTTTTCTTGGTGCGTCGTAACCACGCTCCAGTATCTCAATGACATCATATAGATGATTGCGTTGATTATGTTATACCAGCCTCATAAAAAAATGACCGGAT
>CAYYLB010000119.1:0-1618 GCA_964472345.1 uncultured Methanosarcinales archaeon
CGGAATTAAAGAGAAGGCACTTTCAGGTAACGCTTACTTTACAGCCCGTACCGCCACAACATTTATAAAGAAACCTCATCTTGGGTCACTCTTCTTATGGCTGATGAACAACAAGCAGCAGGGCAACCGCCAGAAGCAGCGGCGCCGCAGCAGCAGAGCGTGCCGGAGGCAGCTCCGCAGGAGGAAGCAGGAAAGCCTGCACGGGAAACACTCTGGCTGAAGCTGCAGCGGTTCCTGCGCGAAGCGCAGCGCGTGCTGAAGGTGACGAAGAAGCCGACGAAGGAGGAGTTCATCACGATCGTGAAGGTTTCGGGGCTCGGCCTGGCGCTGATTGGGCTGCTTGGATTCGCGCTGACCATGCTCCAGCAGCTGGTGATTTCAAATGGCTGAGGAGCAGGCGGCGCACATCTTCGCCCTGCGGACGACGGCGAACCGCGAAGACCAGGTCATGGATTTTGTGAGCTCGAAGATCCGCAAAGATGCGTGCGAGGTGTATGCAGCGGTCCGGGCGCACGGCATGAGGGGGTACATCTTCCTCGAGGCGAAGGCGCGCACGGATGCGGATCAGGCCATCGGGCGCATCCCCTATGCGCGCGGCATCCTGCCGCAGGAGATCGCCTATGAAGAGATCGACCACATGCTCGAGCAGGTGAGGATTGAGCGCAACATCCACAAGAGCGACATCGTCGAGATCATCTCCGGCCCGTTCAAGCGCGAGCAGGCGAAGGTGATGCGCGTCGACAAGACAAAAGACGAGGTCGTCGTCGAGCTGCTGCAGGCAGCGGTTCCGATTCCCATCACCGTGAAGATGGATGCGGTGAAAGTGATCCGCCGCGAGCGCGCCGGCGAGGGAGAGAAAACGGCCGAAGAATAGTAGCTCCCCGCGTTTGCTTCTCCCTGTTTTCCTGTGAGGGCGGCAGCGGGCAGCATGGGCGCAGCGCCGCTATTAGGGAGCAGGTGTTTTTGCCGCTTCTGCTACCTTATCAACTAATCTCGATGCTGTACCATACATCAAATCAGGATTAACTTTCGGTGTAACGACCATTCTTATTCCATTAACCTCATAATCTCTTCCTTCGATACGGACTTTTCCGACACGAAAACCTTTATTCAGTAATCTGTCATGGACGTGATCAACTTCTTCAGGAGAGCCTAATGCAACTGGAACTATTGACATCTCTGGAAAATGGACAAGAGAAACCCCTTTTCTTCGTAAACCATTACCAGAGCGTTTTGCAATCTCAACGCATTGGTAGGCAATTTCTCGTAAGCCATAAACATCACCACAATCTTTTACAGTCTGTCCCCACGCGGCTACAGGTCCAGCGGAGAGAGTTGTATGGACAGTACATAGTGAATGAGCATAATATTCTACATTTGTTTTTGGTGCTTTATTTTTATCCACCAACAGAAGAGCAACGCCTGGCTTGCCAACGAACTTATATGGATCAATAGTAATTGAATCTGCATCTGGAACTTTTGCTTTAACATGGCTCGATAATATCCCCACATAACCACCATATGCAGCATCAATGTGGAGCCATGTTCCTTCGCTTCTCAATTGTTTTACTAAATCGCTCTCGGCTAAATGCTCAACATGGCCTAATTGCGTAGTGCC
>CAYYLB010000120.1:0-1517 GCA_964472345.1 uncultured Methanosarcinales archaeon
CTCGCCGCTGCCGTCGTCCGAGCCTCCCGCGGGAGCTACCGGAAAACACGCTTCCGTCCATTTCCACTCGAAGATAACATCAAAAACTATTTAAACCTCTATGAGCAGCTGATGGCCCATGATGCTCCGGGTCACGAAGACTAATCTTCTGCTCACCCTCATCTTCCTGCTTGCGCTCACGCTTCGGATCATCGCTGCGTCGCACGCGGTCATCGCGGCGGACGAGCTGGTCTATTCTTCGCTTGCCGTGAATATCCTCTCTGCAGGCAGGCTGTCCACCTGGCAGCAGTCCCACCTGTTCTTCACCCTGAACGATATGGGGTACCAGCTTTTTGGGGGCGTCACCCCCATCTCCACGCGGCTTCCGTCCGTCATCTTCGGGTCATTTGCGGTCTTTGCCGTCTTTCTTGTCGCCCGAGAGCTGTTCGGGCAGAAGGCAGGCGTCATCTCCTCGTTCCTCTTTGCGGTTTCCGGCTATGCGGTGCGGTTCAATTACGAGACCGACATGCCTGCGTTCTTCTTTGTGCTGCTGAGCATGTTCTTCTTCCTCCGGGCGCTTTCGGACTGGAAGCAGACGCATTTCTACCTCTCTGCCCTGCTTTTCGGGCTTGCGCTCATCACCAAGAATATTGTCCTGTTTTTCATCCCCGCGTATGCCATTGTTGGGATTCTCCTTTACGCCAAAGGCCGCGGCTCTGCGCCGGTGCGGGAGAACATGGGCACAAAGCAGGTGCTGAAAACGGCTCTTGCCAGCGCAGCGATCCTCCTGGTTCTGCTTTCTCCCATCTTCATCTACAACTATCTCCTCTACAATGAAAAAGGAGTCACTGATTTTTATTTCGCGACATTCCTCGGCATCGGGGAGAATGTGTACGCCGGCCTTGAGAACCGGCCCTGGTCAGGAGCCGCCATCCTGCCGCGGCTGCAGTGGCTTGCCGTGCAATTCCTGCGCTTCGACGGGCTGCTGTTCGCTGCGGGAATCATCGGGATCATCTTCTCCTTCCGCAAACGGACGTACGCGACGCTGCTCTTCCTGCTCTCGTTCCTGTTTCTTTATGGCTATCTCGTCGGCGTGACGGGGAGCCCTTCGCACTATCTCTGGGTGCCGCTCGTGCTGAGCATTTTCGCAGGGCACCTGCTTTTCCAGCTGCACCGGAAGGTTGCGGAACGGTTCCATCTCCATCATTTCCTTGCGGTCGCGCTTGCTGTCATCTTCCTCTTCAACATGGTATTCCTTTTGGACAT
Organism: uncultured Methanosarcinales archaeon; assembly: GCA_964472345.1. Classification (GTDB taxonomy): domain Archaea; phylum Nanobdellota; class Nanobdellia; order Woesearchaeales; family JAGLXL01; genus CAYYLB01. Next base: position 1,246 of record CAYYLB010000120.1, read on the forward strand.
CCTCACAAAGAAAAATGCAGTGCTCACCCTCCGGGAGTATGCCCATGAGCACATCCCTGACAATGCAGTGGTCGTTCTCGATCCGCGCATCTATCGCGGCATCTATGCCTGGGCGTTCAACGACAAGCACTATATCGAAGGGACGGCGTTCCCTCAGCTTGTCGATCTGATCGAGAAGTCTGATCTGCCGCGCTCCAATATCCCCATCTATTATGTTGAATGCGGGAAAGGGACGACCTGCATCTGGAGCACGGAGGACTATGAGCGCGTCA